>JARFQI010000097.1 GCA_029287855.1 Arenicellales bacterium | reverse complement strand
ACGCACCCCGAAGGGATTGTTTTCGTCGTTTCCGTTCGACTTGCATGTGTTAGGCATGCCGCCAGCGTTCAATCTGAGCCAGGATCAAACTCTCCAGTTTAAAACATGGAGTGCGCCCCTTGGGACGACTTGTATTTTTTGTGAACATGTCTGTATTTCACTGCAAAATGCAGTAAATTGTCGACTTTTCACTATTCTGGAAATCTTCAGAATCAACAGAAGCGTCTGCACAATTGCTTGTTTCAAATTTTAAAAGATCGAGCCGTGAATGCTTCCATTCTGGCCAGCGAGGGTGCGCATTATACGCTTGCCTGCAGCTTCGTCAACCAATAATTACATTTAATTTGAAATTAGATTGAAACCTTTGTTTCAGTAAATTTCCTCAAGATGATATAGAAGAAAAAGTAAATCAATTTACACTGAAACTCGTCTGCGGGACTTATTCCCTGCTCCCCCTCACAAGGGAGCGCGCATTATACGTAATGATGAACTCTCGTCAACATATTACGATAGAATAATTTCAATTATTTCTAATAAAGTTACCTAGATAACTGTAACACGGGCAAAACGCCTTTTGCCGACCTGGTATATATGTGTACTGGATACATTAATTTCAAGTTTTGTATCTTCCACTTTCTCGCCGTCAATCTTTACTGCACCCTGGCGTATCATACGTAATGCATCTGATGTACTTTGCGTTAAACCCGCATTCTTGAGTAAATTTGCAATGGGTATTATTCCTGCTTCAGCCTGCAAACTTACCTCTGCTATCTCGTCGGGCATTTCACCTTTACGAAAACGGTTAATAAACTCATCCTGCGCTGCTTTTGCTTCAGCGACTGAATGAAACCTGGCGACGATTTCCCGCGCCAGTTTGAATTTTACATCGCGCGGGTTTTCCCCCTCTGAGACCTGTTTCCGTAAAGCCTCTATTTCAGACATTGGTTTAAAACTCAACAGCTCGAAATAACGCCACATCAATTCATCTGAAATTGACATGATCTTTCCGAACATTTCGCCAGGCTGGTCATTGATACCAATATAATTATTTAGTGATTTTGACATCTTCTGTACGCCATCCAGCCCTTCCAGGATTGGCATGGTAAGAATAACCTGTGGATTTTGACCATACTGACGCTGCAATTCTCGCCCCACCAGCAGGTTAAACTTCTGGTCAGTCCCGCCCAGTTCGACGTCAGCATTCATCGCTACAGAATCATAGCCCTGAACCAGCGGATAGAGGAATTCATGAATCGCGATCGGCATACCGCCTGTATAACGCTTGTTAAAGTCATCCCGTTCCAGCATTCGCGCAACGGTATGCTTGCCTGCCAGCTGAATCATATCAGCGGCACTCATCTTGCCCATCCATGTTGAGTTAAAGACTATTTCTGTTTTATCCGGATCAAGTATTTTAAATATCTGCTCCTGGTAGCTGCGTGCGTTTTCATTCACCTGTTCCTGGGTAAGTGCCGGGCGTGTAGCACTCTTACCGGTTGGATCACCAATCATGCCGGTGAAATCACCAATCAGAAACAGGATTTCGTGTCCGAGCTGCTGAAACTGGCGTAATTTATTGATTAAAACTGTGTGGCCTAGATGTAGATCCGGTGCTGTGGGATCAAAACCAGCCTTAATTCTAAGTGGTCGACCGGACCTCAGGCGCTCCACCAGTCCCTCAGCAGGTATGATTTCATCTGCACCTCTTCGTATTAATGTCAGTGACTCATCAACAGACACCATTAGCATAGCCTCACATTTTGTCTATAATAATTAATAAGGGCGCAAAGAGTATCACAGGCACACGGTCAGATTAATGCGTAAATAAAATATAAATTAGTGATTTAAAAACTTCACAGACTAGCTCCAGACGCAAACTACTAGTAGAATAGTGACAATTTTGTAAATGAAAAACCAGATGCCTCAGACTCTAAACCACAATCGAGATTTCAAAGATGATGGAATACTTCATTCCAACCATTCTTTTTCTCGGAAGATCGCCGCTATAAGGCATAAATACTGGATCCTGCCTCTGGCAATTATTGCGATGGTTAGTGTTTTCTCTGTTCGCCATCAAGACCAGGAGGAGTCTGTAGAATTTGCTTCTACAATAGAGCTGGCAAACATATCATTGCCTGATTCATTGCCTGAAACCATCAACCATCATACAGAAGAAGACATTACTGCTTCTGTAGACAAGCTCGACAATAGCAGCCAAACAACACCCGAATCGCCTTCGATCCCGATGCTTTCGGATGTGCTGGCAGATACAGGTACCGGCGTCTCCTTTGCTCCATTGCTGGAGCAAAATCCAGAGCTCTGGAAATCCAGCAAAGTAAAAAAGGGGGACACTTTATATGTCATTCTAAAGCGACTCGGACTAAAGACTGCAGCGGCCACATTGATTGCACGCTCAGAAAACAGTGATCCGCTGGTAAGACTAATCCCAGGCAACACACTGCACATCCTCAGTAAGGATGGACACATTGGTGATGAGTTTATCTATGAAAATACACCACTTACCTGGGTTCACGCCATAAGAAACGGTGATAACTACGAAATCGTCAGTAACCGGCTACCAACAACAACACATATCAGGAAAGTTAAAGGAGAAATCATCTCATCTCTCTATGCGGCAGCAAAAGTCGCAGGGATCAGCGATACCCTGACAATGAACATGACCGAAATCTTCGGCTGGGATATTGATTTTGCCATCAACGTACAACCGGGTGATCGCTTCAAACTCATATTTGAAGACGTCTATGTCAACGGCAGTAAAAAAAGTCATGGTGACATACTCGCCGCTGAGTTTGTTAATAATGGCAAGACTTACCGTGCCATTGCCCGCAGGAATGAAGATGGTGAGCTGCGATACTATTCTCCCGACGGCAAGAGCATGCAAAAAACTTTCCTCCGAACACCGGTCAAATTCAGCCGAATCAGTTCGCGCTTTACCAAAGCACGTTACCACCCTGTACTGAAAAAAACGCGTGCCCATAAAGGCGTAGACTATGCAGCCGGGCGGGGGACGCCTGTTCGCGCCACTGCAAACGGCAAGGTCATCCACGCTGGCCGCAAAGGTGGCTATGGCAATGCCGTGATCATAAGCCATGGCAGCACATACAGTACCCTTTATGCCCATCTATCGAGCTTTTCCCGTGGTATAGCAAAAGGGTCTAAAGTCAGGCAGGGTCAAACTATAGGGCGAGTGGGCTCAACCGGCCTGGCCAGCGGGCCCCATCTTCACTACGAGTTTCGCGTCAATGGTAAACATGTAAACCCTTTGACCTTCCGTCAGCCAGCCAGTGAGCCCATCGAACAAGATCAGAAAGCTGATTTTGAACGCATTGCAAATTACTGGGTTGAACAGCTGGACAACCTGGATAGCCTGAATGTTGCTGTGAGTATCGAAACAACTGGAAGTTGAGCATTTCTCGACCTCCTGACCATCTCTTGCAGCCGCAACATTTTTTTTGAATACATCTATGGATAATTATTATGTTGGCCTGATGTCAGGTACCAGTCTTGACGCGATTGATGGCGCATTAATTCGTATTGGTGACAGTGGCGGCCTTGAAGTGATTTCAATGCTCAGCACCGAATTCCCTGAGCATATACCTAGCCAACTGCGCAATTTGATAAGCGGGAAGACAGAATCAATACATGCTCTTTGCTCACTTGATACAGAGCTCGGCGAAATCTACGCCAAGGTTACCTTAGACCTGCTTTCGAAATCTGCCTACAAACCCCATGACATCAAGGCCATTGGCTGCCATGGACAAACAATTCGCCACCAGTCTGGCCACAAAAACCCTTATAGCCTGCAAATCGGCAATCCTTCTGTTATTGCAGAAATGACAGGTATTACAACTGTCGCTGACTTTCGTGCGAGGGATATTGCAGCTGGTGGACAGGGCGCACCACTGGTACCCGCTTTTCACCGGGCGGTATTTTCTGATCCCGAGAACGCGCGCATTATCGTAAATATCGGGGGCATCTCAAACATCACGGTGCTGCCAAGGCTAAAAAGCCACAATGCAGTGTCTGGTTATGATACTGGTCCTGGTAATTGCCTGTTAGACGCCTGGTCAACATCCTGCCGCGGACACCGCTATGATGAAAATGGCAACTGGTCAGCCAGTGGTGCGGTCAACAGTAGACTGCTTGATTCACTTCTCAATGATGGCTATTTCAGTAAAAGCTCGCCAAAAAGCACCGGCACGGAATATTTTAATCTAGACTGGCTGGAAACAAGTTACCCTGATGTCACAGAACTACGAGCCGAGGATGTGCAGGCCACACTGGCTGAACTAACCGCCCACACCATTGCCTTGCATATTATCCGTGAAGGATTTGATAATAATGAGGTATATCTCTGTGGAGGCGGTGTTCACAATAAAGACCTGACAGAGCGCATATACCACCATTTGCCAAAGGCAAAGCTATTCACCACAGAAAAACTCGGCCTAGACCCGGACTATGTCGAAGCCACAGCGTTTGCCTGGCTTGCCTGGTGCACAATGGAAAAACAAACGGGTAATCTACCAGCAGTGACGGGAGCTCATCACCCTGTCATCCTCGGCGGCATATATCCTGCCTGATCTAGCTGTGAACTGCTGCATGATTTGCACTGCAATGAACAGCACAGCTCAGAATAGCTTCTGAAACAGTTAATCGAGCGAGCAGCGCTATCCGAGAACAGAGTCATCATTAATAGTACGAATTGAGACAATCTATTACTTTAAACCTAAAATAAAAAAGGGGTGCTTTAATGCACCCCTATTGGACATATATATCGAAAGTCAGATAATTGATCAGACTGAAAAAGACGATCCGCAACCACAGGTAGTCTGGGCATTCGGGTTATTTATTACAAACCTGGATCCTTCTAAATCATCCTTATAATCGACTTCAGCACCGATTAAGTACTGAAAACTCATAGGATCGACAATCAGCGTTACGTCATCATTGACGATCCGGGTATCGCCTTCCGATTCGGTTTCTTCAAATGCGAACCCGTACTGAAAACCGGAACAACCGCCACCTGTTACGTAAACACGCAGCATCAGGTCAGGATTTGCTTCTTCCTCAATTAACTTCTTTACTTTTGCTGCCGCCTGATCTGTAAAGATCAGTGGTGCATCCAATTCTGTCACGGCTTCGCCCATAGTAACAACTCCATAAGTATCAACTTATATTATTTCAATCCTGAGCGTTTTGGTCAAGCACTCTGTTTTTTTACTTCATCTCTTGTCAGTGGCACAGGGGCAGCATCTTTTCTTGATGCTGTTTCATTACGCAGCGATGCTGCCTTTGCTGTTTCGCACACCATATTGCCATTTACCGTTGCGCCTAATTCCATTTCAATGGAGGAATAATAAACATCACCTACAATTTTAGCCTTGCTCTGTAACAGGACTTTGCCACTAGATGAAACATTTCCGTTGACGATGCCATTAATGACAACGTGGGGTACAGTCACATTGCCACTGACCTCACCCTGCTCACTGATGGTCAGCAAACTGTTATTGCTTGCGTCCTTAGCTGATACATTGCCAACCAGCTTTCCATCCACTCGCAATCCACCAGAAAAATTAACATCTCCATGGATTTCAGTATTCGGGCCTAATAAAGTATCAATTTTATCTGTCGGTTTTTGCACAACTGCCGGTGCTGGCTTTTTGCCTAGCATAGTCAATCTCCTGTTGTCGTTTCACTGTCATTCTTAACAGACTTCAGTCAGTATCAGGCTCAGTACTGTTAAGTAATTTGTCCCAAGTGTACCATTTTTCTATTTTCACGGCTTTTTTACCCGATAATCGGGCCATTACATGTACCCGTTGGGGCTGGAACGTGTCAGGGACGGTAATATAACCATCAACCCTCTGAAAATATTTGAACAGCAGCGGCGTATCTTCAGCGTCTTTCCCCGCCGTTATATTTATTGTTTTTAATTCACCTTCCTGCAAACCTTCTAGTTTAAGTGCAAGCTTACCTTCTGATTTATTTTTACCATAGTTACTGTTTACTATGATCACCTGATATTTATACTGCCCCGTTGTTCCATCGGCTTGCAGGGATACATTTTTTATTTGCAGACCCTGTTTTTTCTCAGCGCCTTCGATAATACTTTCATAAAACCTGATATTTTCCTTTAGACTGGCAACCTCTTTGCTGGTTGATGCCAAAGTTTGAGCAATTTCATCATAGGCCTGTCGTTTAATTTGCACATCCCTGGTACTTTTTGCTTTCTCAAATTCGAGGCTTTCTTTTAACCTGGTATTTTCCTGCATTGTCCTTGAATAATCTTTCTCAAGTACATTCAATGCTTCTACCGCAACTTGCCAATCAACCTCAGCTCGATATTTGCCGAGAAAATAGCCGCCGATGGTGGTGATGAAAAATAGAACCACGAGCACTGGCATTAAACGACTTTTCCAGACTGAGTCAGTCGTTGCCCTTATTTCCAGATGTGTACGAGCATCATCAATCATCGATTTATACCTGGCTTGCCAGCTTTGTCATTAGATCATGGCGAGAGCGGCACGAGATCGAGCCCGGTTTTCTCATCATAACCAAACATCAAATTAAAATTCTGCACGGCCTGGCCTGCGGCACCCTTGACAAGATTATCGATAACAGAGAGAACAATAACTCTCTGCTCATTACGATATACAGCTATACGGCAATAATTTGACCCCCGAACAGAACGAGTCTCAGGGTGCGAACCTGCTGGCATCACATCAACAAATGGTTCTTCTGCATATGTTGCCTCGAACAGAATTTGCAGATCCAGTTCCTGATTCGATAACAGCTTTGCATAAAGGGTGGCATGTATGCCCCTGATCATTGGCGTGAGATGCGGCGTGAACACAAGCCCTGGCGTTTGACCTGATAACTGCGATAATGTCTGCGCAATTTCCGGGTGGTGACGATGCCCGGTTACCCCGTAGGCCTTAAAAGAATCCCCTGCTTCTGCAAGCAATGTCGCAACACTTGCGCCTCTACCTGCACCTGAGACACCTGATTTTGCATCAGCAATTAAATCATTGACATCGACCAGCCCTGCTTTTAATAACGGCAACCACCCCAATGTGACTGCTGTTGGATAACACCCCGGGTTGGCAACCAGTCTGGCAGTACGGATTTTTTCACGGTTTATTTCCGGCAGGCCATAGACTGCCTGATCGAGAAGCTCTGGACACGCATGCTGCATGCCATACCATTGTTCCCAGACGGCAACATCCTTGATACGAAAGTCAGCTGCCAGGTCAATCAGGCGGATTCCGGCATCGAGCAGCTCTCTTGCCATAGACATTGCTATGCCATTGGGTGTCGCTGAAAA
>JARFQI010000093.1 GCA_029287855.1 Arenicellales bacterium | reverse complement strand
AGCAACCGCGCACGCGAAATTCTTGAGAGCTGGACTGACTACCTGCCTCGCTTCGTCAAAGTCATGCCGGTTGAATACCGGCGCGCCCTGCTGGAAATGAGTGCAAAAAAACAAAGTGCCGCTATTAATCCGTAAACGCATAAATTAAACGCGCCTTATCAAATCATGTCAGCCTATTAAGTTTATTGGAGAATAATAATGGGTAAACCCACAGGATTCATTGAGTTCCCTCGTCAGGATAGATCATATGCTGCTGTTGCCGATCGCCTGATCAAGTATGAAGAGTTTACTATCCCGCTGGATCAAAATGTTCTGCAGCTACAGGGAGCTCGTTGCATGGATTGCGGCATTCCTTTTTGTCACCAGGGATGCCCGGTCAATAATATAATCCCTGACTGGAATGACCTTGTCTACAAGGACAAAATGGATGAGGCCATCGAAGTACTGCACTCAACGAATAATTTTCCGGAATTTACCGGTCGCATATGTCCAGCACCCTGTGAAGCTGCCTGTACACTGAACATAGATGATGCACCTGTCACGATTAAAACGATTGAATGTGCGATTATTGATTCAGCCTGGGAAAAGGGCCTGGTCAAGCCGCAAATTGCCGCCCATCGCAGCAATAAAAAAGTGGCGGTAGTTGGTTCAGGTCCGTCTGGACTGGCCTGTGCACAGCAGCTGGCAAGGGCCGGACACGATGTCACCGTCTATGAAAAGAGTGACCGTGTCGGTGGCCTTCTGCGCTATGGAATCCCTGACTTCAAACTAAGCAAGTCACTGATAGATCGTCGCGTCAGCCAGATGCTGGCGGAGGGCGTAGACTTCAAAACAAGCACGTATATTGGCGCTGATATTCCTGCCAGTCATCTGGTTGAAGAATTTGATGCTGTTGTGTTGACCGGGGGCTCCGAAGAACCGCGCGACCTTCCAATTGAAGGACGGGATCTTAATGGCGTTCATTTCGCCATGGACTTCCTTGCACAGTCAAATAAGCGTGTTGCAGGCGACGATATTCCTGAGAACGATGCGATCCTCGCAACAGACCTGGATGTTGTTGTCATCGGCGGTGGAGATACCGGCTCAGACTGTATTGGCACCTCTAACCGGCAGAGAGCAAAATCAGTAACCCAGATTGAAATCATGCCAATGCCGCCAGAGAAAGAAAACAAGGCCCTTACCTGGCCTGAATGGCCAAACAAGCTTCGCACGTCCACCTCTCAGGAAGAAGGCTGTGAACGCATGTGGAGCGTCGCCAGCAAGCGTTTCAAAGGTGCAAATGGGAAGCTTACCGGGATAGACTGCATCAAAGTTGAATGGAATCAGGACGATAATGGCCAATGGCAGATGTCCGAAATCGCAGGAACTGAATTTGAATTAAAAGCCGATGCCGCTTTTTTAGCCATGGGTTTTGTTCATCCTGTACACCAGGGGATGCTGGAAGAGCTTGGTCTGCAACAAGATAATCGAGGCAATATCAACGCCAACACTGAGGACTATCGCACTTCTGTTGACAAAGTGTTCGCTGCCGGTGATATGCGCCGCGGTCAGTCCCTGGTGGTCTGGGCCATCCGCGAAGGCCGTCAGGCTGCTCGATCTGTCGATGAATTCCTCATGGGCAGTACCGGCCTGCCACGTTAGAGACAAGTTATGAAACCAACTCTCAAGAATGACCGGTTTTTGCGTGCCCTGCGCCGTCAAGCTGTTGATGTCACTCCCGTATGGATGATGCGCCAGGCTGGACGTTATCTGCCTGAATATAGAGCAACCCGCAGCAAGGCAGGCAACTTTATGAATCTATGCCAGAACCCGGAACTGGCCTGCGAAGTGACATTACAGCCGCTGGACAGGTTCCCGCTCGATGCGGCGATCCTGTTCTCGGACATTCTGACCATACCGGATGCGATGGGGCTGGGACTGTACTTTGAAGAGGGTGAGGGGCCGCGCTTTCAGCACCCGGTTACCGATGAGGAAGCGGTGGCAAAACTGGCCGTTCCCGACCCGAATGACGAACTACGGTATGTTACTGATGCCGTGTCGCTGATACGGCGCGAACTGGATGGTCGTGTACCGCTGATAGGTTTTTCCGGCAGCCCATGGACGCTGGCCACCTACATGGTAGAAGGTGGCAGCAGTAAAACCTTTTCCTGCATCAAGGGCATGATGTACAGCCGTCCAGACCTGTTGCACCGAATACTTGCCGTGCTCGCTGATAGTGTCAGCGTTTACCTTGCTGCGCAAATAGAGGCCGGCGCACAGGCCGTGATGGTGTTTGACACCTGGGGTGGCTCGCTGTCACCAGCTACGTATCGTGAATTTTCACTGGCCTACATGACAAAAATTGTCGAGAAATTAAAAGCAGACGCGACAACACGCGACGTCCCTGTGGTGTTATTCACCAAGGGCGGTGGTCAGTGGCTGGAGTTGATGGCAGACAGCGGCTGCGATGCGCTTGGACTGGACTGGACAACAGACCTGTCTGATGCTCGAGCGCGCGTAGGAGACCGTGTTGCGCTGCAGGGCAACATCGACCCCTGCGTGCTGTATGCCCCGCCGGACACAATCCGTGAGCAAGTAGCAATGACACTTGCCAGTTTCGGCAAAGGCAACGGCCATGTGTTTAATCTCGGCCACGGCATACACCCGGCAGTAAACCCGGAACATGCCGCCGCCCTGGTAGAAGCCGTCCACGAATTGAGCCGCCAATACCATCAATAGGTTTTAGTTTTACGTTTTAGTGCTACGTTTTACATAAATCGTAAAGCTTAATACCTACAAAATGACGGACGATGGAAATAGACAGTCATCATTGTGATTGATATATTGATTCTTATCCTTAAAACAGACAAATACGAAAGGAAATATAGATGGCAACTTATAAATGTGAAATTTGCGGCATGAGCGTCAATGCAACCTGCGGAGAATGTGATGCTCCACTGGTCAACGCCATGCTAAAACTCGATGATGGTACTGAAGTGCAGGTTTCTGAATGTCCGAATGGTCACGGCAAAATAAAGTCACCGCTTTGCTGTGGCCAGGACATGACTTGCTCTGTTTCCTGAGTAACTAGTCACTCAGGCTGATGGTTTCGCCCTTTCGGGCGGGACTTTCTTTCAAGCTGCGATTAGATTTCTACTTCGTTTTCGCACAGTTGTGCGGGATCATTTCTTTTTCTCTATTGTGCTAGCGTACAGACTTGTTTTTCGCCCTTTATGGGCGAGTATCTTTTCTTTGCGTGGACAAAGAAAAGGTACCACAAGACAGGCCACCCTACCGAGATGGCCTTTGGCGACTCTGTGCGCTTCAGCGTCGAGCAGTGCTGCGGAACTCGCTGCGCTCAGACAGTCCTCGCGCTAATCCGCTCAAATCCTCCAGTGCTAGACAACACAAAAGGGATTATAAGATCAAAAACCAGGTAGAAACAGGATCGGCGGCACTTGATAAGATCTTGCAGGCACCCTACCACACGATCGTCATACCGGCGCAAGCCGGTATCCAGAAATATTGAATATATGGATTCCGGCTAAAGACATGCCGGAATGACGATTAATAATTGATCTCTTTTTTCTCTTTGGTCCTTCGCCCTTGATCTACAACCTCCCGTTCAGGCTCGCCGAGAAGCACAGGGTGAGCCGGAGACTTCGGGATGTGACTGTTTGAGCGCAGCGAGTTTCACATCCCGCCGGTTCATTCGAGCATCACAGGGAACCCACAGGGCGAGCATGTTGGGTATCCTTTCTTTTGGTGGCTTTTCTTTGGATAAGCAAAGAAAAGCCACTCGCCCATAAAGGGCGAAAAACGAATACAAATTCAAACGGAAATCAGAATTGAATCCTGCCCAAGGGGCAAACCTCAGCCTTGCGCCAGCACAAACAAAAACCTAATCAATCGGCGGCGCATAATGCAGACCGCCATCACGCCAAAGTGCATTCAAGCCACGCTTGACCTTGAGGGGTGAACCCTTACCGACATTCCTATTAAATGAATCAGCATAGTTGCCGACCTGCTTGATGATGTTGTAGGCCCAGTCTTTACTGAGACCCAGGCTCTCTCCGGTATTTTTTTCCAGCCCTAGCAAGCGACGCACGGCAGGGTCACGTGAAAGCTGGCGAACCTGATCGACATTTTCTATTGTTATTCCAGCTTCCTCAGCATCAAGCATTACAAACAAACTCCAGCGTACAATCTTTGCAAGGGTTCCATTACCGGCTGCAACTGAGGGACCAAGAGGTTCTTTTGAAATTACCTCTGCAAGCACTTTTGAATCTTTTGGATTCTTTAGCTCAGTACGCAGGGAATATAGCGATGACTGATCAGAAGTAATGACCTGGCATTTTCCACCTTCATAGGCACTTAATGCCTCCTGCGCAGAATCAAATTCCTGTAACTGGTACTTCATGCGATTGAGCTGAAAATAATCTCTGAGATTTTCAATATGCGTTGTTGCCTTCTCGACACATATAGATGAACCATCTAACTCCAGCGCACTTCTTATGCCGGATTTCTTTGAAAGCATGAAGCCCTGACCGTCATAATAATTTATACCGACGAAGGTGATATTCATCCCGGTATCACGTGACAGGTTCCATGTGGTATTGCGTGACAGAATATCGAACTTTCCGGAAGCCAGTGACTCAAACCGATCCTTACCCGAAACGGGAACATATTCCACCTTTGTAGCGTCAGAAAATACGGCGGCAGCCACCGCACGACAAATATCTACATCAAGCCCTACCCATTGTCCACTGCTGTTTTTTTCAGAAAACCCAGGCAGATTTTCATTAATTCCACAGCGCACAGCCCCATGCTTTTTCACTTTATCCATACTGGAGGCATGGCCACCCATACTCATAATCAAACCGGCAAGCAATACTGCAATTAACTGGATCTTGTTATGTTTCATGATGACGATCTACTCTTTAAGTGTTTTATATAAATATAAAAAGAATATTTATATAGGTGTAATTAATAAACATGCTTAATCTATACAACTACCAGCGAAAAAGTGTCCATTGCGGCGGGTTTACTTCGAGTCCCATGGTGTCTCGCTTATATTCCATTTCCCCTGTGCCATCAGGATCAACCAGGTAATAGGGGAATCCGACTGCCGGGGTGATCTTGACCATATAGACGCGATCATTAACACTGTATTCCTGGACTTCACGATTATCAAACTGCTGGATATTAATCTCAGGTTCTAGCCCGCTATCTATCACTGCAGGATCGACGTCTGCGGAACTAAACGCCCTGCTCTCATCCTGCTTTGGCTCTTCTGCCACTGCAGCAGTAAAGCTAACAATGATTAGTCCAAGCACCGTTGATGCCACTGCAGATATCAACTTATTTACTTTCATATTCTTTTCGTTTTCATAAAATTTGTGCCAGCATGGTACCAGATTGAAATACCTTATGCCCCTGTTATCATGGACCTTTTGATGATTTCAGGTTGTTATCTTCTATTAGTGGCAGCGGGCAATGCAATAGTGCAGCAATTACCCTTAACATCTCATATTCCTCAATCCGATAGTCATTATCAAAACCAATTGTGACGATAAGACTATTGATTATTTCTTCCTTGATCAGCGGTCTGGCGCGGTCAATAGCCGCCAATGCAGTATCAAAATGTGTAGTCCAGTCCGCCGGCAAATAATATTCCGGCCATTGTTGACTGCCTAGCAGGCTGCCCATACCTGCGTTATAAGCTCGTTTCACCTGCCTGTCGTTATCATGGCCGAATACAGCCACGACTGAAAATAATGTTCTCAGGTGAAACTGCAACCGGGATAGTTTTAGCAGTTTTTTGCCACTGTTGGAATCTGGAAAGCGGCTTTCCTGCAACATCTGTAAAAGCAAACGTGAAAGCATATATTCAAAACTACTAATCTGGCCATCAAGGGGGATTAATTGCTCGACCAGATTATAAAAATCAAGACGCTGCTGCCAGGTGAGATGACGGATAGTCGGGAAACCCAGATCAAGAATCGGTAGCCTGAGGTTTTGCGGCAAACCATCCAGCTGCTGTCTAACCTCGATAATACGCTGAAAATCAACTCCCGCTCCTGCAGCACGAATAATGCTCAATTGCAGTTCTTTAATTTCAGCATCATCGTTCAGCAACAGCGCCAGAACCACTTCCCGTACTTTCTGCCCTGACTCAGCTTCAGTTCGAATTCTAGGCGGAATAATATTAAGCACAGAGCGCGCCGACTGCAGAGATTCATCATCGAATCCATTTTCGTAAATACTGGCAAAACCGGACACACTGTCGACAGCAGAAAAAGTCACCTGATCTTCAACACTCTTATCATATGCTTCATTGCGCCCAAAACTGCCGTTAAGCTGCTCGATTTCAACAGCGAGTTTTGCCAGATCCTGGTTATCAAACTTCATCCCCAATCGTTGTATACGTTCCAGTATCGGTGGATGCGTTGCCAAAAGTCCACTGAATTGCCGCTGCAGCCCATTGGCAAAAAGCATGTGACTGACTTCCTCTGTACCTGAGTCTGCGAGCACGGAACCATGCTGCCAGGCAGCAATCTTTTTAAGCGCATTGCCTATTCCTTCTCTGTTACGGGTAAACTGAATCGCAGAGGCATCCGCCAGATACTCCCTCTGACGCGAGATCGCGGCCTTGATCAGGCGCCCTGCCAGCTGGCCGATATAACCAATCACCGTCAGCCCAAGTCCAAGTATCATAACGACCATAATGCCGCCAGCAGACTCCCTGCTCGAACGACCACGCGTATGAGCTGAACTTCGCAGCAGGATCCCACCCATTAAGCCTATAAGCATGATGCCGAACAGTGGCCCTAGAAGACGCATATTCATCCGCATGTCGCCGTTCAGGATATGGCTGAACTCGTGTCCGAGCACGCCCTGTAGTTCGTCTCGGCTGAAGGTGTTAAGCGCACCACGGGTAACTGCCACTGCTGCATCTTCCGGCTGGTGGCCTGCCGCAAAGGCATTGATACCGGATTCCTGCTCCAGCACATACACCTCAGGTACAGGCAAGCCGGAGGCGAT
>JARFQI010000063.1 GCA_029287855.1 Arenicellales bacterium | reverse complement strand
TTATTCTTGATACGTCCGTAATTGAAAATGTTCCAGTTGATCAGGGGCGTAATAAAACCAGTGCCGCTGCCGGACTGGAACTGGTCTGAAAAAGTGGCACCTGCCAGGCCGATCGAACCTGCCAGCACGAACTGGGGATAGAGATCTGCCTTGGCGATGCCGATGGTTGCAGACTGAGCAGCAGCGACCATTTCTGCAGCGCGTACGTCGGGACGCCGCCGGATCAGGTCAGCCGGAATGCCGACTGCAGCGAGAGTTGGTGCCTGGGGTATTTCGGCAGGCCCTTTCAGCACATCTTCAAGATCATTCGGCGGCATACCGAGCAGTACACTCAAAGCATTTTTAGACTGGCGGATTTTCATTTTGAAGAAAGGCAGCAGTGATTCGGTATTCTTCACCAGGCTTATCGATTGTTGAACATCCAGTTCAGACGTGGCACCCAGGTCAAATCTTGCAGTGGCAAGCTTCAAGGCCTGTTTCTGAAGTTTTACGTTTTCCTCTGTATAGGACAGGCGTTGTTCGAGGGTGCGGATAGTGGTGTAGAGCAGGGCTATATCGCCACTCAGGGTAACCAGGACAGCATCATAATTGAGCATATTGGCCGCCAGGTTGGCATCCGCTGCCTCGACACCGCGGCGGAATTTACCCCAGATGTCGGCCTCCCAGGCGACATCAAAACTGGTCGACCAGCTGTTGATTGTCGGGTTAACCCGGTTGGCAACATCATCCGGCAGGTTGGAAAAAGGCGGCGCATTAACGCTACTCTTTGAACGGGCGTAGCTGGCACCTACCGTCTGTGATTGTGGGTACTGCAGGCCAGTAGCGATACCCAATTGTGCTCGTGCTTCCAGGATTCGCAGACCTGCCACCTGCAGGTTTAAGTTCTGGTTGTAGGCGCGTTCAATCAACTCAATCAGAATCGGGTCATTGAAGACTGTCCACCAGTCCTTGTAGGCTGTGCTCGAGGTGTCAACTCGCGGATCGTGAGCCTCCAGCCAGCTGTCCGAAACCTCTGCATCTGGTTTTTCGAAGTTAGGGCCGACAGCGGTACAGCCTGAGACGATCAGTAATAGCCCGATACTGGCAGTAAGTAAGTGTTTTATATTAATACCTGTCACCACCATTAACCTGCCGGATTGGTAAGGAACCCGAGCCACGCCTGCATGCGCACCACTACCTTGGTAATAACATGGAATGGCTTGCCTTTTGTTGTATATACGGCAACAAACGTCTGCGCTCCCTGGCCCATTTCACTGACAATACTTTTATCTTCCAGTTCAATGCGTAAGGCCCGTCGTCCTATTATGGGCTGGCCGGTAAAGGAAGGAATTAAGCCACTGGGTGCCAGCTGTGCCTCACCCGTCGCCTTTGCGATTGCGACAACCTTACCCGGATAGACCTTGCCCGGCAGGCCAGAAAACACCACCTCGACATTATCGTCTGGCTGCACGTATCTCACCGCGCTTTGAGACATGCTGGCAACAATTTGTGTGCCTTCAGTTGAGACAAAGGTCATCGGTGCCGTGGCGGGTAAGGTGACTACCCGCGTGCCAGGGCGAATCTGGCGGTTAATGACGAAGCCATCACTGGGTGCACGAACGATAGTTTCATCCAGTTGCCAGCGTGCATTACTTAACTGAGCTTCAAAGCTGGTGATGGCCGCGATGGCCTCATCACGTTTCGCTATCCAGGTGTCGAGTTCCTGCTGCGAGCCAGCCGCGCGTTTGACCAGACCTTCAGAACGCTCAACCTGTATATCAGCGAGTTGCTTTTGTGCTTGTGTTCGTTTGATTGATGCTTCGAGCTGGTCAACAGCAGCCTGGTACTGTGTCTGATCGATCTTGAACAGAATGTCTCCTTTTTTAAGCGGTGTCAGTGCATCAGCAGTGACTTCTGTGACAGGTCCTGCAACATTGGGCACGATCTGAACGACGTACTGAAATGTACGGCCGTCCTTGGTGGTGGGTGCGTAGGTTAGCCACATAAAAATAATCATGCCGACGAGGACGACGCCGACACCGACAAAAATGGAGACGTTGCGTGCGTTCGTCTTTACCAGGCCCTTGCCAAAAACGAGGAAATAAAAGGACGCATAGATCAGTATCAGGAAAGCTATCATTGGCCATCTCCTTCTGATTTCAATGCAGCCAGCTCTGTTTCCAGCAATGCGACGCGCTCGCTGAGATAGGCGGCCTGCTGTTCAGCGCTGCGGGTAAACGCCCAAACCAGTGCAAACGGCCAGGCAAGCCCCAGCGTGATAACGCCGATCCAGCCCAGTACATTAATGGCATCGGCCTGCGGGTGGCCGCGCTTTTTTGCAATGTTGCCGGGCAGAGGCCCAAGTTTGACGACTGCAACAATAACCACAGCGATCAGGATACCCATGACGATGAGGGCAAATATATCGAGAAACATGGCTACTCCACGAGGTAAAGGAGAATTATGATCATGTATCTAATCCTATATGAAATTAAAACACAGTTACAGCATCCGGTGTATTGAGCTGCCTCGTGCCCAGACTATTTCATTTCGTGCCCTTTGTTGAATGCCGTGACCAATTTTAAAGTGAGCTATTTTAAATCATCGGCTATGATTTTAATCTCAAACAGCTTTGGCCAGTTTTTTCCGGTAACAAAAAGCCGGTCATCCGCAGCGTCATAGGCAATGCCGTTAAGCACCTCCGCCTTCGATACGGTTGCATATTGATCAAGCAGGCCTGCGAGATTGACAATGCCATCCACTCTGCCTGATTCAGGTGAAATAATGGCAATCCGGTCAGTTAACCAGACGTTGGCAAAAATCTTTCCTTTTACCATTTCTAGCTCATTGAGCCTTTTTAATGGCTTTCCATCAATAGAAACTGCCAGCTTTTTTATCTCCTTGAAGTCAACAGGGTCGAGGAAACGGAGAATAGAAGTGCCGTCACTCATGATTAGCTGATCTTTGTAAAATGCCAGCCCCCAGCCCTGGCCCGGATATTTGAATGTCCGCTCCAGTGCAAAGGTCTCTGTGTTATACACAAAGCCAGTGCGGGCTCTCCAGCTTAGTTGAAACAGCTGCCCGTTACCGCTGGCCAGTCCTTCTGCAAAAAACTTCCTGTCGATATCTATTTTCTGCAGTACTTTGCCTGTTTCAAGTTCAACTTTCCTCAGGCTGGAGTGGCCATTGAGACCGGTGCTTTCATACAGGTGGCCGTCTTTAAATATCAGTCCTTGAGTGAAGGCGGCAGGGTCGTGGGGATACACATTTACAACTTCATAGCTGTATTGCTGAATCTTATTTGCTGACTCATTCTCGCTTGCCAGGGTGTCTGCTGATGCGGCAGAAAAATACAGGCACAACAGGCAGATTAGTACGAGGAGAGGTTTCAGTGAAACGCTGGTGCTCGCCGATATGTGGGAAGATACTTTCCTGGAACTATGAATAAACTGGGTCATACGCATGCGTACAGTGAGTAAATGTCTTGTAGATAGTGATGGATTATTATCATTCTTCGGCTGAAAAAAGAGTGCAGGCAAAGCGCAATAGCCCGTATTCTACATGAATTAACCTGAATCAATGCGCCATTAGCAGGTAAATCCACCTGAAAGCTTTGTAGTTGCTTGCTTCTTATCAAGCGAATGAACTGGTAGAATCCTCCGCTGTTTCGCGCCGGCAATACAGCATTGTTGCAGGTAGCGTTTTTAAAGTAATTCATGGCAATTAGCAGGGATTAGTTCTCCCCGTATTGCATAAGCAATTTAACAAATTTGTTGCAGATAATAATCCGAATATGGAAGACCTGAATCCGTTAAAGAATCAACTCAAAGACATGAAAGAACGCGTACTGTCTTTGAGGGGGTATCTTTGACTTCGATACAAAATCAGAGCAGCTAACTGAGATACTGCGCGAACTGGAAAGCCCGGATGTCTGGAACGACCCGGACAGGGCACAATCCCTGGGCCAGGAACGGGCCAGGCTGGAAGCGGTCGTCGACGTTATCCTGATGCTGGAAAATGGCATTGATGAGTCGTTAGAACTTCTCTCTATGATCGAGGAAGAAAATGATGAGTCGATGCTAGCCGATGTTCAGAACGATCTCGACCGCTTGCTGAAAAAACTGGAGGAACTCGAGTTTCGCCGCATGTTTTCGGGAAAAATGGATGCCAATAATGCCTGGATGGATATCCAGGCCGGATCCGGCGGTACCGAGGCGCAGGACTGGGCAAATATGCTGCTGCGGATGTTTTTACGCTGGGGTGAACGCCAGGGCTTTAAGACGGAACTGATGGAAGTCTCTGAAGGTGACGTGGCTGGAATTAAAAGTGCCACCATCAAGTTTACCGGCGAGTATGCCTTTGGCATGTTGCGTACAGAAACCGGCGTTCACCGCCTGGTGAGAAAATCTCCGTTTGATTCAGGCAACCGCCGCCATACATCATTTGCTTCAGTCTTTGTTTCACCGGAAATAGATGAGAGTATCGAGATTGAGATCAACCCGGCCGACCTGCGTATAGACACCTATCGCTCAAGCGGTGCAGGCGGTCAGCATGTCAATAAGACGGACTCTGCTGTGCGATTGACACATATGCCGACAGGGGTTGTTGTGCAATGCCAGAATGACCGCTCCCAGCATCGCAACAAGGCACAGGCGATGGACATGTTGAAAGCACGTCTGTATGAACTGGAAATACAGAAGCAGCAGGACGACCAGCAGCAGGTGGAAGATGCCAAATCAGATATCGGCTGGGGCAGCCAGATACGTTCATATGTACTCGATGCATCACGCATCAAAGATTTGCGTACCGGAGTAGAGACCGGAAATACCCAGGCCGTGCTGGATGGTGACCTGAACCAGTTCATAGAGGCGAGCTTGAAGTCCGGACTTTGAGTAGCGACGAAAATACAGTTGCAACTGCGTTTTCGCGGCGGCGACATTACTATAGATAAATAGTCATGACAGAAGAAATTCAAAACGAAAACGAACAGATCAAACTGCGTCGTGAAAAACTCACAGCGATGCGGGAAAATGGTAATAATCCATTTCCCAATGACTTTCGCCGCAATACCATGGCCGCTGAAATTCTGGCCCGCTACGAGGGCAAGGATAATGCTCAGCTGGAGGCAGAGCCGGTTCGTGTCAAAGTGGCAGGCCGCATGATGTCACGCCGTATAATGGGCAAGGCAAGTTTTGCCCATGTCGAGGATATGTCGGGACGTATTCAGCTTTTTGTTCAGCGTGATTCGCTGCCGGAAGGCCTTTACAATACCGGTTTTAAAAAATGGGACATTGGCGATATCGTTGGCGTTGAAGGTGTCTTGTTCCGTACTAAAACGGGTGAATTAAGTATCCGTGTTGATGCGATACAGCTGCTGGTCAAGTCACTACGGCCGCTGCCGGAAAAATACCACGGGCTGACAGATCAGGAGATTCGATATCGCCAGCGCTATGTTGACCTGATTATGAGCCAGGCTTCGCGCGACAGTTTCCGCAAACGAACACGTATTATTTCCCTAATTCGTGATTTTCTTACTGAAAAGGATTTTCTCGAGGTAGAAACACCGATGATGCAGGCGGTGCCCGGTGGTGCGGCAGCGCGTCCTTTTAAGACCTTTCATAATGCGCTGAATATTGATCTGTTCATGCGAATCGCGCCTGAGTTATATCTGAAACGCCTGGTGGTCGGCGGTTTTGAACGTGTGTTCGAGATCAACCGTAATTTCCGCAACGAAGGTTTAAGTACACGGCATAACCCTGAATTCACCATGGTGGAGTTTTACCAGGCCTATGCCGATTACAATGAATTAATGGACCTGACTGAAGACATGCTGCGCCATATCACGGAGACAATTCAGGATGGCAATACCCTTGTCAGCTATCAGGGTGACGAGTATGACTTCGGTAAGCCTTTCACCCGCATGACGGTCAAACAGGTGGTGCTTAAATACAATGATGGACTAAGCGCTGAGCAGCTTGATGATGAAGCGGCCCTGCGTGCACATGCTGAAAGTTTACAGATTCCGTTAAAAGACAGCTATGGTATCGGCAAGCTGCTGATTGAAATCTTTGAGAAAACAGGTGAGCACCAGCTAAAAGACCCGACATTTATCACTGCCTATCCCGTCGAGGTCTCACCGCTGTCGCGACGCAATGATGAAGATCCTACCGTGACAGACCGTTTTGAGTTATTCATCGGCGGGCGTGAAATCGCCAATGGCTTCTCAGAGCTGAATGATCCGGAAGACCAGGCAGAACGTTTCCGTGACCAGCTGAAGCAAAAAGACGAAGGTGATGAAGAAGCGATGTCCTATGATGCCGATTATATCCGTGCGCTTGAGCATGGCATGCCGCCAACTGCAGGGGAGGGGATCGGCATCGACCGCCTGGTAATGCTGTTCACTGACAGCCCGTCGATTCGTGATGTTTTGCTGTTCCCGCACATGAGACCAGAGGCGGAGTGATGATGTCAGGTGAAAGGAAAACCGATTCAGGTTTCCTTTTGTGCTCTTGCTTTAAGCTTTCCACTTTTTTAATTTTTATCGCCCCGAGGGCGGGGCTCCTACAATGATAGAGCCAAACAGCTTAACTGGTTTTGTGGAAGCGGCACCTCGCCGCGATAGGCGCGATAGAATTGAAACACCAGAACAAGGTTTCAGCAGCAAGGGAGATAGGAATACCGATTCAGGTTGCCTTTTGTTCTTGCCCTTAAACCTTTCCCCTTTCCCCTTATATCTTTCCTCTGAAATTCAATGATCCGCCCTCTGGAACTTTTCATCGGCCTGCGGTATACCCGTGCCAAGCGGCGTAATCATTTCATTTCATTTATCTCTCTTGCCTCGATGTTAGGCACCGCCCTCGGTGTTACGGCGCTGATAACTGTGCTGTCTGTAATGAACGGTTTCGGTGAGGAGTTGCGGGGTCGAATTCTTTCAGTAGCTGCCCACGTTACGGTGACTGGCTATGGCGGTGAATTGACAGACTGGCAGTCGGTGCAGAAAAAAGCGGCTATCAAAGAGGGTGTTCTTGGCAGTGCTCCTTACGTGCTGGCCCAGGGGTTGTTAACGGTGCATGGCAAAAGCAGCGGTGTCATGGTGCGTGGTATTTTGCCCACAGAAGAAGCTACTGTTTCCAGCCTTGGCGAGAACATGAAAGGCGGTAATCTTGACGACCTTGCAGCCGGTGAATACCGTATTATCCTGGGCAAGGAACTGGCATTGTCGCTGGGCGTTTGGGTCGGTGACAAGGTGACACTGATGGCACCACAGGCGTCAGTGACAGCGGCCGGTATTCTGCCGCGTATGAAACGATTCACCATCGCCGGTGTGTTCGAAGCGGGGATGTACGAGTATGACAGCGGCCTGGTGCTGATCGACATGGCCGACGCACAGACCCTTTACCGCCTGGGCGATGGCGTAACCGGTTTACGTCTGAAGCTGGATGATATTGATGCCGCACCATTATTTTCTCTGGATTTTGCAAAACAGCTGGACTCAGATTACCGGGTAAGAAACTGGACCCAGGAGCATGTGAGCTTTTTCCGTGCGCTGAAGATAGAGAAGAACGTCATGTTTGTCATTCTCATGCTGATAGTCGCCGTCGCCGCCTTCAACCTGGTGTCTACACTGGTTATGGTTGTTACAGACAAACAGGCGGACATCGCGATCCTCCGCACGCTCGGTATGAGCCCGGGCAACATTATGTCTGTGTTTATCTACCAGGGGACGATCATTGGCTTTATCGGTACCCTGCTGGGACTGGCTGGCGGCATTTCCCTGGCGCTTAATGTTTCGACAATTGTCGGTGCAATTGAAAGCTTCTTCCAGGTACAGTTTATGCCGCCTGACCTCTACTATATATCGGGATTTCCTTCCCGCCTTGACTGGAATGATGTCACCGTCATCGGCGTGTTGTCATTCGTCATGTCTGTACTCGCGACTATTTATCCCGCCTGGCGCGCTTCCAGAACGATGCCGGCCGAGGCTCTGCGTTATGAGTAGTGCGTCATGATCGAAATGAGCAAAAAACCGGTGCTGGAATGCATCGATCTGCAACGGACTTTTTCCGAAGGTCCGGCAGATGTAACCGTACTGAAGGGTATAAATTTCTCTATTGCTGCCGGAGAGCAGGTCGCCATTATAGGCAGCTCGGGATCGGGTAAAAGTACCTTGTTGCATCTGCTAGGTGGACTTGATGAGCCAACTGCCGGGATTGTTAACGTTGGCGGTATCGATATTAATTCACTGAAACAGGCAGAGCGTGGGCAGTTGCGCAACCGCAGCCTGGGTTTTGTCTACCAGTTCCATCACCTGTTGCCTGAATTCACCGCACAGGAAAATGTCGCCATGCCATTGCTGATCCGTCGTCTTGAGAGCAGGCAGGCATTGCAGCAGGCAGCAGAGATTCTTGGCCGTGTCGGCCTGTCACATCGGTTAGATCACAAACCCGGTGAATTATCCGGCGGCGAGCGTCAACGCGCAGCACTGGCCCGTGCCATGGTTACTAAACCACTGTGCATCCTGGCTGATGAGCCGACTGGTAACCTTGACCGCAAGATGGCGGAATCTGTCTATTCGCTGATGCTGGAACTGAACCAGGAAAACGACACTGCTTTTGTGATCGTGACCCATGACCAGCGCCTTGCTGAAAGCATGAACCGGATCTGTACGCTCGACGATGGGGTGCTTAAAGATATCTGAATGTTTGAGTGCTGGATTTGTATGCATCCAGCCATTTACTCATATGCTATCTTTAGTGATGACTTCTATGCTTTCCGGGTGACGAAGCATTTCTTTACGGTTCCGGCGTTTTTGCCAGTGTTGAATAGCGTAAAGTCGCCACAGTCCTCTGGTAATCAGGTAACCGGCCAGGGCAGCTAAGCTCCCCAGGATTAATGAACCTAGCCATAATGGGACAACCTGTGACATCAGCCAGGTCATCGTCATGTCATCAAATTTGACTGCTTCCATGCCCAGTATCTTCGCTCCCAGTAAATAGCCTGCACCATACATAGGAACCCATGTAACCGGGTTGGAGATCCATACCAGTGAGACCGAAATAGGCAGATTCACTTTTAAAATAATGGAGAGTGCTGCGGCAACGAGCATTTCCATTGGCATTGGCAGGTATGCGCAGAACAGGCCAATAGCGACTGCACCCGATACAGTCCGTCGATTAAGGTGCCATAAACAGGGGTGGTGCAGAAAACGTTTGAACGGCCGCAATTGTGACGTTTCATGGAAACTTTTGCGGTCAGGCAGGTAACGCTTAATGTACTTCCTTGGCATCAAAACAGTATATCACCCGATTATCAGATTTCACCTGATTTATGAATAATTTAACAAACAACTCGATGCTGTATAAAAAGGACTTTCAGGAAACAGGGTATTTTGTAAATAACACCTGCTATCACTTAAAAAAGGGGGGGGAGGGGAAAGTAAACCCAGGCAAAATCTTGGTATCGATAACCAGTTAGTAAATGATTGCAACAGAATGATCATTTACTGGTTTCGGCTGTGGAGATAGCGTCTCCACAATAAAAACCGATGCTCGACGCAACCTCAAATAGGCATCCCGACAGGCTTACCCGATTAAGTACTTTCCACAATAGATATAAATGAAACTGATGAATATACTGTTTCTTCTGTATCTAGCACTTTTATAAGGTTTTTTTACCCTGACATATTATTGTAATATTTATTTAGTAAAGTCTAAAAAATAAGGCTGGTATTGAATATTCTTCTCAACTTTTTACTTCGTTCTTTGGAATATTGAAAATGAAAACATCAATTTATGCATTTTTGACAGTGAAATGGCTGGAAGAAGACATTGACGGTGTTAAATCAGTGTTTATGGATAGACAAAATAAGGCGACTTACGATGCAATGGTGACTACCCTGGGTAGAGATACTATGTACGACCAGAAGATTTTGGAAAAAATTTATTCTGAAATTCGCACTGAAGCAAATTTTTAAGGCCAACTTTCTGGTTTTGCCGAGTCACGATTTTCTTCTTATAGTTCAGTAAGATCTGTTTTTATCAGGTTTACTACAACTACCACTATTTGGTCTTGCCTTGATTTGGCGAAGCATCTAAATTGAGTCTGGACTTCCCCCGCTACAGATTTCTTGCATATGTGTAGGAGACCATATCATCGGCATTCTGATAACCACCTGAGAAGGCATTTTTCTTGGTTTATTATTGGATCAACTAGGTCGGAGTATCTGATACAGAATTATGTGTCATCAACCAAACTCTGCTGCTTTTTCCAGTACAGTCCACCGGCAATGGTTGCCACTAAAAAAATAATCAGAAAAACAATACCATTAGTTGTGATCTCATAACCATTGATCAGTGATGGAACAAGCGTTAACGCGCCTGCCATAGAACCCACAATCAAACAATGAAGAGCAACGGCTTGACGTGCCAGTTTGGCAGTGAATAATCCGCCGATAAAAGCCACGACTGCCGTTACTGCAAACAGCAAGATAGTCGTAAATTCACTAATAAACGAAAGTGAAGGAAACTTTTTTACCAGGCTGAAATATCCCACACCAACGAATAAAATAATCAGTTGTGCGATCAACCCCATAACAATAATGGCAAGAAAACCGCCAATGATAGATTTAATACTGTTAATCAACTTTATGTGGATAAGTAATACATACGATTTGAACAGAAGTGTTCATGTAATATCCTCGCATTAAACCTCTAAGGGCTGGTGAGTCGAGAACGACTGCTAGGCAAAAACAACCCAGGTTGTAGCAATATATTTAACGCCTTTTTCCAGTTCGACGGCCCGGTGCTCATGCGTCCAGAAGGGCGGGAACAGTACCAGCTTACCACGCTCGGGTTTGATTTTGGCATCCTGAAATAGAAACTCTGTTTCACCACCGGGGCCGTCGACATCATTTAGATACCAGAGGGCCACCAGCTGCCGCTGGCTGAAATCATGGCTGCCGCCATCAATATGCCAGTGATAATACTCGCCGGGATTATAGCGCTGCAGATTATAACCCATATCCTTGAAAGGGCCCTTGAAGTAGATGTACTTCTCCCTGAATTCAAGAATCGCGCGGCCGAGTGACTGAAACAGGGCGCGATCAATGTCTTTCCACTCTGGTTTGCCGCTGACTACCAGGTCAGTGGTTTTTTTAACGCTCTGGTCACTGGATACGGTCTGACCTATCCGCCCTGGATACTGCTCATCTTCGCTGGCCTCAAATCGACGAATCATTTCATCGCATAACTCGGCTGGCAGTGCATTTAGCTTTTCGAAGATAAAGCTATTGGGAATGATTTCCCGGATTGTTTTCAGTTCTGTAGAAGTAGGGGTATGGTTCATGAGATTAATGAAATAATTCGCCTGGTTACTCGGGAGTATCTTATGCTTGATTCCTGCTTCGCTGATTCAATAAGCTTGTGATTCAATGAATTCCTGAAAAGCCTGTTTCTTTATTTTACCTTCTTTCTGAAACATATCCTGCAGATTTTTTGCCACTGACAACCAGTGATCCTTACCTTTGTCTGCCACTTGCTGCAGATGTGCCGTTGAATTATCTTCCAGCCAGCAATCATAGGCTTCACGCAGGGCAGGGAAGAGCGCCTTTCGCATATTTCCAATATTAGCGATATAGAAATGCAGGCGGGCCGGTTCCAGGTTCTCAATGATATCCGGTATAGTCATGATACAGTCTGCCAGGTTGTCCCTGATTGAGCGCAGCATCAGTTCAAGTGGCGGATGATCTGCAGCACTTATCATCTCCTGCCAGGACTCTCCCAGTTGTTTACCCGCCGTGATCTCACCGACCTCATGGGCCACCAGGGTGTCTATCTCCCTGTCACACATCAGTGCAAGGCTTTGCTGCAGGTTGTTTTTAAAATCATAACAGGCAATAGCACGAACCAGCGGTGACTGCTGCGTATTCCAGAGACTTTCTTCAACCTTTTCCCAGACAGTGCGGCGCAATGATTCACTGCGAATAAAAATTGTCCCGCCCTGGCTCAGTGCCGGTGGCGCTGATAGTTCACGTGCGTATTCCCTGCCGCTGACAATAATCCTGTACTCATCGTGTTCATGCACCTGGTCTATATCAGCTAGAAAGAAATGCGGCTTGCCACGTAGTATGTAGCCTGCGCTGTAGACAAGGTTTTCTGGCTGCAAAGCATCGTTAATCGCGTCTATATCAAAAGGTTCAAATTCCTTATCACCTATCGACAATTTTCTAAATTGTGATTCCTCGAGGGTTTCCCACAGTGATTCACGATCAGTCAGCCATTTACCGATGTTGTCATTCTCAATGCGATCATCGAAACCCATCGCATGCTCCCAGCGGTAATACTCACGCATTTTCAGCAAATAAATGCACAGCGTATAATTTCCAGCATGTGTTGCATCAGAAATGTGGCAATTGTGCTGCACATGCTGCTGCAGTTTTCTTAATTCTAAGTCCATACACAACCTGTGTCGTTATTCTCATCAATCATACGACTTATTGTAGA
This sequence comes from Arenicellales bacterium, assembly GCA_029287855.1. Lineage (GTDB taxonomy): Bacteria > Pseudomonadota > Gammaproteobacteria > BMS3Bbin11 > BMS3Bbin11 > BMS3Bbin11. Next base: position 31,839 of record JARFQI010000063.1, on the reverse strand, counting down.
ATAAGCTACTTGAAAAATTACGGGAGTTTATTGTGAGAATTCGTAGTAAGTGGAGCGCCAAGAATCGTGACCGTTCACCTGAGGAAATAGCTGGCGTCGTTGCCTTTATCGCCTGGCGTATCTGCACCCAGGCCGTACTGGAGCTTGAAAACAATGATTTCCAGACAGACACCCAGGTACAACGCCTGGCCATTATCTGGGAATTTGCTGCATTTCTGATCCATATCACAGATCGCATGATGTATGAGCGCATGGACGAGGAAGAGCGTGCGGTGTTTATCTCTGCAATGGCGAAAGCAATGGCGCAAACCATGCAGGACAATATGGAAGACTTTCTTGGCAACGGCGAATATAAGCCTGAATTGATCAATACACTAAATATGCGCATGAATGAGTATGCTCGTTTCGGTTACAGCGATGAAAGCGGTCCGTCATTTCCCATGCTGCGCTATTTTGGTGAAAACGTTACCGCTGTAATGGGAGAGAGACAAAAGAAATGGGTCACTACACAGGTCATTGATATTGAAGCACCTGATGCGATCAAGACCCTGAAAAGAGGGATTGCCAATTTACTGCCTGAAGATGAGCAGAACAGTGAGAAATAATGGCATTTCATAAACAGAAAGAACATTTTTAATCACACCGCTCTGAATTTAACTGGTAGTCTGAATCTGTATCGGCGTCCTCTAGTCATCAATACCAAGGAAGGGTATATTTTGAATCAACCGCTTAGGGCGGAAAGCGACTCAGAGATTTCTTCTCAGGGCGTGCGCTGATAGAAAGCCAGCCTTGATCACAGAAAAATCTGGATCAGTGGGGAGGTTCAGGACGATGAAAATAAACAGGATTTTTCAATCCGTCATTATCGTGATCAAATTTAATAATTCCATCACCCGAACTAATCTCAGTTAGATAAAATGCATCATCAAAATAGCTGAAGTAATATGGGTTTCCTTTTATGCCAAGACTATCATACACATCTTCGCAACTTGAGTGGTCATCCAGTGATTTACATTTAAGCATCTTTTTTCTTGTAGCTGTCAGGTAAAAATAATCACCAACCCTGACAATATCGTTCATACTTTCAAATCCATCAGGGACAACAGACGATCTTACGACTTCATAGCTATCATCTTTATATCTGACGGCGTTGATCTTTCCCGGGCCGGAGATGAAATACATAAGGCCATCGATGATATGAATTGACCGGCTGTATTTCCCTTTAAGAAAATCCATTTTTTTTGTGTATTCAATCTCGACATCATCATTCCTGGACACTAATTTTGTTATTGTCTGTGACCACGCACCAAGTAGATAAAAGGCATTAGTGGCATCGTCATATATCACCCTGTGTGGAGTCTTTGAGATATCGCTAAACGCTTTATGGAACGTATACGCTGTTCCCTCTCGCTTAAAAATTAGCAGTCTATTCTGGTATGTATCGTCTACCAGGTAAAAGTGACCATCGGAGGCGATTGAATGCGGCCAGGACATAGGAATGTCTGCGCCGAGCCTGTCCCATTTGGCGAGAGGAGTGTCTATTTTTTCTGAATATATAACCCTGTTGTTATAGCAATCAACAATAAAATACTGGTCACCAATTTTTTCAATATTAGTTGGTAAAAGAAGCCTGTCCTGGTGAATAACTCGTTTATGCAGGTGTGAATAATCTTTCGCCCAGATAAATGGAGATGGCAGTATGAGTATTAAAGCCAATATAAAGCGCATCGGTATTTTTTCCTATGCGAAGGTGTCGCAAATATTTCAGTAAAAAAAAGGAGCGCAATGCGCTCCTTTCTAGACTTTTTCGGAATTCAGCGCAGCTGAATCTGGCTTAGCTGATCCAGTTGCCGAAGTTGTCCTGGTTCTTTTCTAAACCGTCGTCATAGCCAGCTTCATAGGCTTCGGTCAGCCTCTGTTCTTCACGCTTGACGTTGCACAGGTAGCCGCCTTGCCAACCCTGGATATATTCGCTGTCTACACCCATTTCTTCCATTTTGACTACTGCGTCATAATATTCTTTGTTCATGAAAAGTCCCCTATGTCCTTAAATACTTTGTCAATGGTTACAAGGATGCTTTGATCAACGCAACATCCCCGAAAATACAGTAAATAATTAAACGCTTATTTTGACTGATAATAACCCTTTTGTCCAGCGGGAATTGACGTGCAAAAATGAGAAACAAGTCTCGTCAGTATTAATGCTCTAGCGTTGACTTTTGTGAAAAATATTATGTTGTAAACGACTCCCGCGATAGCGATGGATTGATTGAAGTGTCAGGAAATCCCGCCTGTATAAACAATATTTATATCCATTTGCACTATGGGGCATATGTCTATAGGGCAATATTCTGTCGGTACAATCTGATATTATTAGCGGTTTGTAATATCACATTTGTGGAGTAGATTATGAGCGATAACGAAGATCTCGATTTCGCCAGTGGAATGTCAGCCTTTGAATCCAAGCACTTTGCCACGGCTATGCGTTTTCTCTCACCCATTGCTGAAAGCGGCAATACCGAAGCAATGCATCGTGTGGCCATCATGTACCAGAATGGTTTGGGTGTCGGGCATGACCCGGATGCTGCTGTAAAATGGATGCGCAAGGCAGCAGAACAGGGCCATGCCGTCGCACAACACGGATTTGGTTTTATGTTCATGGAAGGTGATGGTGTCGACAAGGATATGAAGGAGGCCATCAAATGGTTCACGCTGGCTGCAGAACAGGGACTGGCTGGCTCACAGACGACCCTGGCGATGATTTATGAAGAAGGTAACGGTGTTGAGAAAGATCCTGAACTGGCGAAAGAGTGGTATGCCAAAGCCGGATTTTAATTACTCTGGATCTAACAGATCTGACACGATAATAATGACGAGAATAATATATTGCGCCCAGCACATTTAATAAAAGTCCTGGAACGGGAGTTCCTCAGTGCCAGTGAAGGCCTGCACACACCGGTAATGCTCTGGGGCCCTCCAGGCGTAGGAAAATCACAGATTGTTCAGCAGATAGCTGTTTCACATGGTGTTGAAGTCATTGACGTGCGCCTTTCACAAATGGAGCCAAGTGATTTGCGCGGAATTCCTATGCGAGTGGGAGATTTTGTAGAATGGGCTATTCCGTCTATGCTGCCGAACGCGAAGCGTCATGGTGAAACAGGCATCCTGTTCCTCGATGAAGTGACCTCCGCACCACCCAGCGTTTCAGCCGCTGCCTATCAGTTGATTCTTGACCGCAGTCTTGGTGAATACAAAGTACCCGAAGGTTGGGCAATCTTTGCTGCCGGCAACCGGCAGGGTGATCGTGGCGTTACCTACACCATGCCATCACCGCTGGCTAACCGCTTCTCGCATTTTGATGTCGATATCAACCTCGATGACTGGGTCAACTGGGCCTATAGCAAGGGTATTGATGACAGGCTTATCGCATTTTTGCGCTTCCGACCGGAAAAGCTGTTTGAATTCGATCCGGCACATAATCCGGTTGCCTTTCCAACTCCGCGTTCATGGGAGTTTGCCAACAATGCCCTGCAGAAATTTGAAGACCAACCAGAGTTGCTGACTGAAACTCTGCAGGCCTGCGTGGGACCGGCAACCGGTATCGAACTCAAGGCGTATATCGAGAATCTCAGTAATATGCCGGATCTCGATGAAATTATTGCTGGAAAAGATGTACCTGTACCCGGTGAGATAGATCTGCAATATGCTGTCGCCACGGCACTGGTTGGCCGTGCCATTCGCGAGAAGGGCAGCGAGGATGCCGCCAGGGTCATTGGCAATATATTGAGTTTTGCTGGCAGTTTCCCGCAGCGGGAGATGGGCGTGATGATGGTGTCAGATATGAACCGAACACTGGGTGAAGCAATGTTTTCAGTTCCGGAATTTGACCAGTGGGCAGATTCTATCGCAGACCTGATGGTGTTCGGTCGCTAGAAGCCATAATTGCTGAGATAGACCGCCTCTAGATCACCCATGATACTTAAACAAGTTGAACAGAAACTCGCTACTGCCCGCACTCGACTAATTCTCGACAGACCTTTTCTCGGTGCACTGGTATTGCGACTGCCGCTAGTAGCCGCGGACCGTAAATGGTGTAAAACCACGGCAACTGATGCCAGAAAGTTCTATTACAATCCCGAATTTATTGATTCCCTGTCGCTTCAGGAAACAGAGTTTATGCTTGCTCATGAAGCCCTGCATTGCGGTCTCGCACACTTTGCACGCAGAGAAAATCGCCTGAAGTGGCGCTGGGACATTGCCTGTGACTATGCTATCAATCCATTGTTACTTGATGAAGGCCTGACAGCACCATTTGGCATACTCTACGATAAAGGCTTTGCTGAAATGACGGCTGAGGAAATCTATCCTTATCTTGATAAAAAGATGGCCGACCAGACTATCGATCAGCATATCTATGATGCAGAAGAAGATGATGGTGCACAGGGTGAAGGGTCAGGCGAATTACCATCAAACGGAGATCAGTCCTCAGCTGATGGTGAAGTCACTGAAAAAGGCGGCGGCAGTGAAGTAAAGGGCAAAACCGGTGGTAAGGCTGAATCTGACAGTGATGCGGGAGGGGCGAAACGTCCTCGTCCGCTTAGTGGCCAGGAGCGGGAAGACCTGTCTGTGCAATGGCAGCAGAGGCTGGCCGGCGCAGCACAACAGGCGATGCAGGCGGGAAAACTGGCCGGATCACTGGCCCGCCTGGTTGATCATATGCTGCAGCCTAGCCTTCCATGGCGTATGATGCTGGCTCGCTATCTTAGCTATATCGCACGTAATGATTACAGTTACATGCGACCATCAAGCCGGCGCGATGGCCCGGCAATCTACCCCAGTTTGCGAAGTACAGAAGTCAATATTGTCGTCGTCGTCGATACCAGCGGATCCATCAGTAACGGTGAGATGAGCGAGTTTCTGAGCGAGATCAATGCCATAAAAGGACAGTTATCTGCCCGCATCACTTTGCTCGCCTGTGATGCAGAACTTGATAGCAATTGTCCCTGGCGATATGAGCCATGGGAAGAAGTGCATTTGCCGGAAAAGCTTGGCGGCGGTGGCGGCACCTCTTTTGTCCCGCCATTTCAGTGGCTAAAGCAACAGGATATACAACCTGATCTGCTGGTCTACTTTACAGACGCCGAAGGCGAGTTCCCCAGGCAGGAACCAGCTGTTGATGTGCTATGGCTGGTAAAAGGAAAAAAGAAGGTGCCGTTTGGTACACGGGTACAGCTAAACTAACCAAGTTATATAATACGAATTAATGCCACTTTCAAACGAAGACAATCTGCGAATTAACGTATTACTCAGGCAAAACCTTTATGCCCTGCGTATTGATGAATCAAAAATGCGCATTGATGCCCTGACAGAGCGTGGTGAAGGGCAGGTTGTTCTGAATCCCAATTGTCGTGATGAGAAATATATCGGCATGGTCAAAGAAATGATCTCTACATATGTGCTGGGTTCGCCTATTGGCTATCCGGTATATATCCACCGCTGGATCAGGATGGGCCAGTCGCGTAAGGAAGAAAGCCTGCAGAACCTGCTAAAACTGGGTGAACCAGAGGCTGTCGTTGCGGTTGCCAACAGTGAAGATCTGCCGGTAGAAGTTGCCCGGCATGCCTGGTGGGCGCAGCCGACGGAAGAAAATGCACGGATATTGCTGCGGCATAAAAGTGTTATTGACGATGACCTGGGTCAGGAACTGGCGACCTTCCTGATGGAATTCCTGCCGTTTGAATCAGATGCCCTGCGCATCGTTGAAACAGTCAGCCTGCTGCTGCAGGCAGGAGTGCTTTCTGAAGAAGACCGTATAGGCTTGTGGAAAAAGGCGTCACACAAATCGGCCTATTACCCCGGGTTTCTGATTACAGCAGCGAATGATCTGCCACTTGATATCCCGGAACATGAAAACTATCCGCAGTTGAGCCAGCAGCTTGCCAATATTATTGATCAGGGTAATAAAGCCGCTGAATACTATCTCTGGTGCCACAGTGACAGGGGACGAGCATTTCTTCACACTATCGGCCTGTCGTTGAAGAGGCCAGCACAGCAGGCAGTGGTGGTGACTTTGCTGAACGCCATTGGTCATCATTTTACAGAGATGGGGCTGACGCGGCGTTTTCGCACTATAGAAGAGCTCAGTGCTTACAATTGCAGAATCTATGATGACAACTGTGAAAATGAGCACCATCATCTTTCAAGCGAAATAAAACAGCTCATTGCTGCAGTACCAGGATGTCGAGAGCGTACACTCGCCATGCTCGGACTGGCACAAATGAGCGAAACATTGCTGGACCCTCTATTTGGCGGTACTGATTGCCTCGGTAGTGTAATGCGTAAGCGGATTAAGCCTGTCAGTGAACCGTTGCTTGAAATGATCGGGACACTAGAACAATGATTTACTCACTCGGGAGAAAGCAATAATGGGAAGCATGCAGGAAATGGATAAAGATGAATCATTAAATGTCTATGGCGAGCCTCTGCAGTCCTGCAGTGAAGAACCCGTTACAGGATTTTTCAGGGACGGCAAGTGTAATACCTGCAGGGAAGACCTTGGCTCTCACACGGTATGCATCAAGGTAAACAGCGACTTTCTTGAATTCTCGCGATCTCGTGGAAACGACCTGTCAACACCAATGCCCCAGTTTGGATTTGCCGGACTGAAACCCGGTGACAGCTGGTGCCTGTGTGCTGCCAGATGGCTGGAGGCCTATGAACATGATATGGCACCGCGTGTGCATATGACTCGAACCCATATTCGTGCGCTGGAAATTGTAGCGCTGGAACAGCTGAAGGAATATGCAGCTGACCTTAATTAACGAATATTATTTCACCATCTGCCCTGCACAAGCTTTGTAGATATGAATGTCACTAATGTTTCACTTTCGATCCTGGTCACAGTGAAACTTGAAGACCTGGACAGTCATTCTGCCGCAGCTGCTGAAGTAGTAGGAAAAGAACTGGCGAGGCAGGTTGCAGACTACGAAAAAGAAAATCATCTCGGTTATTACCCTGCACTGGATTTCTTTCAGCAATCTGCACTCGGTGTCGATCCGGATTTACTCGATGCTGCTGATAACCTGGCCTGGCTCGCCACGCGGCTGGTGCGGGAAGAAGTCCGCAGACGACTGCGGCCGATTTTTGCCAGCCTGCGTATAGACACAATGCAAAACCTCGTATACACCATGCCCAAGGTTCGTCCGGGGAAACCATCTGCTATTAAAAAACTGGCGCAACACTTTACACCAAACAAGGTAAGACTCGAAATGACTGCACGCATTATGAACCAGGATGGACATGAAAAAGACCTCAAGCGCTATTCATCACACCTTGTCCACCGCTGGCTGAAGGAACATTTTGAAGAAATAGAAGTGACAAGCTGCCGTCAGCAACAGTAAAGCCCCCTCTATCAAAGCGCTAAAGCTCATTGCTTTAGCATTATCGTTGTACCAGGCCTGTACGCAACTGTGTGATCATTTAATCATTCATCTTGAGATTTAATAGAGCTGCCCTCAAGTATTTGATAAAATTGATCGGTTATTTGTAGATTAGATTTCTGACCATGCTGGAGCCATTATGGATTCACTACCCATATTTCTTAATATAAAACAACGCGATTGCCTGGTTGTAGGCGGTGGTCAGGTTGCTGCAAGAAAGGTCGCTCTGCTGAAAAAAGCCGGTTCATCCATTACCGTTATATCACCCGGGCTTTGTGACGATCTGTCAGCCATGGCGGCGGCAAATACAATTACTCATATCGAACGTAATTTCGAAGATGCTGATATTAGTAATCAGGCTATTATCATTGCCTCTACAGACGATAGAGAAGTCAATGAACGCATATCAGCCATAGCGCATGAGAAAGGAATCCCTGTGAATGTAGTTGATAATCCCGATTTATGCAGTTTCCTGATGCCATCAATCATTGACCGCTCTCCAGTACAGATTGCAATTTCAACAGGCGGCGCCTCACCGGTACTGGCAAGACTGCTGCGAGGCCGCCTGGAATCCTCCATCCCATCCGCCTGTGGCAGACTGGCAAGCCTGGTGGAAGAGTACCGAGATGCGGTTAAAGAACGCTTTAGCGATGTAGAATCGCGGCGCTACTTCTGGGAACGTGTACTGCAGGGAAGTATCGCTGAAATGGTTTACGCCGGCCATGATGATGAGGCCAGGATGGCGCTTGCCGAAGAAATCAGCAAAGCTGAAGATAAACCGCATGAATCGGGGCAGGTATATCTCGTGGGTGCTGGACCGGGTGACCCGGATCTACTGACATTTCGGGCCTTGCGATTAATGCAGCAGGCTGATGTCGTGGTCTACGACCGGCTGGTGTCAGAACCGATACTAAATATGGTTCGCCGCGATGCACAGCGTATCTATGCCGGTAAAGAGAGAAATAACCATACGATTCCACAGGAAGATATTAATCACCTGCTGGTCAGACTGGCAAAAGAGGGACATCGCGTATTGCGACTAAAAGGTGGCGATCCTTTCATCTTTGGACGTGGTGGAGAGGAAATTGAAGGACTGATGGAGGAGGGAATCCCGTTCCAGGTCGTGCCCGCCATCACCGCAGCTTCAGGCTGCTCTACCTATTCAGGGATACCACTGACGCATCGGGATTATTCACAGGCCTGCACATTTGTCACCGGACATCTGAAAGATGGCACCTGTAACCTTAACTGGCCGGCGCTGGCACAGCCGAATCAGACCATCGTTTTTTACATGGGGTTGCAGGCAGTCAACATCATCTGTAAAGAACTGATCGCGCACGATATGCCACCGACAACACCTGCCGCTCTAATCGAAAAGGGCACAACACCAGAGCAGAAAGTCTATGTTGGTGATCTGGATAGTCTGCCTGAGCTGGTGAGGTTGAATGAAATCAAGGCACCTACATTGATAATTGTGGGGCAGGTGGTTCAGCTCAGAGAAAAGCTGAACTGGTACAAGAGCGCAAATAAATCCCCGAAGAATAATTAAAAAAATACTATGTTTCAAAGAATTAGAGAAGATATTGAAAGTGTATTCGAGCGTGATCCTGCAGCCAGGAACGCACTTGAAGTGCTGACAACATACCCGGGTCTGCACGCCGTCTGGGGTCATCGCATCAGCAGTTTTTTATGGCACCACCACCTGAAGTGGCTGGCACGAGTGGTTTCAAACCTGTTCCGCTGGCTGACGGGAATTGAAATACATCCCGGTGCGACGATCGGCTGCCGTTTTTTTATAGATCATGGAATGGGCGTGGTGATAGGTGAAACAGCGATAATCGGCAACGATTGCACCCTCTACCATGGTGTGACACTAGGTGGTACCAGCTGGGACAAAGGCAAACGCCACCCGACGCTGGAAGATAATGTTGTAATTGGTGCCGGCGCGAAGGTATTAGGGCCTATTACCATAGGTACCAGTGCAAAAATTGGCTCAAATTCAGTCGTTGTTAAAGATGTGCCTGCGATGGCGACAGTTATCGGAATCCCTGGCCATATTGTCAATACGGAAACTGATAAGAACGACCACAAGCGTAAGGAACAGGCGAAAAAGATCGGTTTTACTGCCTATGGCGAAACGCAGGATTCTGCAGACCCGGTAGCGCAGGCAGTTAACCATATACTCGAGCACCTGCATGCTGTTGACGCTCGTATTAACCTGATTGACGGCAAGCTGGAACAGGCGGGTCTCGCTGAAGGGCTAGGTGATATGCCTGAAATTGCTGTAGAAGAACTGAGTAGTGGTGGTGAGGAGAAAATTCACGACCAAACTGTTGATACAAGTGATAACAAGGATGGGGAAAAGAATTAGTTATAATACTTGACTAAACTGGTCAGGTATTACATAATTACTAACTATAACACATTCATTCCATCAATCGCGAGTAACTACTATGAGACTGACTACAAAAGGCCGTTATGCTGTGACAGCTATGCTTGATTTAGCCATACATTATGAAAAAGGTGCAGTGACACTATCTGACATTGCAGGCCGGCAGGGTATATCTCTATCGTACCTGGAGCAGCTATTTGCCCGTTTGCGGCGCAAAGGCCTGGTAAAAAGCACCAGGGGACCCGGTGGTGGTTACCAGCTTGCGACTGAGCCTCAAAATATCCCGGTTGCAGAGATTGTCTCCGCCATTAATGAGAATGTCGATGCCACCCGCTGTGGCGGTGAAAAAAATTGTGACAAGGACGGTCGCTGCCTGACCCACTATTTATGGGAAGACCTGAGTACCCGGATACACGAATTTCTTAATCAAATCACCTTGGGTGATCTTGTCAACCAGCCAAATGTTCAGGAAGTAGCCTGTCGTCAGGAAGAAATAAGCAGGACAGCTTCATTACAGCCGGTTAGAGCACAGTAATCGTCAATTAGTTATTGAATCACAACTGTCATTTCTTACAAGCAGAGAACAAAGCAAAATGATGAAACCAATATACCTTGATTATTCAGCGACGACCCCGGTAGACAAACGGGTAGCAGAGAAGATGATGCATTATCTGACTATGGATGGTGAGTTTGGCAACCCGGCCTCACGTTCGCACGCTTATGGCTGGGAGTCAGAAGCAGCTGTTGAAGAGGCCCGCAAGCAAGTTGCAGCTTTAATCAATGCCGACCCACGGGAGATAGTCTGGACCTCGGGAGCAACCGAATCAAATAACCTGGCTATTAAAGGTGCTGCGCATTTCTATAGCAAGAAAGGAAAGCATCTTATTACCTGTAAAACTGAGCATAAAGCGGTTCTGGATACCTGCCGCCAGCTCGAACGTGAAGGGTACGAAGTAACTTATCTTGATCCTGAAGAAGATGGCCTGATTGACCTTGCCAAGCTGGAAGCTGCGATTAGACCCGATACTACATTGATCAGTATCATGCATGTCAATAATGAAATTGGAGTGATTCAGGATATTGCTTCAATCGCTGCAATTGCACATAAGCACAAAGTTATCTTCCATACCGATGCTGCACAGAGTGCAGGTAAAATACCGATTGATGTCAAAGCCATGGATATTGACATGCTGTCATTGTCGGCTCACAAAATTTATGGACCAAAAGGTATCGGCGTCCTGTTCGTGCGACGCAAGCCCCGCATCAGGATCGAGGCACAAATGCATGGCGGCGGTCATGAACGAGGCATGCGCTCCGGCACACTGCCCGTGCACCAGATCGTAGGTATGGGTGAAGCGTTTCGTATCGCACGTGAAGAAATGGTAGAAGAGTCCGCAAGGATTCTGCATTTACGTAACCGGCTGCTCGATGGCTTTAGAGATATGGATGAGGTCTATGTCAATGGTGATCTGGACCACCGCATACCTGGCAATATTAATATCAGTTTTAATTATGTCGAAGGCGAGTCTCTGATCATGGCGCTAAAAGATCTCGCCGTTTCTTCAGGCTCGGCATGCACATCTGCCAGTCTCGAGCCATCCTATGTATTGCGGGCGCTGGGCAGGAATGATGAACTTGCACACAGTTCCATTCGTTTCAGCATTGGCCGTTTTACAACGGAAAATGATATCGACCAGGCTATCCAGCTGGTGCGTGAAAACATAGACAGATTGCGTGAACTTTCACCTTTATGGGACATGTTTCAGGAAGGTGTAGACCTGTCAAAAGTAGAATGGGTTGCACACTGATTTAGAATAGTTGGTTTATTCAATCAGGAAAGAACAGTCTGACGGAAGTGGAGTAATGTAATGGCGATAAGTCTGACAGAAAAAGCAGCAGAACACGTACTTAATTTTATTGAAAAACGGGGCGGAGCAGCGGGCCTCAGGCTGGCGGTAAAAACCTCTGGCTGCTCAGGTCTGGCATATGTACTCGAGTTTGTCGATGAAATCGAAGATACAGATGAGGTTTTTGAATCATCCGGCGTTAAAGTGATCGTAGACAAAAAAAGCCTGATTTACCTTGATGGTACGGAGCTTGATTACAAGCGTGAAGGTCTGAATGAAGGTTTCGAGTTCAATAACCCTAATGTCAAAGATGCATGTGGCTGTGGAGAGAGCTTTACTGTCTAGCAGCACACAGTAAACCCGCTTCGCCGACCAGGTCAGAACAGCACCTATGATGCACACTCCGCTCGAAAACGACTTCTTCGATCTCTTCGGTATTGGCAGGACATATTCACTTGACCGCCGTTTGCTGCGTGATCGTTTTCGAGAACTGCAAAAGAAATTTCATCCGGATAATTTTGCCAGTGCCAGCGATCATGAGCGCCGGCTATCCGCACAGTATGCGGCGCTCATCAATGAAGCCTACACAACTTTGAATGATCCAATGCAGCGTGGAAAATACATGCTCAGCCTGCATGGTATAAATCTTGATGAAGAGCATGATACCGGCATGGATCCTGAATTCCTGATGCAGCAGATAGAATTGCGGGAAGAACTGGATGATGCACAGTCGTCCATCGATGCACTTGCCAGGCTTTCAGCCAGGATCAGCGACGAGTTCTCAAAAAGGGAAGCAAGTATAGGTGAGATATTGGATAATACGAGCGAACAGGAGTCACAGCTGGAGACAGCCCGACACCTGGTACGTGAGTTACAGTTTCTTGTTCGCATGCGTTCTGAAATTGAAGATGCGGAAGAAGCACTATTCTGAAATTTATCTGAAACAATTTCTTTAATATTAATCCTAATACCCGCAGACTGTCGAGAGATCATCAATGGCACTATTACAAATTAGTGAACCCGGTAAATCTACCAATCCACATGAGCGTCGCCTGGCGGTGGGGATAGACCTCGGTACAACCAACTCGTTGATCGCAACAGTACGCAGTGGAGAAGCCATAGTACTGCCCGATGAAGAAGGTCGTTACCTGTTGCCTTCTGTCGTGCGTTTCAGAGCTGAAGGCTCTCCACAGATTGGTTACCCGGCGCTGGATGCCAGCATTAATGACCCGATGAATACCATTGCATCGTCAAAGCGAATGATTGGTCGTAAGACAGCAGACATCAAGTCATTGCGCGATCAGCTGCCATATAACTTTGATGATGAGTCCGCCAATGTCCCGAGAATTATAACAGCAGATGGACCACGCAGTGCGATTGAGGTCAGTGCTGAAATATTAACGGCACTGAAAAAACGCGCGGAAACTTCACTTAGAGGAAACCTCGGTGGTGTAGTGATCACTGTACCGGCTTATTTTGACGATGCCCAACGCCAGGCAACAAAGGATGCTGCCAAGCTGGCTGGTCTTAATGTCATGCGTTTGCTCAACGAACCCACGGCAGCTGCTGTTGCCTATGGACTAGACCAGGGATCTGAAGGTATCTATGCCATCTATGACCTCGGTGGCGGAACCTTCGATGTTTCAATTTTACATCTAAATAAAGGCGTTTTTGAGGTGCTAGCGACAGCTGGTGATTCAGCCCTGGGCGGTGATGACATGGACAGGCTGATTGCTGAATGGCTGCTCGATGATGTCGACGATGAAGAATTATCCAGTAACAGTCAATTTCTGCGGCAGGCGATGGTTTCCGCCCGCACTGCTAAAGAAGCATTGACCGAAAATACATCCACAATAGTCTCACTCAAGCTACCGGACGGGTCGAGCAGGGAGATTGTCCTTGATCGCACAACGATGGATGAAATTATTGCGCCGGTTATTGATAAAACGTTAATTCCTTGCCGTCGAAGTCTGCGTGATGCCGGACTCGATAAAGATGATATTGACGGTATCGTAATGGTCGGGGGGTCAACCCGTGTTCTCAGTGTTAAAGAAAAGGTGGAAAGGTTTTTTGAGAAAAAGCTCTACACTGATGTAGATCCTGATCAGGTGGTCGCAGTAGGCGCTGCAATACAGGCTGATATTTTGATAGGAAACCGCTCCGCCGACGAGATGCTTTTACTGGATGTGATCCCACTGTCTCTCGGCATAGAAATCATGGGTTCCATGGTGGAGAAAATAATCCCGCGTAATGCGACAATTCCCGTCACGCGCGCACAGGAGTTCACCACCTATAAAGATGGCCAGACTGCCATGTCTATTCATGTCGTACAGGGTGAACGGGAACTGGTATCTGATTGCCGCTCACTGGCCCGCTTCGAGTTACGCGGTATTCCACCAATGGCGGCAGGCAGTGCACGTATCACAGTGAGCTTTAAGGTTGATGCTGATGGTCTGCTCAGCGTCAGCGCCAGGGAAGCCACAACAGGCATTGAAACCCAGGTCGATGTAAAGCCATCATATGGTCTAACAGACGAAGAAGTAGAGCAGATGCTGCGCGACTCAATCACCTTTGCCAATGATGATATCAAGGCCCGCTTACTGGCAGAACAGCGAGTTGAAGCCGAACGGGTAATTCTTGCCATACAAAGCGCATTAGATGTAGATGGTGACAAGTTCCTTAATGATGATGAACGATCAGAGTTAGTAAAGGGAATAAATAAATTAAAAGAATTAACGGATAGTGATAATGCAGAGTCAATTAAACAGGCAGCCAATGATCTGAATCAACTATCTGAAGTGTTTGCCTCACGCCGCATGGATGCCAGTATCCGCAGCGTGATGGCAGGCCATAACATTAATGAATTCAGTGAGTAAACAATGACTAAGTTGAAATTCCTGCCTCACCATGAGGTCTGCCCTGACGGACTGGAAATAGAAGTTGAACCGGGGGTGACAATACTAAATGCTGCATTGGCAAACGGTATTGAAATTGAGCATGCCTGCGAGAAGGCCTGTGCCTGCACGACCTGTCATGTCATTATCCAGCAGGGCTTTGATTCGCTGAATGAATCGACAGACAATGAAGAGGACATGCTGGACAAGGCCTGGGGGGTGGAGCCGGATTCAAGGCTTTCCTGCCAGGCAGTCGTAGCGGAGGAGGACCTGGTCATTGAGATACCTAAATACACCATAAACCAGGTTTCAGAGAACCATTAAACAAGGAGATATATAATGCCGTTGAAATGGACTGATAGCCTTGATATCGCTATTGAATTATCCGACAACAATCCTGATATTGATCCTTTGACGATTGCCTTCCCGCAGTTGATGGAAATGGTCATGAATCTTGATGACTTCGATGATGACCCGGAGCATTGCGGAGAGAGAATCCTTGAAGCGATCCAGATGGCCTGGATAGAAGAGCAGCAATAACAGCGAAGCCATACAGATTAAGCATTACGTCAGGATTAGCGTAGGATTAAAGGCCCACATTGAAGCAGCATTCATTCGCCACGACGACCCTTGGTTGCAAGGTAAATCTTTTTGAATCCGGACTGATCGGCCATTCTCTGCAAAATGTTGACTGGAAACAGGTTAACCACACAGATCGCGCTGATCTGTATATCGTTAACACCTGTACCGTCACCTCTGAAGCTGATCGTCAGGCCAGGCAAACCGTCCGCAGACTGATCCGGCAGAACCCGCAGTCGCTGATTGTTGTCACAGGCTGCTATGCTCAAATCTCACCCGATGCCTGTGCTGAAATTCCCGGGGTCGACCTGGTGCTGGGAAATGACCGTAAACTGGATTTACATCAGTTGTTGCCTGACCTGATGCGGGGAAAACTGCCTCCCATACTGGTTGGTGACCTTAATGAGCATGTATCACTGCCGCAGGACATTATCGAGACCTGTGAAGGACACACCCGTGCATTTGTTCAGGTTCAGCAAGGCTGTAACCAGGGATGTACTTTCTGCATTATTCATACAGCAAGAGGCCCGTCTCGCTCTTTCCCGATCACTTTGGTTAAACGCCAGATAGAAAGGCTGGTGTTAAATGGCTATCACGAAATAGTCCTCTGTGGAGTGGATATTGGCAGTTATGGCGAAAACCTGGATCCTGGTGGCCAGCAATACAACCTGGCAAAGCTGCTGCGTGAGGTTTGTTCTCTGGATGGCGACTTCAGGCTTCGCATCAGTTCTATTGACCCATCCTACCTTGATACAGAGCTAATCGACGTCCTCGCCAGCGAGCAGAAAATATGCCCGCATTTCCATCTTTCACTGCAAAGCGGCAATACCCTGATACTAAAACGAATGAAAAGGCGCTACACCGCGGAGCAAATGTACGAGAGGATAGGCGAATTATCGAAAAGAATTCCCCATGCCGTCTATGGTGCTGATGTTCTGGCGGGGTTTCCAACAGAATCAGAACAGGCATCTGCAGATAGCGTAACCATGATTGAACGCCTTGGCATAGCTTTTCCGCATGTTTTCAGCTATTCAGATCGACCCGGCGTACCGGCGGAACGCATCCCTGACCAGGTTCCACACGCCATACGCAAACAACGCACCCGTGAATTAATTGAAGCAGGAGAGCGGGTACGTCTGAAATTGTTTAAACAGCTGCTAGCGAAACGCTACCGGGCGACGGTTCTGGTAGAGCAGCAGGATAAAGAAAATCCTCAATGGGCTACAGGACGTTCAGCAGAATACCTGCCGATTGTTATCCAATCTGGCTCTTTTGCGTCAGGAAATTTGATAAATGTACAAATAACGGGAATTGACGGTAGCAGACTGATTGCCCGGCCAGTCTGAGACAGGTAAAATAGAAAGCTTAACTCTGCTATTTGTGTAAGACTGTATAATTATTTTAAATACAACTAGTTGGGCGCAGTCAGGCTAATATTTAAGCTACCCGTATTTATACCTTTCCCCTTAGTTTCTAACCAGGGATTGTAAGACAGAGAAGACAGTAAAACCCTGATTTCTGATGTCACTATACGATCTGACTTGACCCTGCTCAAATAGACCGATAAAAGTAGATGAAATTAAAGTGCATAGTGCATTAGAAACTAAATAATGGAATTATCATTGACCGATATAGCTGCAAATCAAGGCTCACTGGAGAACCTGATGGGACACGACCGTCAGGCGCTAGAGACGTTTTTTGCCTCTATAGGTGAGAAATCATTTCGTGCCACCCAGGTGTTGAAGTGGGTACACCAGCAGGGTGTTTATGATTTTTCTGAGATGACAAACCTGAGTAAATCCCTTAGAAGCAAGCTTTCGAGCGAGGCTGCATTCGTCGTACCTGAAATCATCAATGACCAGGTGTCAGACGATGGAACACGAAAATGGCTTTTGCGGCTGGAGGATGGCAATAGTATAGAAACTGTTTTCATCCCGGAAGCTGGCCGTGGCACCTTATGCGTATCATCACAGGTTGGCTGTGCCTTAAACTGCAGTTTCTGTGCGACTGCCCGCCAGGGATTTAACCGCAATTTGACCTCTGCAGAGATAATCGGACAGTTGCGACTGGCGAATCAGCTGTTGGTTAGCGCTGAGAATGAACGGCCGGTCACGAATGTTGTCATGATGGGTATGGGCGAGCCCTTGCTGAACTACGACAATGTCGTCAGGGCAATGCAGTTAATGCAGGAAGATTTCGCCTATGGCCTGTCAAAACGCCGGGTGACATTAAGTACTTCTGGTCTGTTACCTGAAATGCAGCAACTAAGCAAAGATTGTGCTGTCAGCCTTGCTGTTTCCCTGCATGCCCCAGATGATGAATTGCGAAATGAACTGGTGCCGATTAACAGAAAGTATCCAATAAGAGAGTTAATGAAGGCATGCCGTGAATATACGAGAGGGCTGCCGCATCAGAAAATAACCTTTGAATATGTCATGCTTGACGGTGTCAACGACTCGGATAACGACGCAAGAAAACTGGCAAAAATGGTTGGAAATGTGCCGTGTAAAATCAACCTGATCCCTTTTAATCCATTTGAAAACAGCGGTTACAGCAGTTCACCTCTATCACGCATCAATCGCTTCCGCGATATACTGATGCAAAAAGGGATTATGACTGTGACCAGAAAGACGCGCGGAGAAGAAATCGATGCAGCTTGTGGCCAGCTAGCCGGTAAATTCACCGACAGGACACGACGCACAGAGCATCTGCAACAAATTCAAACCACAGGTGACCTATCTTGAAACTTATTGTCACTGTATTTTTATTATCGTCATTACTGCTTGCGGGCTGTGTTACAGAAAAAGCCTTTCCTGAACCTGAAGTCGAACCTGCAGAGGATCGGTCGAAGATCCATGCCGATCTTGCGGGCCAGTATTTACAGCGTGGCCAGCTTGACGTTGCCCTTGAGGAAATCAATAAATCTCTTGATCTCGACAAGAACAACAAGTCTGCCAATTACGTCATGGCGTTGATCCAGATTCAGTTAAATAAACCCGAAAATTCAGAGCGCTACTTTAAGAAAGCTATCGTAAAACCTGACCCGCTGCCAAGTGCCCAGAATGATTATGCAAACCAGTTGTGCAGGAAAGGGGAATTTGAGAAAGCGGAAGACCTGTATCGCGAGCTGCTGGATAATCCGTTGTATAAAGCGCGGGCAAGGTTACTGATGAACGTTGGGGCATGCTTCTACAAACAGGAGAAATATAAAGAAGCTGAAAATGCCATGCGGCAATCGTTGAGGATCAACCCGAACTCACCCACTGCGCTCCTGCAAATGGCTAAAATCAGTTATATAAACGGCAAAACACTGGAAACGCGTGGTTGGTACCAGCGCTATTTCCAAATGGCGGGCGGCAATGCTGAAATTCTCTATATCGCGTACCAGACAGAAATGAAGTTGGGTGATAAAAATGCAGCAGCGAGCTATGCCTTGAAATTACGCAGCAAATACCCCAATTCCAGCCAGGCAAGAAAGCTTAATAACTAATTCGAGATAAACAGCTGTGAATGAAGAGATGTTTCCAAATCAAGATGAGCAGGTCCTTGGGCCGGGTAAAATTCTACAAATTGCACGTGAGGAAAAGAATCTTCGCCCTGAGGACGTTGCATATGAGATTCGACTGACACCATCCCAGGTGCTGGCGCTGGAGGAAAATGATTACTCGAAGATGCCAGAGGAGACCTATGTCAGAGGGTATTTAAGAAATTATGCCAGGCTGGTTGGGATTCCCGAGAACACCATTTTAATGGCATTTGCCAGGGAAACCCGCAGCAGCGAAAAGAAACCACAGCAGGTAATACCATCCGGCGAAAGTGTTATTAATAAAAGCAGCAAAGGCATTCGACTGTTTGCTGTCATCTTCCTGATTGCCGTGATTGCTTTAAGTGCAGTGTGGGTGCTTGTACCTCATGACAAACTGCCTCTGACTGGCGAAAAAGCAGATAGTCCGGCAGTAGAAGAAAAAACGGTGGCTAAGGTGGAAGAAGTTCCTGTTGGAGCCAGCACCCTCAGCCTTGACAGTCCAGTTGAAAGTTCTGTTGTTGAAAAAACCATTATCACGTCTACGAGACCGACAGCTTCTGTTGCCGAAACGACATCAGCAGCGATAGTGATGCCACAGTCTGCCAGCAGTGAAGAACAGCAGGTAATTTCTGAAACAACCCCGCTTCAGGTTCAAGCTGAAGCCGAAGTCTTGATACCAGTACAAGCAGTCGATACAACGGCATCCGTCGATACTGCAGATACGGATACAACACCTGCAACGACTGGAGTTACAGTCGCAGGAAGTAGAGAGACCGAAAGCTCTGTTGAAGCTGCCGGCGACGGCACTTTGAGTATCAGCTATAGCAATGACAGCTGGACGGATGTACGCGATGCAAATGGTAAGAAATTACTCTATCGGACGGTGAAGAAGGGCGAAAATATCGTGATTGCCGGAAAATTGCCATTGTCGGTATTCTTTGGCTTTGCACAGGGGGTTAAAGTCACCTTCAACGGTGAAGAAATTGACGTCCCTGGTTACACCAGGGGAGTGTTTGCCCGCTTCACCGTTGGTGAATCTGTGAACCCGTAAAGTCATGTCTAATTCTATCCAGGCTATTCGGGGTATGAATGACCAGCTTCCCGAAGATCTAATCTGCTGGCAACAACTTGAGCGCACGGCGAGTGATGTTTTCAGACTGTTTGGCTACCAGGAAATTCGTCTGCCTGTAGTTGAGAAAACAGAACTGTTCGCACGCTCAATCGGCCAGGCGACAGATATTGTAGAAAAAGAGATGTACACCTTTCAGGACCGAAATGGTGATCAGCTATCTCTCAGGCCTGAAGCAACGGCAGGTGTTGTACGAGCAATGCTGCAGCATGGTCTTCTTCATAACGCTATACAGCGGGTCTGGTATACAGGGCCAATGTTCCGGCACGAACGCCCGCAAAAAGGCCGTTATCGCCAGTTTCATCAGATTGGTGTCGAAGCCTATGGAATGGCAGAAGCAGACCTTGATGTTGAAATAATTTCGTTGACCTGGCAATTGTGGAAACAGCTGGGACTGACAGAAACAACACTTGAGCTAAATACGCTTGGTACGGCCAATTCACGACAACAGTACCGTGCAGCGCTGGTGGATTATTATCAGTCACATAAAGAGAGTCTAGATGCGGACACATTGCACCGCCTGGAGAAGAATCCGTTACGAATTCTTGATAGTAAAAATGACGCAATCATTGAGTTGAACAGGAATGCGCCGGATATACTCGACTACCTTGATGATGAATCCCGCGAACATTTTCAGCGCGTGCAACAACTACTCGATAAGCTTGGGATCAGCTATGTTCGTAATCCTAAACTCGTTCGCGGACTCGATTATTACAGTAGAACCGTGTTTGAATGGACCACGGACAAGCTGGGGGCACAGAGTGCCATCTGTGGCGGTGGGCGATATGATAACCTGGTGGAAAAACTTGGAGGCAAACCAGTGCCGGCTGCCGGATTTGCCATAGGCATGGAACGACTGATTGAGTTAATGAAGATCGAACAATTATGCCAGCCCGTAAAAAGACAGGATGTCTATCTAGTTCAGACTTCTGCGACGGCTCTTGAGCTTGGCTCGACTCTCGCCATGGAGCTGCGTGATGCAGGGTTTTCGGTAACTGCAAACGTCGGTGATGCTAGCTTTAAAAGCCAGTTGAAAAAAGCAAACCGGTGCAATGCTCGACTGGCGCTAATAATTGGCGATGACGAGTTACAAACTAGTACAATTTCTGTAAAAAAACTGGATGATGGTGAACAATTTTCAGTATCAAGAGACAATTTGCTGGCTGAAGCAAGCAAGTATCTCGCAATAACGGAGTAATCAAATAGTGGATCTTAATCTTGTAGAAGATGATGAACAGGAAAAAGCCAGAAAATGGTGGAAAGAAAATCGTGCGCCAATTATATCTGGTGTGGTGCTAGGGCTTTCAATCATTATCGGCTTCAACTGGTGGAACGAGTATAAAACTGGCCGAGGCGAAGCCGCTTCAATTATTTACCAGGAAATGATCAATACTGATGCAGATGGCAATAGAGTCGCCAGCCAGGCCAGCGTGCTCGGCCAGCAGATCATTGATCAATATGATGACACCTCCTATGCGGGAAAAGCTGCGCTGATTCTGGCACGCATTGCCTATGACAACAAGGATATAGACGGCGCGCGGGAAAAACTTAATTGGGCAATTGAAAATTCTAAACAGTTCGAAACCGTCCATACAGCAAGATTAAGGCTTGCTACTATCCTGATGGTTGAAAACAAACTTAATGAAGCCCTTGACTTGCTCAGTGTAGATAGCATGGATGGCTTTGAGTCGCACTATTATGAAATGCGCGGAGATATTTATCTCAGCCTGCAACAGGCTGACAAGGCACGTGATGCCTACCGCGCTGCTATCGATGGTCTATCTGCAGATTCTATGTATGAACCGGTCTTGAAAATGAAACTGGATGCAATTGCAACCGGCAGCAAGTCATGAATATAAGGTTTATCTTTTTAATTACAGCTTTGACATTCCTGAGTGGATGTTCAATCTTTGGTGGAAAAGAAGACATCAGTCCACCTGCAAAGCTGGAGCCCTATTCAGAAAGGGTAAAACTTATCAGGGCATGGAAGGCATCGAGTGGAAAAATAACTAAGAACAACCGGCAGATACAACCAATCCTCGTTGATACAACGCTCTACGCTGCATCTTCTGCTGGAGTAATTACTGCTTTTGATGCCGAAACAGGGAAAACGCTCTGGAACAGAAAACTGAAGCTGAATCTGTCCGCAGGCGTCGGCTATGGCGATGGACTTCTGCTTGCTGGTACCGAGGAGGGTGAGGTTGTTGCACTCTATGCAAGTAACGGCAATCCTGCATGGGTTGGAGCCGTACAGGGCGGTGTCGCAGCGAGTCCGGAAGGAGGACAGAATGTTGTCGTTGTTCCCATTACTGGGAACAAACTCGTTGGTTTATCCGCGACCGATGGCTCACTGGTCTGGAACCTGACAGAGTCTAATCCACGCTTACTGCTGCGCGGAAGAGGCCGCCCTTTAGTTGTCACTGATGTCGTCCTCGCTGGCTTTGATAATGGCAAATTGACACTGATACGCCTCGATAATGGCCAACGTCTCTGGGAAGTAAGGGTAGGTGATGCGATTGGTAAAACCGAAATAGAAAGAATGACTGATGTAGATGCAAGACCTATGATAGTAAACGATACGGTTTACACAGCTGCCTACCAGTCACGAGTTATTGCGATAGATGCCCCAACAGCCAGAATGATGTGGGAAAACGAGGTATCCACCAACAAGGACATGGATGCTGATGAAAAACATCTGTACGTTGTGGCAGAGGGTGATATCGTCTATGCAATAGATCGAAAAAGCGGAGAAACTGCCTGGGAGCAGGATAAATTTGCAAATCGAAAACTGACTCCTCCAGCGGTTCTCGACGAATATATTATTGTTGGTGACAGTGAGGGTTATATCCATATTCTTAATTCCTCGACCGGTGTTATAGAGGGCAGGGAAAAGGTCGGTGGGGAATTTCTCGCCCAGCCAGTCACTCGTGGCCAGACAGTATGGATGCAGAACCTCGATGGCGATATCTTCGCCTGGCAGCTGTCCCAATAGCAGCCTGATACAGAAACATTCAGCATGAAACCTGTTATAGCCCTGGTCGGACAGCCCAATGTCGGCAAGTCTACCTTGTTCAATCGCCTGACTCGAAGTCGCGACGCCCTGGTAGATGATCAGCCCGGAATTACCCGCGACCGTATTTATGGCAATGCCAGGATCAATGACAGGTCTTTCATAATTATCGACACCGGTGGTCTCGATGACGGTTCTGATCCATTGCAAACAGTGATGTCTAGCCAGACATGGGATGCTGCTGATGAAGCAGATGCTGTCATTTTCCTTGTTGACGGCCGCGCAGGATTGTCTTCGCTTGATGACCGTATTCTCGCCCGCCTGAGGAAGCTTGGTAAACGGGTGACACTGGCTGTAAATAAAACCGAAGGCCTCGATATAGACCAGAGAATGTCAGATTTTTATTCTCTCGGACTCGGTGAGCCTCAGCCCATCTCATCTGCACATGGACAGGGTGTCTCTGCTCTGATGGAAAATGTACTGGCTGATTTTCCACACGAACACAAGGATGAAGAGCTTGATGCTGGACCGGTAATTGCTGTCATTGGTCGCCCCAATGCAGGTAAATCAACGCTAATTAATGCCTTGCTTGGCGAAGAACGTGTGGTTGTCTTTGATCGTCCAGGCACCACACGAGACAGTGTAAAAATACCCTTTAACCGGGAAGGTGTAGATTACACCCTGATTGATACCGCCGGTGTCAGACGCCGCGGAAAAGTTGATGAAAAAATAGAAAAATTCTCTGTTATCAAAACGTTACAGGCAATAGATCAGGCAAATGTTGTACTGATGATGCTTGATGCAAGACGAGAAATAAGCGACCAGGATGCCACTCTCGCCAGCTATGCCATAGAGCAGGGCAAAGCCATGGTTGTCATTGTTAACAAGTGGGATGGGCTGACACCTGAAAAACGAATCTGGATTAAGGATGAAATTGACCGCAAACTGATGTTTTTGCAGTTTGCTGAATTTCTTTATGTCTCGGCTTTACATGGAACAGCCGTTGGCAACATTTTTCCGGCAGTCGAACGCGCTTATGATGCTGCCATGAAGGACCTTCCAACCTCTTTTCTTACCCGAATCCTCGAAAAAGCAGTAGAAAAAACACCGCCGCCGATGATTTCCGGCCGCCGAATGAAACCCAAATTCGCCCACCAGGGTGGACATAATCCACCGGTTATCGTGATTCATGGTAACCAGTTAGAAAAATTGCCAGGATCGTATCGCCGCTACCTGATAAATACTTTCAGAAAAGCTGGAAAACTACAGGGAACGCCCATCCGCCTGGATTTCAGAGCAGGCAGCAACCCGTTTGAAGGCAGACCTTCTGGTAAATCAAGAAAACGTAGGAAAAGACATTAGATAATTGCTGGAAGTTATTAATTATTTTATGGAATAACCTGAACAGATTGACATTCACAACTTAGTCAACTAGATTCGTTGTATATAGCTGTAGAAGATCTTTTTAGCGGAACTAATTCGAATATAACATAATCGATATATCATGGATCAGATAGGCAACACATCAATCGGAGCAAAACAGAAGGAAATGCTGATCGTCATGACAGCACTTCTGTACACGGAGCAGAACAACCTTTTGTCGCAGTCTCAGATGCGAGACGCGAAACAAAGCCTGCAGGCTCTATTCCTTCGCACTAGTGGCGAAGAAACGATGCTTCGCAAACTTATCGAGATCCTACGTTTTAACGAGGAAATGCACACCGCTTTCAGCGACCTTTCCAAGATCAGTACCAGAATTCAGAGCAGTACAGAGATTATTGCCAGAAAAGTCTCTTATTTACGCAGCTACTTCGACAGGCTAAAAGTCACTCCGCAGGAGAGCGCCGATTTCTTTTCACCTTTTATGAACTTTACCCATCAGTTTTTGCTCAAGGTAAAAACATTCAATACAAGCATGGTTGAGTTCCTGGAGATCAAGGAAGTTGAATCAAGGCGTGCAAATGAATACAGAATTGCAAAAGAAGCAAGCGTCAGGCTGAAGAAAAGGCTGGCAGGAACGCTCGGTAATGATCCTCAGTCTGAAGTTGAATCAACCATCAAAGATGAAGTTATTCAGACATTTGATCATGCTGAAGCGAAAAATAACCTTTCCATGGTACAGCGCGAAGCCAAACTCAAGGAAAGAGAGATTGATGAACTGCTTGAAGAAATAAACGCCATGTGCCAACAGGCAATGAATCCAACCATGCGTGAGATAAAGGAAAGAGAGGTCCTGATCAAGGAAGATTACGATGACGTATTTACGCTCTTCGTCACCGCACTGAAGAAGCACCGCCGACTTGGCAAAATCAAGGACTTCCTGATGGACTATTTCAAGCTCTATCAGCGTGCATATGGAATGTTTCGCCTCGACTTCAACAGCTTCAAGAAAGCTGTGACGATGATGTCAACAAATTCACAGCAATATTTTGAAGACAAGAATGAAGATTACGATATTCGTGAAAAACGTGACAAACTGAAAAAGCTTGAAGCCGTAATTAACTTTCTCGAAGTAGCTGCAAAAATGGTGCGTGAGGATAGTGATCTGACTTACCAGAAACTAAGCAAGAAACTGTCTGAGCTGATTGACCAGTCAGATAGCAACTGGCGGGATATTGCACAGGATCTGCTGGTTGCCAAGGTTTCTGCCGAGGCAGAAATGAGCACCACCATATAAATTTTAAAACCGATTTACGAGTCACGTGTTAAGTTTTAAGTAAAAAACAAAACACGCAACACAGCTGGTTTTTTAATCCATTTCTAAATTCATGCTCTTTTTTAATTCTGTTTTTCTGGAAGGAAAAGCATCGGATCTACCCTGGCTTCATTAAGGCTCAGGCTCCAGTGCAGATGTGGTCCGGTGACTCTTCCAGTCTGCCCAATTTCACCTATTTTATCCCCGCGTTTCAGCTTGTCACCCGTTTTTACAATAACCTTACTCATGTGATTAAACATGCTGATCATGCCCTGGCCATGGTCTACAAATACGGTTTTTCCGTTGAAATAATAATTGCCGGTATCAATAATCACACCATCAGAGGGCATAACGATATCAGTGCCTTCGGGTGCTGCAATATCAATGCCGCTGTGGGGGTTGCGAGGCTGGTCATTGAAGAAGCGACGCAGACCAAATGGACTGCTAAGAGGGCCGTCAACCGGCCAGGACAAGTCGACAGAAACATCAGTGTCTCTCCATATCTTGAATAATTTGCTCATATGCTTTTTCTCTGAATTTATCCTGGCAAGCTGTTCCTCGTTTGGTGATACATATTTTTTTTGTTTCATTTTGATGCGCTGTTCAGGGTATGTCTTTGGCTTTACCTTGACAGAAACTTCCTTGTGAGTACTGCTGTCTTTATCCGTTTGATAGCTAACAATGTAATTCCCTGGCAGTGTCTTTAACGATATGCCGACAAGACCCTTCCATTGGCCATCCTGCTCAATCACCAGTACATTTTTTGCCCCATAGCGCGCCTGAGGTTTAGGTCCGGAGGCATTACCCAGGTTAACCATGCTCACTCCACCTGGTACTGAAGAACCGGTAAATGAAGCTGCAGATGCAGTATTGAAAGCGCTTATGCATATGAACAGAACAAAAACCCGGAGAATCGACCCGGTGTGAACAATATTAGTCATGTTTATTCCTGTATAATCTGATTATTTTACAGTGTAGATAGCCGTTGTGGAGATTTGCCTGCAGTTCATCGCCAATTTTAACCTGGTCAACAGAACTTACAATTGCCTTCTCACCAGGGAATTGTAAGGTAGCAAAACCTCGTGCGAGAGTCTGCAATGGACTGAGTGTTTGCAGGGCGTAGGCCTGCTTTTCCAGCTGACTGGTTTTATGCTGTAACAGTTCGGGCATTCTATTCGATAACCGTTTTCTAATTCCCGACAGGATGATTGATTGATTTTGTATCTTGTTTATCGGCAGTTTCTGCGAAAGACGCTGATAATTGATTGCATAATCATGCTTTGCAGATGAAAGACTGTGTCTAGCCCCGCGAAACAGTCGCAGCTCAAGACTCAAGCAGCGTTGCGAGCGTTGATCCAGTGCTTTTTTCGGGCTGTGAATGCGAGACAGCAAACCGCAAAGCGCCATGTCTTTGTCTTTGATCATCCTGTCAGAAAGGCGAGAGAACCGCTGTGACAGAATATCAAAGCGATATTTTTCCTGCTCGGCTTGCTGTTTAAACAAAATCAGCCTGGTCTGTAACATATCCTGCTGTTGACTCAATGCCTCGTGTGTTCTGGATATTGCATTCAATAATCTTAACTGCAGCCCCTTGCAGGCTTTGCTTAAATCACTTTTATCAGGAGATAGCATCTCCGCAGCTGCAGTTGGCGTAGCAGCACGCGCATCGGCGACCAGGTCACTGATACTAAAATCCGTTTCATGTCCGACTGCAGATACCAGGGGTATAGAACAGTTATATATGGCCCTGGCAACGATCTCTTCATTAAATGGCCAGAGATCTTCCAGAGAGCCACCCCCGCGCGCCAGAATCAACACATCACATTCCTTGCGTGAATCAGCAGCACTGATTGCATTTACCAGCGATTCCGCTGCCTGTTCACCTTGAACCAGGGCAGGGTAGACAAGAATTCGAATAGAAGGATAACGGCGCTTGAAAACTGAAATGATATCGTGAATTGCTGCACCAGTAGCTGAAGTAATGATGCCAACTCGACGCGGTAGTGAGGGCAGTGTGGACTTGTTCGATAATTCAAACAGGCCTTCAACGCCGAGGCGAGCTTTTAATTGTTCGAATCTTTTTCTCAGCAGTCCTTCGCCCGACCCAACAATAGATCGTACTAAAAGCTGAAAATCACCTCGCTGTTCATACAGGCTTACCCGCGCTGTAAGAATGACCTGCATACCATCAGCAAGTTCAATATTTGAAAGGCGGGCACTGTTCTTAAAAAATACGCAGCGTAGCTGAGCATATTCATCTTTAAGATTAAAATACTGGTGGCCTGAAGCAGGTCGGCTCAGACCAGATATCTCTCCTTCCACCTGGATATTGATATAGCTGGCTTCCAGTAATTTCCTAACTTCTTTGGTCAGAAGGGAAACCGTATAAATTGACTTGCCAATAAGCATAAATTAAAGAGTTTAGAAAAAATAAAAAAGCCGGGCATCGCCCGGCTTGCAAATATCGTTTCCGATACTTTTAGTAGTGTGGCTTGGCACCAGCCTGGGAATCAGCCTGCATACCAGCTGCTTTAATCTGGTATTCTACTTTTTTCATCAGCTTGTCAGCCGTTGCCTTGTCTCCTTCCTTATATGCCTTCTGCGCCTCTTCCAGGTACTTGCCGGTGTCACGCCACAGTGCTTCTCTTTTCTTCAGGTCTTTCATACCTGCTTCAGCGGCAGCAACCTGTTTATTCCATGCATCGTCTGACATGGAGCTGCTTCCTGATGAAGCACATCCACCAACCGCAAAAATAGACGCAGCAAAGGCTACAAGTAAAAGTTTCTTCATAATTTGGTATCCTCTCAATTTGGTTCGAAATTTATATTTATGTCATGTAATCATCAACAATATTACAGTGTCCGTCAAGTAGTATGCAGTGAATAATTCTATAGATTCGTAAAAAAAAGACACAGATAGTATGAATTTTCCACGAATGGCAGGTTTACCAGCAAACTATCAATCTATATAATCCTGCGATGGAAATTACAGAACAAGCACTTACCTTTGACGATGTCCTGCTGCTACCCGCACGCAGCGATATACTTCCGCGTGATGCTGACTTGAAAACACGGCTTACGCGCAATATCGATCTTAATATACCTCTCGTTTCAGCCGCTATGGATACGGTTACCGAGTCTCGCCTTGCCATTGCCATAGCACAGGAAGGCGGAATCGGAATCATCCATAAAAATATGAATGCCGAAATGCAGGCGAACGAAGTGCGCAAGGTAAAAAAATATGAAAGCGGCGTAATTACTGACCCCTACACTGTCGGTCCAGACACCACTATTCGTGAGGTCATCGAATTTACCAAGGAAATTGGAATTTCTGGTGTGCCGGTGGTTGAAGGGCCAAACCTGGTCGGTATTGTCACTTCCAGAGACCTCAGGTTTGAGACCCATCTGGATGACCCGGTTTCCAGTATGATGACGCCCAAAGACCGACTCGTTACCGTTAAAGAAGGAGCAAGCAAGGATAAAATCATCTCCTTGCTGCATAAACACCGTATCGAGAAGATATTAGTAATTGACGACAGCTTTCATCTTCGTGGCATGGTTACCGTTAAAGATATACAAAAAGCAACGGACAAACCCCTGGCCTGTAAGGATGACCAGGGGCGCCTGCGTGTTGGTGCAGCCGTAGGTACTGGCACAGATACCGAGCAGCGCGTCGCTGCACTCGCTGAAGCCGGTGTAGATGTCATTGTTGTTGATACGGCCCATGGCCATTCAAAAGGGGTGCTCGAGAAAGTAAGCTGGGTAAAAGCAAACTATCCTCATATTGAAGTCATTGGCGGAAATATTGCTACAGCTGCTGCCGCCCTGGACCTGGTTAATGCTGGAGCAGATTGTGTCAAAGTTGGCATAGGACCAGGATCTATCTGTACCACACGTATTGTTGCAGGAGTAGGTGTACCGCAGATCAGTGCAGTCAGTAATGTAGCAGATGCATTGAAAGGGACTGGTGTCCCGCTGATTGCAGATGGTGGAATTCGCTACTCAGGCGACATGGCAAAGGCTATAGCGGCCGGCGCCCACTGCATTATGGTCGGCAGTATGCTGGCTGGCACTGAAGAGGCACCAGGTGAAATAGAGCTGTACCAGGGCCGTTCCTATAAATCATATCGCGGTATGGGCTCACTCGGTGCCATGTCACAGGGTTCAAGTGATCGCTATTTTCAGGAAAACACGGCAAATGTCGATAAGTTTGTCCCTGAAGGTATAGAAGGCCGCGTCCCCTTTAAAGGTGCTATGACAAGCATAGTTCACCAGATGCTCGGAGGCCTGCGTTCCAGCATGGGCTATACCGGTTGCAGAACCATTGATGAAATGCGCGAAAAACCGCAATTTGTGCGGGTAACAGGAGCGGGAATGGCTGAAAGCCATGTCCACGATGTCACGATAACTAAAGAAGCTCCGAATTACCGTTCCTAACGTTACTTGCCGGTAACGGATACTCTAAAATTATGAGTAACCCATGAGCAACGACATTCATTCTGACAGGATTCTTATCCTCGATTTCGGATCGCAATACACTCAACTCATAGCACGGCGCGTACGGGAAGCGGGTGTTTATTGCGAGATCTTTCCCTACGATGTCGATGAAGAGCACATCAGGGAGTTTGCAGCTAAAGGTTATATCCTGTCAGGCGGCCCGGAAAGTGTTACTGAGGGCGACACGCCAAAAGCAAGCCAGCTGGTGTTTGATTCAGGCATGCCAATACTGGGAATTTGCTATGGCATGCAGACCATGGCAGCGCAGCTGGGCGGGGAAGTTGAAACCTCCCTGCACCACGAATATGGCTATGCCCAGATTCGTGCACGCGGCCACTCCAGTTTACTTCGCGACATAGAAGATCATACCTCTCCAGAGGGCTTTGGATTGCTAGACGTCTGGATGAGCCATGGCGATAGAGTAGTCAGTCTGCCCCCTGGGTTTACCGCAATTGCTACGACTGATAATGCCCCGCTGGCTGGCATGGCAGATGAGTCACGGCATTATTATGGCGTCCAGTTTCATCCCGAAGTTACACACACGAAACAGGGCGACCGGGTACTTGCCCGGTTCGTTCATGATATCTGTGGTTGTGCTTCACTCTGGAACCCGGCAAACATCATTCACGACAGTATTGATCATATCCAGAAACAGGTAGGTGATGATGAAGTACTGCTGGGCCTGTCAGGTGGTGTAGATTCATCGGTGGTTGCCGCTTTACTGCATAAGGCTATTGGTGACAAACTCATCTGCGTGTTTGTCGACAATGGCCTGTTGCGTCTGCACGAGGGCGACCAGGTAATGGCCACATTTGCTGAGCACATGGGCGTCAGGGTAATCCGTGTCAATGCAGAAGATCGCTTCCTCGCAGGCCTGGCAGGCGAAACAGATCCTGAGAAAAAACGTAAAATTATCGGCCACAACTTCATTCAAGTATTTGATGAAGAAGCTGGCAAACTTACGAATGTTAAATGGCTTGCACAGGGCACTATCTACCCCGATGTGATCGAGTCAGCAGGCTCAAAAACAGGCAAGGCCAAGGTCATCAAATCGCACCATAATGTCGGCGGCCTTCCCGACGATATGAATCTTGAATTGCTCGAGCCGTTGAGAGAACTGTTCAAGGATGAAGTGCGCAAGCTCGGTGTTGAACTCGGCTTGCCGGCAGAAATGGTCTACCGTCATCCTTTCCCCGGCCCGGGTCTTGGTGTACGCATACTAGGCGAAGTGAAAAAGGAGTATGCTGACCTTTTACGCCGGGCAGATAATATCTTCATTGAAGAACTCTACCGTCATCATCTCTACGACAAGGTATCACAGGCCTTTGCTGTCTTCTTGCCGGTAAAATCAGTCGGTGTCGTCGGTGATAACAGGCGCTACCAGTACGTAGTCACACTCAGGGCTGTAGAAACCATCGACTTCATGACAGCGCGCTGGGCGCACCTGCCGTATGACTTCCTTGACCTGGTGTCTCGTCGTATCATTAACGAAATCGACGGTATTTCACGTGTCACCTATGATATCTCGGGAAAACCACCTGCGACCATTGAGTGGGAGTGACTGGTACTGCCAGGCAATGTCTGGCACTGGCTGGCAACAGCAGGCATTTCACCTTATATCTGATTATTCAGCCAGGTAGAAAATAAGTGATGATATCCATCTCCTTGTGCGGGATGCCGATAATATCAATGCCTTCATCTCCAATCAGATAGAAGACAACATGCTCGCCCTGTGGAAAGCTGTAATAGCCTTCAGCCACATCCGTGCGGTGTTTGCCCAGTTGCGGGTTCTCGGCTAACCAGCCAAAGCGTTTTTCGAGTGCTTTCAGGT
>JARFQI010000051.1 GCA_029287855.1 Arenicellales bacterium | reverse complement strand
CAAATTTCTTTAGTAATCAATGGTATTAAACATGCAACTTCCACGATTATTTAAATACACTGCCGTTCTGACCTACGCTCTGCTGCCATTCTCTGCAATAGCCGCTGATGTCGAGTCAAGCAAGACACTGCGCCTTGCTACGACCACCAGTACTGAGAACTCAGGGCTGCTGCAGAATCTTCTCCCTTATTTTGAGCGCAAGACGGGATACACTGTTCACGTCATTGCCGTCGGCACGGGTAAAGCCCTGCGTATGGGTCGTGATGGTGATGTTGATGTCGTTCTGGTCCACGCTCCAGCTGCTGAACAGAAATTTGTCGATGAAGGCGCGGGAGTAAAACGCGTTAAGGTTATGTACAACGACTTTGTCATTGTCGGGCCTGCGGGTGATCCAGCATCAGTTAGCAGCAGCACAAGCGGCATTGATGCCCTGAGCAAAATCGCAAAAAGCCAGGCCATATTCATATCAAGAGGCGACGACTCTGGCACCAATAAAAAGGAACTGTCACTATGGAAGAACGCCGGCATTAAACCGCAGGGAGACTGGTACCGGGAAGCTGGCCAGGGCATGGGCAAGGTGTTACAAATGTCAGGAGAGCTGGCAGCATATACTCTGACTGATCGCGGGACATGGCTTGCGTACCAGACCAAATCTCCTCTAAAAATCACCTATGAGGGTGACCCAATACTTTTCAATCCTTATGGGATCATTGCTGTCAATCCAGCACGCTACCCTGATATAAACAGTGCAGGCGCACAGGCGCTGATTGACTGGATAACATCACCCGATGGACAAAGAATGATTGGTAGTTACACGGTTGCAGGCTCGCTGCTATTTACACCATCGGCCGACACGGGTCATGTTGCACAGGAAAAAGCGCCTGCAGGCGCAGCATACTAATCCGGTAGCCATACCAATATGGAGTCACTGAACAGCGCCACCTTTGATGCTATTCGCCTGCTTGCAACAGGCGATAGCGAATTGTGGGGGATCATTGGTATTTCTTTTCGCGTTTCTACGACGGCAATTCTAATTTCGATTCCACCGTCACTGCTGCTGGCCTTCATGCTCGCCAATGGGCGTTTCCCCGGTCGTCGCCTGTTGATTTCAGTATTCAGTACGCTGCTGTCGTTGCCAGCAGTTGTGGTTGGTTTAACTCTTTACCTGGTATTGTCGCGTCAGGGACCGCTGGGTGATCTAAGACTGTTATTTACCCAAAGTGCAATGGTATTGGGCCAGATAGCACTGTGCGTACCTATCCTGGTCGCAATGGGTCATTCTGCGTTTCAGGCAGCTGATCGTCGTGCCTGGGAAACAGCCCGTACTCTCGGCGCCAGCCCGCTGAGAGCTCTGCTGACAGTCATGCACGAAGTTCGTTTCGGCCTGTTTGCCGTACTGCTGGCTGCCTATGGACGAATTATTGCTGAAGTCGGCGCCTCAATGATGCTGGGTGGCAACATACTCAATTACACCCGCAATATTCCAACTGCCATAGCTCTGGAAACCAGCAAGGGCGAATTTTCCCAGGGCATCGCACTGGGTATTGTCCTTCTACTGCTGGCATTCGGGCTTAACGGACTACTGCACTACTTCCAGGGCAAGGGACGGTTTGCGACATGACATCATTCGTCAATATTCAATTCAGCAACCTTAGCAAACGCTATCGCCGCCGAAGCATCCTTGATGGTGTCGATTTCAAACTGCATAAAGGCCAGTGCACATTGCTTTGCGGTACCAACGGCTCGGGTAAAACGACGCTGCTCAGAATTATGGCGGGGCTGGAAAAGCCAGATACTGGAACCATAAGCACAGGACTGGGGGAAATAAAATGGCGCAGCTACCGACGTGCCCTGCAGGCAAAAATCATGTACCTGCATCAGCATCCATATATGTTTGATGCTACTGTTAGACAGAATATTGCCTATGCTTTGCGACATGGGTACAGCGCTGCTGAACGAGACAAACACATTGATGAAGCACTGCAATGGGCAGATCTCGAACCCCTTGCGGGCGTCTCCGCTACTACCCTGTCCGGGGGTGAATCACAACGCGTGGCCCTCGCCAGGGCATGGCTGCGTGCACCTGCGGTTCTTCTACTGGATGAACCAATGGCCAACATGGACCAGGAGTCCCGGCTAAGGACACATGCATTGTTAAGGCAATTGAAAAGTGAAGGAATGTCGATCGTCCTCACCAGTCACGATGAGTTGCAGTTCCAGAGCCTGACTGACAGGCAATTACGACTCAAAGATGGCAGAATAAGCACTGACTCGATACAGACACAGGCAGAAAATGTTTCAGCATTCCCTATCGGCCAGACAGCACGACATCACACAGCATGACTTCACCTGAGAAAAATAATATTACAGCAGTAGTGCTGGCAGGCGGTCGCGGCAGACGCCTTGGCGGCCAGGACAAGGGCCTGGTCGATCTTGATGGCAGGCCCTTGATTGAACATATTCTCGGGCTTGTGACGCCACAGGTTAGCGCGGTTATCATCAATGCAAACAGAAACCAGCAGATTTACGCAGACCTTGGCCACCCGGTTATCAGCGACAATATGGCTGACTACCAGGGGCCATTGGCAGGCTTTGCAGTGGCACTCGCCGCCTGTAATACTGATTACATCATGACATTACCCTGCGACGGACCTTACGTACCTCTCGACCTGGTCAGCAGGCTATCTGCTGCAATGAAAGATAATGATGCTGAGTTGGCCGTGGCCTATGATGGCCAGCGTATGCAGCCGGTCTATGCGTTGATACCGCGTTCCTTACTTGGCAGTCTGCAGGATTTTCTCGATGCGGGTGATCGCAAAATTGACCTCTGGTATGCCCGTCACAATACAGCCCTGGCGGACTTTTCTGATGTCATCGATACCTTTTTTAATATCAATACTGAGGATGACCTGAGTAAATTTGATAAATCAGGTACTGCTGAATGAATCAGCCACCAGTGCCAATGGTCGGGTTCTGTGCATGGAGCGGTACCGGCAAGACTACCCTGTTGACGCAGCTGCTGCCACTGATGGTAGAACAGGGCTTAAAAGTGGCTGTCGTCAAACATGCCCACCACACTTTTGATATTGATCATCCTGGCAAGGACAGCTATGAATTGCGTGAAGCCGGGGCAAGTCAGATGCTGATAGCATCACACAAACGCATGGCGCTTATTACCGAATTTGATGAAGGACGCGGTGAACCCTCACTGGCTGAGGCACTGTCTGGACTGAATATGCAGGACCTTGATCTTATACTGGTAGAAGGCTTCAAGCATGAAAACTTCAAGAAGATTGAACTTCATCGCCCGGAGATGAACAAAACGTTGTTTTTCCCGGATGACAGCAATATCATCGCCATTGCCAGCGATGCACCGATACCTGAAAACAGGAACCTGCTGCCAAAACTGAATCTCAATAATCCGCAACAGATCGTTCAGTTTATCCTTGATAACATCATAGCTGACACCCCTGCAGTTGCCGCATCAGGTACGCTTCAACCATGAGCAGCATTAGCCGCGCTCCTTCGTGCTGTGACGACGTACCTGAAACAGGCACATTGAAAGTCGAAGATGCCCGACAGAAAATCCTTGCCGAAATAGAACCCATCACTGCCAGTGAAAAACTGACACTTAGAAATGCACTCGGCAGAGTACTGGCTGAGGACATAATTTCACCGATTTCGGTACCGGGTCATACAAATTCTGCAATGGATGGTTATGCCCTTGCTGGTATTAGCCTGCCCCAGGGCAGCGACCGAATCTATAACGTCATTGGCAAATCTCTTGCCGGTGCGCCGTTTAATGGCAGCTGCGATACTGGTCAGTGCGTTCGTATTATGACTGGCGCCGTTATGCCGCCCGGCACCGATACCGTGGTTATGCAGGAACACGTCGAGAGATTGGATCCTGACAGTATACGCATTGATGATCGACATCACGCGGGACAGAACGTCCGCCAGGCAGGAGAAGACATTGCGGCTGGAGGTACAGTACTACATTCGTCTCACACTTTGACTCCTGCAGATATCGGTGTCCTCTCGTCTCTCGGTATAGGTGAGGTGAGGGTAAGACGGCGTCCGCGTGTCGCATTTTTTTCTACCGGCGACGAGTTGCGATCAATCGGTGAACCACTTGCACAGGGTGACGTCTATGACAGCAACCGCTACAGTTTATACGGTATGCTTAAACGGCTGAGTGTTGAACTGCTCGACATGGGTGTTGTCAGGGATAATGCAGAAGACCTGAGAAAAGCATTTAGTGAAGCCGCTTCGATGGCAGACGTGGTCATCACTTCTGGTGGTGTATCGGTTGGTGAAGCAGACTACATCAAACCTATCCTTGAAGAGACCGGTGAAATACACTTCTGGAAAATAGCCATGAAACCAGGGCGGCCTTTAACCCACGGCCGTATCGGCAACAGCCTGTTCTTCGGGCTACCCGGCAACCCGGTTGCTGTAATGGTAACGTTTTACCAGTTTGTACAGCCTGCCCTTGAGTTCCTGGCAAGTTCACGTATCAAACAGCAGTTAACCATGATGGCCAGCTGCAGCGGCAACATACGCAAACGCAAGGGACGTTACGAGTTCCAGCGCGGCATCCTTGAACAGGGTGCCAATGGCATACTGATGGTCAGAAAAACCGGCCAGCAAGGTTCAGGGGTTTTGATGTCGATGAGCCTTGCCAACTGCTTCATTCTGCTTGATGAAGATTGCGAAGGTGTTGCAGACGGCGAGATGGTACGAGTACAGCCATTTGTAACATTTGTCTGATTGCTAATTGTCTTACGTTAAATCGAGTGACATCAAAGTTTGGTCGCGAAAGCCTCCTATAACTAGTAAGGTTTGCTGAAATAGCGATAGCAGATAACCCTGGCTATGGCTTAAAACAGGGGCTTTTCCATCTCATCAGGAATCGGCAGGTGCATCAGTTTAAGCACCGTCGGGGCGATATTTGCCAGGCTGCCATCAGAAATTTCTGCTATTTCCTCATCGATGACAAAGCAATAAACATCACAGGTGGTGTGACTGGTAACCTTTTCGCCTGAAGCCAGGCTCATCTTTTCAACATTACCATGGTCACTGGTAATAACCGCCGAATAACCTTCACGTCGTGCGGTGCCGATGATGCGGCCAAGCTGTTTGTCAACGGCTTCGACCGCCTGTACGCTTGCTTCGAAATTGCCGGTATGGCCGACCATGTCAGCATTCGCGAAGTTAACCAGAACAAAATCAAAGCCATCTTTAATCGCTTCGACCACGGCGTCACCAACTTCAGGTGCGTTCATTTCTGGCTGCATGTCATAGGTCTTGACCAATGGGCTCGGAACCAGCTTTCGCTCTTCATTAACACACGGCGTTTCTATTCCGCCATTGAAGAAAAAAGTGACATGGGCATATTTTTCTGTCTCCGCTACATGATACTGCCGCAGACCGGCATCACTGATTACCTGGCTCAGGGTATGCTCTGGATGCTCAGGCCTGAAGATTGCTGGAATGTTGAATTCTTTATCATACTCCGTCATGGTTAACACTTTGATCAGTGTATTGCTGCGCGAGAACGGCTCAAAATCTTCCGCTGCTACTGCCGCGACAATTTCGCGCATGCGGTCGCTTCTGAAGTTACAGAAGATAACTCCATCACCACGCTCAAAACCCGCATAATCGCCGAAACTTGCCGGCTCAATGAACTCGTCCGTTATACCCTGCCGGTACATTGACTCGATATATTCTTCTGGACTCAAACTGGTTCGCGAACTCCCTTCCGCCACTGCTCGATAGCCCAGTTCAATCCTGTCCCAGCGCTTGTCGCGGTCCATCGTAAAATAGCGGCCGCTGATGGTTGCAATGCACATGTTCCCATCAAGACTCTGTTGCAGCTGAGAGAGATATTGCTGCGCAGATGAAGGCGGTACATCTCGCCCATCAGTAATCACGTGGATGAAAACCTGCTTGCCGGCATCTGATGCCAGGCCTGCAAGCCCAATAATATGATCAATATGTGAATGCACGCCGCCATCACTGAGTAGACCGACAAGGTGGATGCTATTACTCATATCAAAAAGGGTCTTCAGCCTGTTATCCTGGGCCAGTTTACCGTCCCCAATGACATGAGATATTCTGACAAGGTTCTGCTCCAGCACCCTGCCACTGCCTAGCGTCATATGGCCGACTTCGCTATTCCCCATCTGTCCTTCAGGCAGCCCTACGGCAGCTCCTGAGGTGTTTATCAGGCTGTGCGGAACCTTCGCAAACAGCGCATCGTAAGCAGGCTTAAATGCCGCGGCGAAGGCGTTGTTCTCACTGTCCGGGTTATGACCAATGCCATCAGTGATGACAAGGACGGCCCTGTGCTGATTTTTCGGCATAATCTGTTAACTGGGCATAACAGCCCTTATTGTTCGTGGTTCGCCAGGTTTATATATGGTGGTGCCCTAGAGTTTTATCACTGCGATATGACAAAGGAATTTTCAGCACCTCCCAACCGACAGCCATTCTATACCTCATCGACGTAAACTTCGATGTTCTGTTCGTTTTCTAATCTAGTTAAGATGCAGTCGCCTGTTTGACCTCTGTTAATGCGAGGTATAAGGTGTCCGCATGCGCTAGTGCTGAGCACTGCCAGTTTGCCGGTCGCTGTATTATGTGCCGATGGCGTTGATAGAAAAATAATTGTGCCGGCTACCAGAGGTCATCCTCAGGAGGAGCGCATCATGAGTATGTTCAGGGTCCAGTTATCAGCAGTATTTTTGTTACTTGGTTTCGCATGCATTCCCCATATCGCTAGCGCTACTCAGCAAGGGGCGACCTACGTCGGCTCTAAGCAATGCCAGAAATGTCACCAGAAGATTTCTAAAGAATGGAAACAGACCCTGCATGCGCAGATGGCGACAGACGTCAGTAGAGATCCAAATGCCATCGTCGGTGATTTTGATACTCCCTCTGAAATACGCACCTTCACACGGGACCAGGTGCTTTACACCATCGGCAACCAGTGGAAACAGCGGTACATTACGCAAATCGGTGATGAGCTCTACGTCCTTCCTGCACAGTATGACCTGGAGACAGGTAACTGGACACCGTACCACGCAGACAACTGGAAAGAGAGACCCTGGCTGAAGAACTGTGGTGGCTGCCATGTCACTGGTCTGGATTACGAAAAGCGTGTATTCATTGAACCCGCTGTAGGCTGTGAAGCCTGTCATGGCCCGGGAAGCAAGCATGCAGCAGAAACGAATGCTGACAAGTTTGCCGAAACCATCACTAACCCGGCCAATCTGTCGGTCGGCCTGCAGGTACAGGTATGCGGCTCCTGCCATACACGCGGCAAGGACCCATCAGGTAAACATGGCTACCCAGTAGGCTTCAAACCGGGCATGTCACTGGTCAACAAGTACAACACCGCAACACCGGAGAACAGTAAGAAAAAATTCTGGCCGAACGGCCATTCAAAATCCCATCACCAGCAATATATTGACTGGCAGAAAAGCGCTCATGCAAAGGAAGGGGTAACCTGTATATCCTGTCATACTGTACATAACACAGGTGCGGCGACGCGTTATCAGACGCGCCTGCCGGGTGATAAATTATGCCTGAATTGCCACACTCCACGCGCCAACCCAACGCTGTCTCACAGCCTGCATGACATGAACGGCTGTATCGGCTGCCACATGGCCAAGATCGTCAAGAGCGCCGTCTCCGGGGACCTGCATGATCACACCTTCATAGTGGTTCAGCCGAAGGATTCCATCACTCATGGCGGCGTCGATAAACAGGCGAACTCCTGTAATGCCTGTCACCACCACAAGGATGATGATCCCGCTGTTCTGCAGCAGGCGCTGGATAACGTTAAGGGCCGTCAAAGCAGTAAGGGAGAATAGCGATGTCCCGCAAACCCGTCCTGTTTGGACTGGGCATAACGGGAATCATTGTGATAGTAGTGCTGGTGCTGCTAAGTGTCGGCGCGACCACTTACTACACCTCAACCTCGGACTTCTGCAATAATTGCCATGAGATGAGCACGCAGAACGCCTCATGGACGAGATCGACACATACCGAGGTTGAATGCATCGACTGTCACGGCGGTGTCGGCGTAAAAGGCTATGTTGAGGCCAAGATAGGAGGACTGCGCCAGGCATACCAGCATTTCTTCGGGGAAGTCGGTACCATCGTTGCGCATGTTGATGACCCGGTTTGCATGAAATGTCATTTTTTCAGCAAAGACCTCCGCTACCAGTATGATGCCATGCTCCACAACGACCCACTGTTCGTACCTGACAAACTACACAGAGCACACTTCAAGGATAAACAGGCACAGTGCACCACCTGCCACGCACGGCTTGTCCATGGCTCAATCGTCAGCGGTGGTGCCGAGATGCAGAAGCAGGTCTGTGTGGATTGCCATACCAAGAATAAAATTTATACTGATGTCGTGTTGCCAACTAAATAGTAAACATTATTTCATGTGCGACATCTTAAATGACAATATGTGCTTTGCCATTATGCGTAAATTGATAGAATCGCAGGTAAGATGTAACAATACTTCACCTGCCATTTCTCATCTCTTAACGCTTGATATCGAGACACCAAATAATGAAAAAAGCCGTTTTTCTTGACCACTCTACCGTTGGCCCTGATGACCTGACCATGGCATCACTTGAGGAGCTGCCGTTATCCTGGACGTTCTATGACTCCACTTCTCCGTCAGAGGTGCCTGAACGCATCAGCCGTGCTGAGATCGTTATCACCAACAAGTGCAAGCTCAATGCTGATGACATCACACAAGCACCTGAACTGAAATACATCTGTGCGGCCGCTACCGGTTTTAACCATATTGATATAGAGGCTGCAGATGCCAGCGGTATTGCTGTATCGAACGTGCGTAATTATGGAACGCCTTCTGTGGTACAGCATGTTTACGCCCTGATGCTGGCACTATCGACAAAGCTGATGCAATACAGCGCTGCTGTACAGAGAGGCGACTGGCATCGCAGTGAAAACTTTTGCCTGCTCGACTATCCGATCGAAGAAGTCGCCGGTAAAGCCCTGGGTATTATCGGCTATGGCACACTCGGGCAGGCTGTGGCTAAAGCGGCTCCGGCGATGGGTCTGGAAGTACAGGTATGCCAGCACCTGCACGGTGACGCAGAACCGGGGCGGCTGCCTCTCGATGAACTGCTGGCCACCTGTGACATTCTCAGCCTGCATATTCCGCTTAACAAGCAAACTGAGAACCTGATCGGAGAACGTGAACTCGCCCTGATGAAAAAGAGTGCCCTGTTAATCAATACCGGCCGTGGAGGCATCGTCGATGAGCCGGCACTGGCTGATGCATTGCGGCAGCATAATATTGCCGGCGCAGGCGTTGATGTTCTGGCAATCGAACCGCCGCTCGATGATAGTCCGCTGCTTGCCGGCGATATTCCGAATTTGATTGTTACACCGCATACGGCCTGGGCCAGCCGGCAGTCACGGCAACGGCTGGTCGACCAGATAGCTGAAAACATCACTGCGTTTCTCCGCGGTGAGATCGTCAACCGGGTAGGTTAAGCCTTAACGAATTAGCTCAAACAATAACCTTAATCACTCAGC
This sequence comes from Arenicellales bacterium, assembly GCA_029287855.1. Lineage (GTDB taxonomy): Bacteria > Pseudomonadota > Gammaproteobacteria > BMS3Bbin11 > BMS3Bbin11 > BMS3Bbin11. Next base: position 222 of record JARFQI010000051.1, on the reverse strand, counting down.
CTTACATGGTATCCGCCAAACTTGCGGATATTGATGACTCCCTTATCGAGTATAAGGTATTGGCCTTTGATTCCCAGTAATTGACCATGAATCTCATGGGTCCTGTCAAAATTTAAAGCACTTACCTTTTCCGGGTATTCGAGTACCGGATAGCGGATGTCGACAATGTCTGCCGAAGGCAGGACCTCAATCACATTTTCGTCTTCATCACTGATCAGTATC
>JARFQI010000183.1 GCA_029287855.1 Arenicellales bacterium | reverse complement strand
ATAGTGATGCCCAAAAGAGGAACATTGAGCACAATAGTGAAAACGATGATGCCTGGAAAAAAGAAGAATATCACCAGCAAGCTTAGTCGCTGGTCAGACGATATGTTGACTGAAATGCCCGGCGTGAGAGCCTCTACAGCTGGTGGTGAATTCAGGCACCGCGATACCCATAATGAATTGTGATTATCAACAGATTCTTAGCATCAATGGTGCAGTTCCTCAGGATGACACGTTTCGGTCGGATGAGCACACGGTCAACAGCAGTAATTTTTTCAGTACCTGAGAACAACCAAACAACAGCACAGTGGGTGATGGCTGACGCAACATTACTGGCTAGCCACTCTAAATAACGGCGGCTTTTGGAATTGACGGGTGGGAATGCATGAAACTGAGGTCAATTACCTACCTGGGCCGCCTCAAGACCACTCAAAATGGGATTCACATATTAAGAGATCAGCAACTTTGGGTAATCAATTCAAACAGGCACGCTGTTATTGTTTCTTACTACGTTCTTTGTGCTGGATAAGTCTGGGAATCGGCGTGCTGTCTATGTGATGTCTGGAAGAAAAAATGGCTTAGGATAATTCACCTAAGCCATTGATTTCATTGGTGGGCCGTGAAGGATTCGAACCTTCGACCCGCTGATTAAGAGTCAGCTGCTCTGCCAACTGAGCTAACGGCCCGAGTACTGCTGAAGCACTAAAAAAACAAAAAATTGGGGTGAACGATGGGGCTCGAACCCACGACCACCGGAATCACAATCCGGGGCTCTACCAACTGAGCTACGCTCACCATAAACTTTTCAGGTACCAAAAAATGGTGCGCCCGAGAGGACTCGAACCTCTAACCTACGGCTTAGCTTACCACTACAGTTTTCACTGCTTGAAACTAATTCAGACTGTCATCTGAAAACTGTTCCAATTTGTGGTCTGGACTATATCTTCACCATCTCAGGTGGGACACGTATAGTCTCTACGGATCCCGGCGTTTCCTTTCCCTGATCTACCAGCGCCAGGCACTCATTCAATCAGGTATGGCCAAACAGCCACCGGTTTCCTCGGTATTGCCGGCGTTTACAAAACGCTACGGTTTCACCGATACAGTGTCCTCCACTTCGCCCGTTCTGTTTCCGGACGAAGGCTCCTACACAACTATCCTGACTCAAGAGCCGGGCGTCAGCTGAAGGCCGTTGCTCTATCCGGTTGAGCTACGGGCGCCATGAAGGCAAAATTATAAGGCCAAGCGGGTTTTTAGTCACCTGAAAACCTGCCTGTCCCGATAAAACTGGTCGGGGTAGAGAGATTCGAACTCCCGACATCCTGCTCCCAAAGCAGGCGCGCTACCAGACTGCGCTATACCCCGTCGCTGTCCTGTCGGCTAGCCAGCAGGACGGACGCGAGACTATACTTTTTGTGTTGCCTCAGGTCAATGCGAAAAATGACCAAAAACGCACTTGAAATTACTCTCGCTGACGTCATATATCACCTTATTTAAATAATTTGATTCAACTAGAGGAAAAATTCATGGCCAAGACGAAAGCGAAGCCGGAAACCCATAGTTTTCAGACCGAGGTGCAACAGCTTCTGCACCTGATGATTCATTCACTGTATTCGCACAAAGAAATCTTTCTGCGCGAGCTGATTGCCAACTCCTCAGATGCCTGTGACAAGCTGCGTTTTGCGACAGTACAGGACGCTTCTCTAATGGAAGACGGTGAAGAACTCGGGATTACCATAGATATCGATAAAGACGCGCGTACGCTGTCGATTACCGATAACGGCATCGGCATGAGCTATGATGAAGTGATCCAGAACCTGGGCACTATTGCCAGTTCCGGTACGAAGAAATTTGTAGAATCACTGAGTGGTGATGAGGCAAAAGATGCCAGCATGATTGGTCAATTCGGTGTCGGCTTCTACTCTGTTTTCATGGTGGCAGACAAGGTAACTGTAGAATCACGCCGTGCCGGTGAACCTGCAGATGCAGCCATCCGATGGACCTCAAACGGAGAGGGCGAATACGAACTTGAATCTATTACCCGCGAGCAGCGCGGCACCAGTATCACTCTGCATTTGCGTAAAGATGAAGACGAGTTCGTCGAAAATTATCGCCTCCGCAGCATAATCGAGAAATATTCCGATCACATTACCCTGCCCATCCGTATGAAAATGGATGAGGAAAAGGATGAACTGGAACAGGTCAACCGGGGTGCGGCACTGTGGGCTCGTGGTAAAAGCGACATCTCTGAGGAAGAATATAATAACTTCTACACGACGATTTCCTATGACCCGGCCCCACCGATGTCGATTCTGCATAACCAGGTTGAGGGAAAACTGGAATACACTTCACTGTTGTATATCCCGTCAAAAGCCCCATACGACATCTGGGACCGTGAACATCGTAAAGGCCTGAAACTATATGTGCGTCGCATCTTTATTATGGACGATGCAGAACACCTGATGCCGCCTTACCTGCGATTTGTCAAGGGCCTGGTCGATTCAGCAGATCTGCCGCTTAATGTATCGCGTGAATTCCTGCAGAAAAACAAAGCAATCGACACCATTCGTGCTTCACTGGTCAAGAAGGTTCTGGCATCTCTGAAGAAAACAGCCGACAAGGAGCCAGAAAAATACGCCGACTTCTGGAAGGAATTCGGTAAAGTCATCAAGGAAGGTGTTGTTGATGACCATGAAAATAAGGAGAAAGTTGCAGAGCTGCTGCGTTTTGCCAGCACACATAACGATGATGACAGTCAGAATGTGTCACTGGATGACTACATCTCGCGCATGAAGGATGGCCAGAAAGATATTTTCTATGTCACCGCGGATACCTGGAAAGCGGCAGCAACCTCACCGCACCTGGAAATTTTCCGCAAGAAAGATATCGAAGTGCTGTTGCTAAGCGACCCGATAGATGAATGGGTAGTCAATCACCTGATTGACTACAAGGAAAAATCCCTGAAGTCCGTGGCCAAAGGCGGGCTTGAACTGGATGAAAGCGATAACAAGGAAGCAAAAAAGGAGAAAAAGAAAACTGAGAAGAAACTCAAAAGCCTAACTGATGGTATCGCTGAAGCCCTCGGTGACCGCGTCAAGGAAGTCAGGATCAGTACTCGTCTGACAAACTCTCCTTCCTGTCTGGTGGCCGATGAAAACGACATTGGTGCGAACATGGAACGCCTGATGAAAAGCATGGGACAGGATATTCCTGGCACCGCCCCGATAATGGAGATCAATCCTGAGCATGACTTGATCAGCTACATGGACGAGCACAAGGACGAACTGGAAGACTGGTCACAGATTCTTTATGACCAGGCCCTGCTTAGTGAAGGCGGCAAACTGGAGGCACCGGCAGATTATGTGCGCCGAATCAACAAGCTGCTGACCAGCAAACTGGCGAGTTAAAACCCAGAGGAAAGGATAAAGGGGAAAGGTAAAAGAATATTCGATTTTATTCAGCACCTTTCCTCTTTCCTCTTTTTACATTCCTCTGCGACCCCGCACCTGTTATAAAAGTACAATAAACAAAGGATCACGAGGAATATCGAATGCTGAAACAGTTTGTCTTACCCCTGTTCATCTGTTTAGTAGCTGCCAGCCAGGCTGCCATTGCCAAACCTGATAACCTCGCCGACGAACAAATTCTCCGTCGCGGTAATGGTTCGGAGGTTCAGACTCTCGACCCGCACAAAGCAGAAGGTGTACCGGCATCAAACATTCTGCGCGATCTCTATGAAGGACTTACGATTGAAGCACCTGATGGAAAAGTGATTCCGGGCGCAGCTGAATCCTGGGAAATCAGTGATGATGGCAAGGTCTATATTTTCCATATCCGCAAAAATGCAAAATGGTCGAATGGCGATCCGGTTACCGCAGCTGATTTCGTCTACGGCCTGCGACGCTCAGTAGACCCGGCAACCGGCTCACAATATTCACAGATACTGGCACCCATACTCAATGCAGAAGACATCATTACAGGCAATAAACCTATAGAAGATTTGGGAGTAGAAGCTATAGATGACAGGACTCTTAAGATCACGCTTAAAGCCTCCACACCATACCTGCTCGGGCTGCTAAACCACTCAACCACCTACCCTGTCCATAAAGACAGCGTGGATGCACATGGCGACCAGTTTTCACGCCCCGGTAAATTGATCAGCAACGGCGCTTATGTCCTGAAAGAATGGAAGGTACAGTCACAGGTCACTGTCGAACGCAATCCCATGTACTGGGACAATGACAACACTATCATCGAAAAAGTCATCTACCTGCCTATCGAAGAGGCCTCTGCTGAACTTAAACGTTATCGTGCAGGTGAGCTTGATATCAGCGGTGGCATACCTGCTAACCAGTACGACTGGATCATGAAAAATCTGCCTGGGGAACTTCATGTAGCGCCAACTCTGGGTACTTACTATTACGGATTTAACCTGACCAGGCCACCATTCAAGGATAATCTTAAGCTGCGTCAGGCACTGTCAATGGCCGTTGACCGTAACATCCTGACTGATAAGATCACCAAAGCCGGTGAAATTCCTGCCTATGGCTGGGTGCCGCCGGGCGTCAACAACTACAACAGCCAACAACTCGACTATGCGAACATGCCAAAGGCCGAACGCCTAAAAAAAGCACAGCAGCTATACCAGGAAGCAGGCTACAGTAAAGGCAACCCGCTAACACTGGAAATCCGTTATAACACCAGCGAAAACCACAAAAAAATAGCCATTGCGATTTCTGCCATGTGGAAAATGAACCTCGGCATCAGAACCAGGCTGATCAATGAAGAGTGGAAAGTCTTCCTTGAAAACCGTAAGCAGAAGAAACTGACAGAAGCCTTCCGCGGTGGCTGGATAGGCGATTATAACGACGCCTTCACCTTTGCTGAGCTTATGCAGAGCTCACACGGCATCAATGACTCAGGCTACGATAACCCTGAATATGACAAGCTGCTGGAACAGGCAGCAAATGAAGGTGATCTTGATAAACGCAGGGATATTATGGAAGCTGCAGAGCGCATGCT
>JARFQI010000181.1 GCA_029287855.1 Arenicellales bacterium | reverse complement strand
ACCTGTTCAAGTCCAGGCGCTTCTTTTTTTAACACCTGGCAATAAATCATTCTGCTCATTTTACTTTAACCCGTTACATTTATTTATTACTAATGGGTAAATTGTACTAGATAGAATGCTGTTTTGCTCAGGAAAAAGTTGTTAAATATCAGAACATGGAGGGGATAACAGGATCAAGTCTGTAAAGCTACCGGCAATCCTGAGTTTCTCAGCCAGGTATATATTTCTTTATCGACAGGTATAGCTTCGTTTGTCGCGGGTAATTAGCATTTCTTATCGATATGGTGGGTTATTGATTCAATTCGATCCTGGAATTATTTTGTTCAATATACATTCAATCCATACAGTAATTATGGGTGAAATTTCTCAATATATCGGCATATCTCTGGTAAGATCATACTATTATTGTTTATGAAAGGAGTAGGACTATGGGTGAAGCTGCATTTCAGACAGATGTAACAAGCGATGTAATGTCAATTACAGATATTGCACTGGAGAAAATGACCGAACTGCTGGGCTCGGTTGAAGAAGATGTCGCAGGTATCAGGGTATTTGTTCACGGTGGTGGCTGCAGTGGACTGTCTTACGGCATGACTTATGCAGAAGACGTACTGGAAACTGATAGCGCACTTGGCAGTGATGAATGCAAAATTCTGGTTGACCCGGTTGCACTTGGCTATCTTCAGGGTTGTGAAATCGACTATCGCGAAGGTCCAACAGGTGCCAGTTTTATTTTTAATAATGTTTTCCAGTCAGTTGGTGGCAGTGGCGCCTGTGGCGGATGTGGTGCTGGCGGCTGCGGCACCTGAGAAGTATAAGCAGTCAGTATCAACCACAAAGCGGTGAAACGTCGCGTACTTCTCGTATCACCACCTGAAAGCTATCGCATACAACCCTATGTAAGGGCTGCTCATTCACTTGGTCTGGAGATCAACCTTGCTTCACAGGGTGAATGGGCAGTCTCTTCGCCTTATTCAGCCGGTATTGATGTTCCACTGCACGATCACGAGGCGGCTCTTGCGGTACTCGTTGAATTAGCAACTAATCAGCCTTTTGACGCGGTTATCGGTACAGATGACAGTACACTCGAGCTTGCAGCCAAACTGGCTGAACAAACCGGACTGCAACAGAACCTTCCTTCTGCAGTCCGTATTGCACGACGTAAAGACTTGTCCCGAAACTGTCTGCAACAGGCCGGGGTGCAGGTTCCCGAATTTACAGTAATCAAAGTTACGGCCAATAAACCTGTTGACGACTCTTGTATTGGCTTCCCCTGTGTTGTTAAGCCTCTGGCATTGTCTGGAAGTAGAGGGGTAATTCGGGCGGATTCGAGAACCAGCCTTCAACAGGGTCTCCAGCGAAGTCTTAGGATTGTCTCGGAAGAGTATGATATTTATGAGAAATCACATCTTTTAATTGAACAGTTTATTCCTGGGCGGGAATTTGCAATTGAGGGCATGCTAAGTGAGGGCCATCTTGATGTGCTGGCAATGTTTGATAAGCCAGATCCACTGGATGGTCCATACTTTGAAGAAACATTCTATATCTCTCCTGCCAGAATTACAGAAAATGAGCGGAAGTTAGTAGTAGAAACGGTACAGAAATCTTGCGCAGCTTATGGGCTGATTACTGGTCCTGTACATGCTGAATGCCGGCTCAATGAACGTGGTGCCTGGTTGATCGAATTAGCCGCAAGGACCATTGGCGGTCTCTGCAGCCGCCTGTTGAGCTTCGGTACTGGATACTCGCTCGAAGAGCTGGTGCTTGCCAATGCAATTGGTCTGGCTTTACCAAAACAGGTTAATAGTGGAGCAGCAGGTGTGTTGATGCTGCCAATCAAGGAAGCAGGTGTACTGCGCCGGGTAGAGGGTGTATTGAATGCAGAAAAAATACCCTATATTGATGATATAGAGATTAGTTTACGCGAAGGCTATAAGGTTTATCCGCTGCCAGAAGGTGCTAGTTATCTGGGATTTGTTTTTTCAACGGCACCTGATGCAGATACAGTCGAAGATGCATTGCGCGATGCTGACAGGCAGATAAATTCGGTGATTGCACCATTTTGGCCTGTACTGGATGGCAAAAAAGAAGCCAGCGCCTAAAAAAGCAGCTGGCTAGAAAACTTTTTTATTTGTCTATTAAGGCAGCTTTACAATTGCATTGAGTCCAAAGTCATAGAGTTGTGACTTGCCCTGATTACCTTCGTATTCAAGTTCAAGGTCAAAATGTCTGCCAATATGTACACCCAATCCTAGGCCATAACCTATCTGTGTTTTGTTTTCCTGGACGATTTTTTCCGCTCCTGGATTCTCTTCAGTCTCCGTGTTTGTGGTGGTAATTTTAAAGCGGGAGGCGACGATGCCGACCTTGGCTTTACCATAAAGGACTGATCCAGGAGTGCGATAAACAACATAGCCGCTGTATACCGGGTTTTCCCACTCTCCGCCATTAGGGTAAGCACTCGGAGTAGTACTGAATCTATCGTTTACCTGGCCTTCTGAAGTGGATGGCAGATACTGAAACTCAAACGCAGCCTTTCCTTTCCAGACTGGTCGGTTGAATTCGTATCCAAGTATAACGCCAGTATTATTAGATGATTCAAGGCCGTCATCACTGTTATTCATCTCAACGTATTTGGCACCGATCAGCCACTGACCGTTTGCAGTTTCACCAAAAAATGGCCCATCGCCGGGTTGATCGAATTCGGTAGCTGCTGTCGCAGATAGTGAGACCAGCATAGCGGGTAATACAAGTAATTGAGCAAAGGTTTTTGTAGTTGTCATGGTCGACCTCTTGCATGGCATCTGGTTAACGTGAATAGCATGTTTGTATCAAATC
>JARFQI010000038.1 GCA_029287855.1 Arenicellales bacterium | reverse complement strand
ATACTGAATAGCTGCGGCTCATCTCACCCACCATTAGTTTACGGATGCTGCCGCCGAATGATAATAAAAAACATTGATGGCAACTAAACGGACGCACTCCCGCGAAGAGCGTCCACCAAGGTGGAGAATCCACCCATATACGATGGGTAACTGTTTATGATTCACAAAAAATTCGAGGCACCACATTGCAAGGATATTATTGACCTGATTCCTGAACCCTTCGTCATCATCAATAAACAATATAAAATCGTTGCGGCCAACAAACAATATCGTAATAAGTATGAGCTAACTGGTTCTGAAATTATTGGCGATACCTGTTATCACATTTCACATCACTCGGATGTACCCTGCCATGAAAAAGGAGAACATTGCCCACTGAAAAGTGTTTTTGACACCGCTCGCCCGACCGAAGTGATTCATGTTCACTATGATAATGAAGGTGGGAAAGAACATGTTCAGTTACGCGCCCAACCCATACTGGATGAAGACGGCAGTGTAAAATACATGGCAGAGTCGATGATCTGTCTTGATGAGGTCATCAAGGCAGAGCAAATGCTGATTGGTCGTTCAAACCCAATGATTCGATTAACCAGTTTACTGCAGAGGGTAGCACCTACACGCTCAACAGTATTACTGACAGGCGAAAGCGGCGCAGGGAAAGAAAAGGTCTCTGAATATATACACCATTTTTCAAACTGCCATAAAGGACCGTTTGTTATTGTCGACTGCTCAACACTTGGCGAGCAGCTCATTGAAAGTGAACTTTTCGGGCACGAAAAAGGTTCCTTTACCGGTGCGACAGAAAAAAAGATCGGCCTGATAGAGTCTGCCAATACGGGCACCCTGTTTATCGATGAAATTGCTGAATTACCTTTACCATTACAGACAAAACTGCTGCGCTTCCTGGAAACAGGAACCTACAGGACTGTAGGCGGCACCCAATATCAACAGGTTGATGTCCGCGTCATCGCAGCGACCAATCGTAATCTACGCCAGATGGTCACTGAAAAAAAATTCAGAAATGATCTCTACTTCCGCCTCACTGCATTCCCTGTTGAAGTCCCTGCATTACGCGAACGCAAGGATGACATACCTGCACTTGCGGAACATTTTCTATCAGACATTGAAGGCGGTTCTGCGCATATTCCACTATCCGAAGAAGTGATAGAAGAATTGTTCAAATACGACTACCCTGGCAATGTCCGCGAGTTACGCAATATCATGGAACGGGCAACCATACTCGCCAACCTTGGCACCATGGGACCTGAGCACCTTATTTTCGAGCAATTCACCTACATCAATTCTAAATCAGAGGTCGTTAACTCGCCGCGGGAGCAGTCAGAAAACGGTTCCCATGATAATGACGTTCTCAACAGGAGCCAGGGCAGGCACAGCAAGGACCGGATACTTAATGCACTGCAACAGTGCAACGGCAACCGTTCAGATGCCGCCAGCATGCTGGGTGTTAGTGAAAGAACTATCTATCGCTATGTGAAGAAGCTACGTGATGAGAAAGCAGAAACCACATAACCATATATGCCTATAAGGTCCACGCTAGAGAAATGATATTCGTCAGATTGACAAACGCCGGGCCCGCAGAGCAAAGAAATGCTTAGGTTCCTTTGCTATGCTGCATTACCGAAATCAGATGAATAAACTAACATCCGCTTTCTGTGCTGTCGGCAGAAAACTGGCAGCGCCTATCCAGTCATCGATCTCAGGAATAAATTCTGACTGATCCATACTAAACAGGTCTACTGTCATCTGGCAGGCCACCAGCTTAACATCTGCTTCCAGACAAATAGAGCGCAGTTCTTCTATCGTTGCCACGCCCTTATCACGCATTGTTTTTTTCATCATGCCACTGGCCATTTTTTCAAAGCCGGGCATGTTGGCCATCAGTACGTTCGGTATATTCATATTCACACTGCGCAGCCAGTCAGGTCCCATCGGCATTTTCATTGGCATTGCAGGGTTGCCCAGGGGACTAATCTCCAGATCAAGGTCTTTTCTCAGAAGATTGAGCCCGTAAAAAGTAAAGAACACCGACACATCCCAACCCAGGGCAGATGCCGTCGAAGCAAGGATAAATGGCGGATATGCCATATCCAGAGTTCCTTTCGTCGCAATAATGGTCATAGATGGCACATGATCTGCTTGACGCTGCGCCATGCGATCATCAAACCACTGGTTAAAAAGATTCCTGTCCATGACAGGATCATTTGTTTCTGCTGCTGCATTACCCATGACTATTCTCCTTTCAGCTCTTACGGATGATGAATGTAAACTCGCCGCTATCTGCATTGTTCTCCAGTAATTCATTACCAGTCTGTTTACAGAAGGCATCGATGTCCTTGACTGAACCCGGATCAGATGAAATCAGGTGCAAGGTGTCTCCGGGTTCAAGGACGTTAAGCGCCTTCTTTGTTCTCAGAATCGGTAGTGGACAGTTCAGACCACGTGCATCAAGTGTTGCTGTTGTTTCAGTATTCATAGCATTTTCCTCAATATAAGATGACCGGTCGGTCAAGTATAAATATAAAAAAATGGACTCGCAGGTCCGCCTGCTCGAAGTTCTACCAATATCCTCTGCAGTCAACCTGTGTTGCATAGAAATAGACTGGTCGGTTAATTTCACTGGCTAAATATTGGTATAGAGATTCATTGCTTCTCAGTGCTTACTGGTTTCGATGCGGATGGTTTTAAGTGCAGGGCCGAGACGGTAGATCACCTCGGGGTCATTCTCTGCCTTGGCCAGCAGAATCATTCCTTCCAGATAAGCAAGCATTGCCTCAGCCGTCACTTCACTGTTCAGCGGAGGGATAATACACTGCTCAGCGGCTTCGTCTAGGGTATCTTTGAAGCGGTCTTTTGCAGTGGTGAAAACGGCATTGAGTTTTGCACGGAGCACATCATCCTGGGTACTGATCTCAAGGGCCAGTTTACCAAAAAGACAACCCGGTATATGCCCGTTCAGGTCTTTGTTCGACTTTTGCCAGTAGTACGCCGCATCTATCACATAATCAATCCTGTCCATCGGTGGCAATGCCGGGTCAAAGGCTTCGGCGACAAAGCCAGTTGCC
>JARFQI010000034.1 GCA_029287855.1 Arenicellales bacterium | reverse complement strand
AATCTCAAACCTGACTTATCAACCCCTGCACCCATACCTCGAGCTGCTGCATTAATTTAATCTGATCTTCATCGAGTTCTTCATCGTAAATTTCAAGCAGTCTTTGATTGAATCCATCAACAGTCAGTGTGCTGCCGAAATCGCCTTCCAGCAGCCTGACGCGACAAAAATCACGCCACCGGGTTTGTGCTTCTTCCGATAACAGATGCGGCCAGTTGCGTGCACGATAACGCGGGAACAGTTGCTGCAGCCGTTGATCTTCAAAATCCGGCTGCCAGTCCATCAGGATCTCAGGTTTTGTGTTTAACACTTTGTCGCATAGACGACGGTCTGCATCACCAATAAACCCGGCATATAAAGAAGCGTCAACATCAGGTGTCTCCATTGGCGCACGTTCCTCAAAAACCTCTCGTATCCTTTTCACCAGGCCTTTATCTGCCAACAGCTGATCACGATGCTTTCTTATTTGTGTAAGATCAATTTTCCAGCGTTTGGCTTCGGCACCACGTAAGGTTGACACAGGAGCAACAGCCGGTGATTTGTTGAGGTGCAGACTCTTAATACCTACGCGTTCGGCCCCTTCTGGCATCTCTGCTTTTGGTGTAAACAGACTCTGGCTTATCTCTTTTGATGACATGCCTAACAATCTCTGCGGATCCTGGCGCAGATCAATAACAACAATTTCATTTTTATTATGATTGTTCCTGACAACCGGCAAAACCGGAGCTATGCGACCAAATTCTATAGGATACATTCCCGAAACGTGAAGTATCGGCGTGGCGTCCTGAAGGTCTTTTATGATCTTCAGCACTTCATTCTTTCGTCTCAACTTTAAATAATAGTTAAACAGATCTGGCTGCTTCTGTTTGATCAGCCTGGCAAGGCCGATAGTCGCGTGCACATCAGACAGGGCATCATGCGCCCCGACATGCGGGATATCGTTGGCCTCGGTCATATCCTCAAGTCGAAAACTGGGCACACCATCATCCCGTGTTGGCCAGTTGATACCTTCTGGTCTCAAAGCAAAAGTCATCCGCACCAGGTCTATAATGTCCCAGCGACTGTTGCCATTTTTCCATTCCCGCACATAGGGGTCGTAAAAATTGCGAAAGAACCCAAAGCGGCTTACTTCATCGTCAAAACGCAAGCTGTTATAGCCCACTCCACAGGTACCGGGGCGTGACATTTGCTGAAAAATCTGCTGGAAAAATTCAGCCTCTGAAAGACCTTTTTCGCTGGCAACCTGCGGCAAAAGCCCGGTGATCAACACTGAATCAGGATGAGGAATAAAATCAGCGCTGGGGCGGCAGTAGATCATCACTTCCTCGTCAATGATCTCGAGCTCTGCATTGGTACGAATACCGGCAAACTGTGAGGGACGGTCAGCACGGGGATTCAGACCCCATGTTTCGTAGTCATGCCAGAAAAATGTCATCTCGGACATTTAATATATCCTTAAATAATAATTTAGAGTAAGTACGCAATCATATAGCTTGCAAAGAAGAAGTGACACCCGATTGCACGAATTCTTTTCATATTCAATCGCGTTTACCTGTGAATCAGCAGCGAATAAATAATAGTCTGAAGATTCAAACACAAAGAAAACAGGTTATTGAAGATAAGCTTGAAACTTGGAACTTCAGACTTGAAACTTCTTTAACTAATTAAATCGCGAATATACTGAAATAACAGGCGGCTAGACTTCGGTGGCTTTTCCTGCTGTTGTTCCTTACGGGCATTGCGTAGCAGTTGCCTGAGGTGCTGACGATCTGCATCGGAGTATTTACTGACGAATTGATTGATGGCGGCATCATCACCATCAAGCAATCGATCACGCCATTGTTCAATTTCATGAAAGATTTGAACTTCTTCCCTTTTTGGTTGTGAAATCTGGGCAAGCCTCTGCCGGATGCTGGATTCATCTTCTTCTCTCAGCAGTTTGCCAATATGCTGCAGTTGTCGCCGCAGAGCTTCACGCTTTGAATGCTGTGCCAGCAATATTGCATCATAGAGAGAATCAGAAAATGCGAATTTGCTTAGTTCTCCTGCCGGTAAATCAACCAGTTCCTTGCCGAGGTCCCGTAGCGCCTGCATTTCGCGCTTAACCTGGGATTTACTTTTCGGTAGCTCTTCGTAATCTTCTGTCTTCATTTCTTCATTTACTGTTTTCGAGCAGCATTTCTATCAACTCAAGCATGGACGATGCATCAAGGTAGTCGATGGCTATCGGCCAGCTAGTATCATCGATCTTAAGTACCAGGCCTGGAAAACTGTCCGCCTGTAGCTTTCGCGATAAGCGGATTTCCTGTGCCAGTGACTGCTCCGTAGCAGCAGCATGGAGATCACGCCTGAAATGTGCGGCGTTGAGGCCGATTTCTTCAGCAATTTCTATCAGTGTTTCATTGTCTGACGGGTTTCGGGCTTCCTGATAGTATGCCCGCTGAATGCCAGCCGTCATTATTTCATCATACTCACTGCCCTGCTGGCGTGCAGCTATCACCGCACGGCAGGCTGGATACGTTGAACGCCTGGGCTGGCAGAGACGCCAGAAATCAAAATTGAATTTCACGCCCGGTATTTTCTCTTCAATATGCTGCCAGGTTTTCTGCAAATGAAGCTGCATATCCTCTGGCATAGGCTGATCAGTATCTGCTGCCAGTCCACCTAGCAGTCGGTGGACTGCAAGAGCCTTTGGCAACGAGCTAAAAAGCGACTTTTTTGTCTCTTCAAACCCCCAGCACCAGCTGCACATTGGGTCATGTGCGTAATAAAGAACGGTATTCATTTCGTTTTTTAAAATTCCAATATACCCTAACCAGAATTGTGGGTTATTATAGACTGTTTTTACGGTTGAACTTACTAAAGGATGCTGCCAATGTCGCAAAAGAAACCCGATACGACTAAAAAAGATGCACCGAAACACCATAAGAAGAGCAAGGTGATGGGCAAACGCGCGTATGAGAAGGCGTTGTTCGATCTCCAGCTGGAACTGGTTAAACTTCAGGCATGGGTACAGCATGAAGGCCTGAAGGTTGTCGTCCTGTTTGAAGGACGGGATGCTGCCGGCAAAGGCGGCGTAATAAAACGCATTACTCAGCACTTAAATCCTCGCATCGCTCGTGTCGTTGCGCTGCCTGCTCCGACGGAGAGAGAAACAACACAGTGGTATTTCCAGCGCTATGCCCAACACCTGCCAGCAGCAGGTGAAATCGTGCTGTTCGACCGCAGCTGGTATAACCGTGCCGGGGTTGAAAAAGTCATGGGTTTCTGCACCGAAGAAGAATACAAAGAATTCCTGCGCTCCTGCCCCGAATTCGAACGCATGCTGGTTCGTGCAGGCATTATTCTGATTAAGTACTGGTTCTCTGTTTCAGATGATGTACAGGAAAAACGGTTTCAGGCACGCCTGGAAGAACCGCACAAACGCTGGAAACTAAGCCCGATGGACCTGGAATCCCGCTCACGCTGGCTGGACTATTCCAAGGCCAAAGACCAGATGTTTGCTCATACCGACATCAAGCAGGCGCCATGGTACGTGGTCAAATCAGACATCAAGAAACATGCTCGACTTAACTGCATTGCGCATCTTCTTGGTCTCATACCCTACAAAGACCTGACACCTGAAAAAATTGAACTGCCAAAACGCAATGACAACGTTGGCTACGTTCGTCCTCCGATGTCAGATCAGACGTTCATACCGGAAATTTACCCCAAAGATGATGATTGATCATGCAATTCTGATCTAAATCAAGGTATGAATTAATTACATGCTTGATAATTATTGGTTTGAAATCGGTCTTCTCACTTATTCAAATTAAGAAACCGTATATACAGACCGCCAATTTACAGGAACAGTACAATGACCGACGAAACCCCAGAAACACTGGAAGAGGAAGAAATAATCATTGATAGTGAAGCTGAAAATGCTGAGCTTTCACCATTGGAAGGTGGCCCGGAAGAAGATTTAGAATCTGATCTTAAGAAATTAAAGAAAAAAGCCCTGCGCCGCTACCTCAGGGAGGAGGAACTTAAGCCCTACCAGGCGGAGCTGATCAGAATGCAGCAGCATCTTGAAGAAACGGGTAAGCGCATGATCATCCTGTTTGAGGGTCGTGATGCCTCTGGCAAGGGCGGCACCATCCGTCGAGTCGCACGGTATATGAATGAAAAACACTACCGTATCGTCGCCCTTGGCAAGCCTACCGAACATGAAAAAACGCAATGGTTCTTCCAGAAATATGTTCGTCAATTCCCTCGTGGCGGTGAAGTCGTCCTGTTTGACAGAAGCTGGTATAACCGAGCCATGGTAGAACCGGTATTCGGGTTCTGCACCGACAGGGAATACAAAAACTTTATGCGTGGTGTGACCGGCTTTGAAAAAGACCTGGTACGGCAGGGAACCACTGTAATAAAGCTATATTTCAGTGTCACAAAGGAAGAGCAGGAACGTCGTTTTGAACGCCGCAAGCACGACCCCCTGAGGCAATGGAAACTGAGTGAAGTCGACGTACAGGCTCAGGAACGCTGGGACGATTTCACCCATGTGAAGTATGAAATGCTGAAAAAGACCCATTCCACACATGCCCCATGGAAAATTATTCGATCAAATGACAAGCACCAGGCGAGACTGAATGCGATGAAGGTCATACTAAATTCAGTGCCTTATGAACGCCTTAACAACGAACTCGATTTTGTACCGGATTCAAACATCGTTATTTCCGGCTCAAGAGAACTGGAAATGATGGAAGCACAACGTTTGCGCAGCGGCAAATTCCTCGGCTAAACCGTCAGTTCAATTTTGAAAAGGTGGCCTCGAGTACCTTCTTTGATTAACTTTCGAGGGCACCTTCAGCGCTGAACATTGACCTCAGCTGCGGTCACAGTATCTGCTGCATAGTTACCCCAGGCATTGCGTATATAGGTAGCAATTGCAGCGATATCTTCATCATTCAATGTGGCAGCAAAAGGTGGCATCGATGTTCCTTTTTTCCCTTTCAGAATCAGCTGAATAAGAGCAGGCTTTTGTCCATTGACGATCGGGCTGTTATACAAAGCCGAGGCACCCAGCTGTATATCACCTCGGCCATCGCGTTTATGACAAACACTGCAATTCTTGCGAAAAAGCCTTTCACCCTTATCCAGAAGCCGCAAATCAGTTTCGTTCCAGGTTAAAAAAGCGCTGTTCCACTTCTGTTTTGACAATTCAAGATCAAATTCTTGCGATTCCTGCTGGCCACAGGCCATAAGCAAAAGTCCGCTGGCTATTATTAGCGCGCCGCCCCTGTATTTCATCATTTTCACTCCCCCTGACTACCTCAACTACTGGATCATATAACATCTTTTTACATAGGTGTTAATTGCCATATATTTCAGCCACTTATCTCATTAAATACCAGACTTGAGACGAATGGTTAAATATCACCGATGAACTGCCTGCTTAGTTCATAGTATTTTAAGAAATCCCATCTAAACTTAATGACAAACTATAGTTCACAATGAGATGGGATAAGGATGTTTGGTCGAAAGGACAATGAGGCCACTACTGTAAGTGAGTATATTGAGAAAAAGAGCAGGCAGATTCAGAAAAAGAAGAACATAATCCGCTCAAAGATCAATTACGCGCTACATGGTGACCATAAGCACTATTACAGCAAGCAGGACCTTCTAGCTAACAACGAGAATGCCCGCTGTAGGGTCTGTGGCATGCTGCTCTCTGAATTCAGAGTTCAAAAAAGAATTGATAACTGGAGTCCGCATCTAAAGCCTGTACAGAAAACGCCTCAACAGGCGAAAGAATCAAAGCCCCTCGATGAGCTTATTGATGATGCCAGTTGAATCTCTAATTAATACCTGACATTACTTCACATAATATTTTCATTTATCCTGCGAAAGTATTTCATGCTGGAAAGATGATCGGTTTATCTCCCTGTTTCCAAACAGGAAGCTTATGCATGATAGAACTAAAAAGAGCTGAATCGATAAACAACTGTAGCCATGATTGAAGCGCTGGATACGGTGCCTGGTCAAACCAGGCCTTGTCGACAAATGCAAACTGGCGAATAAATGGGAAAATGCCAATATCGGCTACAGAGATCGTTTCTCCCAGCAAATATTTTGACTGCTTCAGGACATCTTCCAGATCCTGTAAAAATTCTTCACCTTCGGAACGGTAATACTCAACCGAATGTTCCGGATAGCGGTCTGCATACTTGTAATGATCCAGGTCTGTTTTGAATGAATAATCATTCATCTCAATTAACATTTCGGATTCAAACAAACGGGACTCATCAACGCCTAGCCAGAGATCCGGATCATTTTGCCTGAGGGCCCAAATTACGATATCCCAGCTTTCCTCTATGATGCCTCCATCTGCTAACTGAAGTATTGGTACCGTGGCATTTTTTGCCAGTCTCAACATCTCCCCAGGCTTATGCTTAAGGTCGACTTCCCGGAGCTCTACTTTTACACCACTATACTGCAGTGCCAGGCGCGCCCTTATGGCGTAAGGACAACGACGAAATGAATAGAGTATGGGGAGCACTATAAAGTTCAGGTATCAGCAGTTTTATTAGTGCAGCTGAAACTGCACAGCAACCTGGTTGGCATACTCATTCTCGTAATCAAATTCAATCGACACTTCCCCGTCTTGCTCATTTATCTTAACCTGCTTCAAATCCGGCAGACGTATGGCAAGATAGCTGCACATGGCGCCGGCCACCTGCTCATTGTCTGTTTTTATGGCATGCAGCAGGTTAGCCACTACAAACTGTGCACGCTGGTTGATGTCAGGATCTTTGATTACTTGATCACCAATATTAATACCATCAGCCATCTTCTCATCCATTTTATCGAGATAGGCTGCCTGGTGCTCCGGTAGCAGTTTTTCTCTGTCATATTCCAGCTGTGCTACACCATCTAGCAGTACACCCATTACATTACTCATTTATTAATCCTGCCTGTTTGCCTTCGTTTACCTCTAATTGATTCGGATTTATATAGAGGTCATTAATTACTCATAAGACTGAATTTTAACGATACCGGACGTATTCTTCACCCTCAGTTCATACGGGTTATCATCTCAACACCCACTCACACCCTGCTCAATGAGCCTGTCCAGTTTATCGGCTCTGTTGCCCCCAGATACAGGTACTCACCCACTTCATTCTCATACCATCCCCGGTCATTTCTCAGAGGTTCCACCGAGTATCCCCACCATGCACCACTCTCATCCTGGGCGACCCAGTTGACCCAGCCTGGAATGTCAAAAGGCAGCAAACGCTCCGCTGTAGCCTTAAGCTTGTCATCTGTCATGAATAAAGACTCTCTTTCACATGATACTATCAAAGGTGATCATCACTGCTGCCGTTCCTGCTATAGAAGGTCACATGTTAGAGTGCCCTCTTCTTACACACACCAAAGATGACAATAGATAGTCTCTGTAAATGAAGAAGAATAATAATCGCTCCAGCGCATGGCTGATTATAACCATCGCCTTGCTATCAATGATCGGTCCGTTCAGCATCGACACCTATCTACCTTCATTTCCCGCTATCGAAGAAGAATTCGGTATAAACCGCAGCTTACTACTACAAAGCATTGGTTTTTATCTTATTGCTTCGGCAATATCTACCTTATTCTGGGGCCCACTTTCAGACCGCGCCGGTCGCAGGCTGGTCATTCTATCTACCCTGATTCTATATTTTGTTGCGTCAATGGGGTGTGCTTTAAGCGAGGATTACAATACCTTTCTGCTCTACCGTGTATTGCAGGGCATCAGTGCCAGTGGAGGCATGGTTGCAGGCCGTGCAATGATCCGGGATGCACATGACGAGCATGAGGCGCATCGCGCCATGTCATATGTCATGATGTTATTTGCGCTGGCACCGGCTATCGCACCAATAATTGGTGGCTGGCTGCACCAGGCCTTTGGCTGGCGCAGTGTGTTCTATTTCCTGTCGCTCTATGCTGTCATTATTGTCATCATGTCATTACGATTCTTACCGGAGACCCTGGCAATAGACAACCGGCAGTCGTTTCACCCGGCCCACGTAGCACAGATGTATTGCCGCACACTGAAGAACCGCCGTTTCGTGTTTTTTGTTTTGACGTTAGGGTCAGGATTTGCAGGACTGTTTCTTTATATCGCCGGGTCGCCAACTATCATATTTAACTTCCTGGGACTCGACAGCAGTTTCTTTGCAGTGCAATTCATCCCAATGACCAGCGGCATCATAGCGGGCGCTTTCATCTCTGCCATGCTGTCACACAGACTGAAAGCTAAAACGATCGTCATTCTTGCCCTGGCAATAATGATGCTCTCTTCTACGTTAAATATAATGCTGATGACAGCTGCCGAACTAACAATATTTACAGTGATCTTTCCACTGGTGGTGTATGCAACAGGTATTGCTTTGGCTATACCTGGCATCACCATACTGACACTGGATTGTTTTCCAAACAATCGGGGCACCGCCGCCGCCGTACAAAGTTTTGTCCAGGTCATGCTTTCAGCCCTGACTGCAAGTTTGCTGGTACCGCTGTTATCTGCCAGTCCTCTTCATTATGCAGTTGCTCAGCTCTTGTGTATTTTGCTGGCTATCATTTTTTGGTTAGCGGGTAGCTTTGTTAGACGATCAGAGGTAGTGATTGTAGATAGTTAATTTCTTATTATCGCTTTGCGCGAAGTGTTTCGTATTTTATATCGCGTATTCTTTTACTTTGTTTTTGAATTTACTTATGTGTTTCGCCCTTTATCGGCGAGTGGCTTTTCTTTGCTTATACAAAGAAAAGTCACCAAAAGAACGGATACCCGACATGCCCGCCCTGCGGGTTCCCTGCGATGCTCGAATGAGCCGGCGGGATGTGGAACTCGCTAACGCTCAGACAGTCACATCCCGAACCCTCCGGCTCATCCTGTGCTTCTCGGCGAGCCTGAACGGGAAGTTAAGGTCAAGATCAAGGACTAAAGACTAAGGACCAAAGACGAACTACAAGCACTTCCGTCATTCCGGCATGGTTCTAGCCGGAATCCATTCTTTAAAGATTCTGGATACCGGCCTGCGCCGGTATGACGACTGTGTAGTCTATATAGATGCATTGTTGTATCAGGTGTCACCGGGTCGGTTTTGACCTGGCTTTTGATATTACAACCCCTTTTGTGCTGTCGAGCACTGCAGGCTTAGAGCGGACAAGAGCGAGGACTGTCTGAGCTCAGCGAGTTCCGCAGCGCCCGCTCTACGCTGAAGCGCACAGAGCAGACACAGTCCAACACGGCAGGCTGGCCTTTCTTTTGGACCCTTTTCTTTGGCCACTCAAAGAAAAGAGTCTTGCCCATAAAAGGCGAAAAACAAGACCTTGCGCAAGCACAATAAAAACAATGTTTCATCCAAACCGTACGAAAGAATACACTGTCATTTCACCTTACATTCCAGCTAGACTAAAATGTAACAGCGATTAATACTAATCCAATGGTCTTCATACAAATAAAATGAAAGACAAATTTATTGCATTATTCAAACCCGCTAATGAGTACCGACTCACCAGCTGGCTCTTTGTTAAATTACTCGCTCTGATCTATTTTGCTGCATTTTATTCACTGGCAGTGCAAATCAGCGGTCTTGCCGGGCCGAATGGGCTTCTCCCTTTTCATGAACTTCTCACAAACAGCTACAGTGACATGGGACAGCGTGCCTGGTGGCTGATACCGAATGTGTTCTGGCTCGATGCTTCTGATACTGCGCTCAAAGGTGCAGCATACGGTGGAGCCGTCCTGGCAATTCTTTTGTTTTTTGGCCGTGTTCAGTTTTTTGCGCTTGTGGGCATGTTTGTGCTTTATCTGTCGCTGTTTCATGCCAGCGGCATATTCCTTGGGTTTCAATGGGATACTTTACTGCTCGAAACTGGCTTCCTGGCTATATTTCTAAGCCGCAATCCAACCGGGCTGGTTATCTTTCTTTACCACTGGCTGTTATTCAGGTTTCGCTTTATGTCCGGTATTTTCAAGCTGGAGAGTGGTGATCCGGCCTGGAGCGGCCTTACCGCGCTCAATACCTATTTCGAGACTCAGCCACTGCCGCATATCGGCAGCTGGTATTTCCACCAGTTGCCTGAAGTTATCCTGAAAGGCGGGGTTTTACTGACTTTCGCCACGGAGCTAATTGTGCCGTTTTTTATTTTCCTGCCCAGGCGCTTCAGGCTCATTGCTGCTGGAATTACCATCTTCATGCAGCTGCTTATTATTGCGACCAGCAACCATAATTTCGTTAATCTTCTGATTATCCTGTTATGCCTGTTCCTGCTGGATGACAGAATTGTGGAGCGAGTATTACCCAAACGCTTACAGCAGAACGTCCTGGATCACAGCCAGCCAGCAGGAAAACTATCAGTCGCCTTATTAACGTTTTCAGCTGTATTAATTCTCACTTCCAGCCTGACATCTTTTTACTGGCGGATCACAAAAAACACTGTACCCACATTTCTCAGTAATACGGTGAATATCACTCGTCAATATGGTATAGGTCATATATTCCATATATTTCCAACCATGCAAACTGAAAGACAGGAACTCGAAATTCAAGGTTCTTATGATGGCCGGCACTGGCAGAGTTATGTGTTCAAATACAAGCCCGGCCCGCTGGACAAGGCGCCACCCTTTAATGTGCCTCATCAGCCACGACTTGACTGGATGATGTGGTTTATCCCGCCGCAGTCAAGCATGGATGACTACTGGTTTCGCCAGCTATTAAGACGTCTCCACGAAGGCTCGCCAGAGGTGCTGGATCTGCTGGAATATAATCCGTTCCAGCAATCCCCTCCCCGCTATATCAGGGTTTTGTCCTATCAGTATCATTTCACTACCGCCGAGCAGCGCGCCAGCACAGGCGACTGGTGGACACGGGAGTATCTCGGTGTGTTTCCTTATGTTAGACCAAGAATCCCCTGATCGATTCGATCTGGCTATCCAGGATAAACCCCGTGCAGTCACCAGCTTGATTTAGCAGTAAAGGCCTGCAGGTGGTTATAAGATCCCTGCAACAGGTTTTCATAGGCTCGATCCAGATCAGTATGCGTCGATTCAGAGATCGCTTTTTGCAAATCAGTAATATCTGTCTGTTCAATATAGATACCCACCTGAATTGCTTCAGCAGCGCTGCTACTGCCTCGTGCCACCAGCTGATCATACAATGATGCCAATACCGGATTTGTGAAACTTCCGGTGCTATCGCTGGTGACCGGATCAGTCACGCCATAACTCGCCAGCATTGCAGCAAGCGCATCCATGTGCATCTGTTCGGAGCGGGCAATATTATTGAAGATCTGTAGGTTCCAGCGAGAAAACAGCGTTCGATAGACATCACGCGCAAGCTTTTCTTCTTCGCGCATATACACCAGTGTTTCTTTTTCTGCACTACTTAAAACCGCCGTTGTCCCACCTCCAGATGAGGTCGATGTATCTGAACTGGAGCAGGCTGCAAGGAAGAATGCACTAAAAATAACGATGGAAATCAACTTTTTCATAACATTCGCACATTGACAAAATTGGATACGCCTAATTTACAACGATGTACAGACCTGGTCAGTGACATTATCACTGCCGTAATAATTCAAGTTTAACTGTATGGGCAATAACCCTGATACCTATCTTTACGCCATGGACTATACTTTTCTGTCAGGCGAGGAGAATAATCCATTGATTATGTTAATTAGACGCTACTCTCGGGATTACAGGAAATAGGTTCCCGAACTCATAAAAACCAGTCGATTTCCCGGCTGGTGCTGCTCAGCATTGTATTGGTATCTTTAGTACCGGTAGCTATTCTTGCGCCTCATTTATACAAAATAGCCTGGGACCAGCAACACCAGCAATTGATAGAAAAACACCAGCAGTTGGCGCAGAATCTTTCTGAACCGCTAAAGATGTATGTCAACAGCCATCGCCAGTCATTACAGATTCTCGCCAGCACTATCAACCAGTTACCATATCGCCAGCTAAGCCAGTATCAAAGACTGGTCTACCAATCAGTTCATTATCTTGATGGTTTCAACGCAATAGCCCTGCTATCGATGGATGGCAAACTCAACGCACTATCAGTTAAAGACGAAATACTGGGAAAAGCCCAGATCCCTGACTACAGTCTGCATCCCTGTTTCAAGACTGTAGTGAACAACCAGATATCTGATATCTCTGATGTGCATTCCAGTTATATTACCGGTGAACCAGTCATTGTATTAAGCCAGGTGGTACTAAATAACAACGGAACTGTAAAAGGAGTCCTTTTTGCTGAACTGGATCTGGAACCGCTGAAACTGATACAAAGCA
This sequence comes from Arenicellales bacterium, assembly GCA_029287855.1. GTDB lineage: Bacteria > Pseudomonadota > Gammaproteobacteria > BMS3Bbin11 > BMS3Bbin11 > BMS3Bbin11. The sequence goes on along the minus strand of JARFQI010000034.1, from coordinate 22,059 downwards.
AAGTTCGCTTTGGGATAAAAGGCCATAGCGCCATCGTTGATAGCAATGGCCGTGTAATTGCCCACCCTAATCCTGAATGGGTAAGGGAAATCCGTGATATCTCTGACTGGCCGATCGTACAGAAAATGATAAACGGAGAAACCGGAGTAATGGAGTTCTATTCAAGCTTCATGAAAGCAGACATGCTTGCTGGTTATGCCGGCATCAAGGACCTTGGATGGGGCGTAATGGTTCCGCAGCCAAAATCTGAAATAGTAACTACTGTCAACGCGACGCTGTTAAAAATTCTGCTATGGGCAGTTTTTGGTATTCTGGTCGCTATCCTTGCGGCTTATATATTGTCACGCTGGATCACAAAACCGATAAACTCACTGGCATCCAGTGCCACTAAACTTGATATCTACTCAAAACAAGGAGTGCTTGGCCAGGTGCCTGAAAATAGCCCACTGGAAGTTCGCCAGCTATGGGAAGCGCTGTCAATGCTAATTAGTCGCCTGCGCGTTTCTAGTAACGAAGTTCGTCAACTAAACGAATCTCTGCAAAAGAAAGTAAACCAGGCGACATCCGAATTGCGTGAAGCTAACGAGCGCCTGCAGGAATTAACTTCGCGTGACTATTTGACAGAAATTGGCAATAGACGGTATTTCGAAAAAGCATTAAATGAAACACTGAGCAATCCGCATGACGATGATATCGGCATAATGTTACTGGATATTGATAACTTCAAGCAGATCAATGACAACTATAGTCACGCTGCCGGTGATTATGTACTGACCCGGGTGGCTGAAGAATTGCACAAATCCACGCGTCCCGGCGATATTATAGCGAGGTATGGAGGAGATGAGTTTGTTGCACACTTCAAATGTGACGAGGAAACACTGCTCCGTCGAGCAGAGGAGCTGAGAAAATCGATCCAGGACCGTAGCTTTAGCTGGAAAGGCAACAAGATACACGTGACACTTTCAATCGGCATAATCAGTCAGAAATCGGGAACACAAACAAGTATTGATGAGTTGATGAGTGCCGCGGATCACGCCATGTATCATTCAAAAGAATCTGGTCGCAACAGGGTCTCGAAATACCACTAGGCTCAATGCATCCGAGTATTTCAGTATCAGGGTGCCGGGTTTGGAAAGCGCTGATGAATGTAATCTATCTCAGCAATTAAGTCTTCACTCAGGCAAACACTCCCACTATCAATGTCTTCCTCTAATTGCTGCAGATTTGTTGCCCCGATGATCGTACTGCTGACAAACCATTTCTGGCGCACAAAGGCCAATGCCATTGCGGTCGGGGTCAGGCCTGCATTTCTTGCAAGTTTACTGTATTCGCTTACTGCCTCGCCAACGTTCACCTTGCTATATCGTTGCGCAAAACCTGGGAATTTATTGACGCGTCCAGTTGCGCCGGGCTTGAGATACTTTCCTGACAGATAACCAAAGCCCAGCGGGCTATAGGCCAGCAGTCCAACATTTTCGTGATAACAGACTTCGCTCAGGCCCGACTCAAACTCGCGGCTGAGCAAATTGAAGGCATTTTGTATTGAAATGATACGTGGTGATCCAGCTTCGCTGGCGACTGAGAGAAATTTATTCAGCCCCCATGGCGTTTCATTACTAAGGCCAAGGTAACGGATCTTGCCCGCATCTATAAGTTCAGAAAACACCTTTAGCTGCTCTGCAATCGTTTCCGCTTCCCGCTCATTTTCCGGATTAAAGTGGCTCTGCCCGAACATCGGTACATTTCGATCAGGCCAGTGTATTTGATAGAGATCGAGATAGTCTGTTTGTAATCGCTTCAGACTGGCATCGATTGCCTGCTCAATTTGCTGGCGAATAATGCGTGGTCCGCCGCGTATCCATTCAAAACCGCGCGCAGGCCCGGTCACCTTTGATGCTATGATGAGTTTTTCCCGCTGCTGGTGCCTGAGCCACTGACCTATGTACTCTTCAGTCCGTCCCTGTGTCTCCGCGCGGGGAGGCACTGGATACATTTCTGCGGTGTCGATGAAGTTGATGTCACGTGAGATGGCATAATCCAGCTGCTGCTTTGCATCAGCTAATAAGTTCTGCTCACCAAATGTCATCGTTCCCAGGCAAAGCTCTGAGACAACGAGTTCGCTATCGCCAATTTGATTAAATTTCATTTTTTCCCCTGCAATCCTGCAACGGTATACGTTAGACTCTACACCATATTTGTTTTATGCTAACTTTTTCTGGACCTGCAGTCACAAAATTATATGAAAAAACCAACACTTACCTGTTTCCTGGCACTCGCACTAATAAGCACATCTTCCCTGGCAGGAGATGAAAGAAAAAGTGACAGCGTTGGATTTACAGCAGATGACACAATACAGCTGGCAAAACTAGGTCCAGATAGCCTGAGTGGAAAAATTGCTTCAAAACAAAAATGGAATTCGCTAAACCCTAAAAAGCTACAACTAAAATCAGCCTCAGCGCTGGTGGTCGATATTTATGGCAACGATGTCTACGTCAAGGATGCCAACAATGCGCGTCCTATCGCATCCATCACAAAGCTGATGACAGCGATGGTCACACTCGATGCAAAATTGCCTCTCGATCAGAAAATCACCATCACCAAGCAAGACAGAGATACTATTAGAGGAACAGGTTCAAGACTTAAATATGGTGCAAAGCTTACTCGCAAGGAAATGTTATCACTCGCCCTGATGTCATCAGAAAACCGGGCAGCTGCAGCGCTGGGGCGTACCTATCCAGGCGGCATGCAGGCCTTTATCAAGGCGATGAACAAAAAGGCAAAATCTCTTGGTATGAAGAATAGCCGCTTTGCCGACCCTGTAGGCCTGAAATCAGGCAATCAGGCTTCGGCAAGAGACCTGGCTACAATGGTTCAGGCTGCAATGAAATATCCTCTGATCAGAAAAACAACTACCACACAGAAAATGACGGTGTTCCCCTTTAAGGGGCGTGGCCCTCTTAGCTACGGCAATACTAATCGACTGCTGAAAAGTAAAAACTGGGAAATTCGTCTGAGCAAAACAGGCTATATCCATGAGGCCGGACGCTGCCTGACCATGCAGGCAGAAATAGCCCGTCAACCTGTTGTTATTGTCCTGCTTAATTCCTATGGCAAATTAACACCTACCGGTGACTCAAACAGAATCCGTAAGTGGATCGAACAGGGAATTAAAAGTTAACTGCACCGATTGCAATACAGAGTACGTCAAAAGCTCGAACCCTGATCTGCCTGCAAGCTCGAGTAATCCAGCTAGCGCTTTTCAATCTTGATAGACCCTATATGGTCTTCACCACGGCACCTGGCAAGTTCAATCTGCTTATGGCGCTCTGCAAAACGTAACCGCTGCTGTTCGGTTGTTTTATCAATACAATGAGGACAACTGACCCCAGGGTAGAAATGCTCACTGGCTTTGTCTTCTTCAGTTATCGGCATTCTGCAGGCATGGCATTGCGAATAGCTGCCCTGCTCCAGGGCATGGTTGACCGCAACCCGGTTGTCAAAAACGAAACATTCCCCCTGCCACAGGCTTTCATCTTCAGGCACAGTCTCAAGATATTTAAGAATGCCACCCTGTAGATGGTAGACCTCGTCGAACCCCTGTTCTTTCAGATATGCCGTCGACTTTTCACAACGGATGCCGCCGGTACAGAACATGGCAATTTTACGGTGCCTGCCAGTGCTTAAATTATTTTTTACGAAGGCCGGAAATTCACGGAAAGAATCGGTTCCCGGAGTGACTGCTTTGTGAAATGTTCCTATCTGTGTTTCATATGAATTACGCGTATCGATGACGGTAACTTCAGGGTCGCTAATCAGGGCGTTCCAGTCTTTTGCTTCTACATAAGTTCCAACCACTCTACGGGGATCAATTCCTTCCACCCCCATGGTGACGATTTCTTTTTTAAGTTTTACCCTGGTGCGGTAAAAAGGAACTTCTTCATGGTAGGAAAATTTACAAGAGACAGATTCGAAACGCTGATCTGAGCGCAGCCAGGCCAGCAGAGCATCTATAGAACTGCTGTGACCGGCAACCGTACCATTGATTCCTTCCCTGGCGAGCAGGCAAGTACCCTTGATATCATTTTCCAGCATGCAGTCGAGCAACGGCTGGCGAAGCTGTTTGTAATCATTCAGTGTGACAAACTGATAGAGGGCGGCAACAACAATCTGGGTCATGGGGTTTACCTTGCAGGCGGGATACTGGTTTCAGGAGTATTGTAGCAAATGGTAGAGAAAAGCTAATATTTGAGCCCCCTCAATCCATAGCGTATTTCATTTGCTACTTAAACCATTGCATATTTCTTATCCTGAAGTTTCATCCAGCAAATTACCGATCTGTTCAATGACCTCTTCAGTATCCCAATGAATACCCCCCTTTACGCCATAGACAATCTTACCGTCAGGGGCAATAACAAAGGTCGAAGGAAACACCACGACATTCCATTCCGCTGAGACTTTGCCATCCGTATCAAGGAGAACAGGAAAGTCAACATTCACCTCTTTCATGAACGCTTCGATTGTTTCCCTGTCTTCCGCATAATCAACCGATATCAGCTGGAATGGCTTGCCTTGCATCTGTTTGCGTAAGCGATTGAGCGAAGGGATTTCTTCAACACAGGGGCGACACCAGGTTGCCCAGAAATTGACCAGTGTTACTTTGCCAGTGTAATCGGTATAACTTAACTTATCTCCATGAGCATTTGAAAGCTGCAAAGGCAGCGGCGACGGATTCCCCCGAAATGGCCTGAGTGTACTATCGAGCTTGCTTTCTGCTACAGTCTTTTTCTGTTTCAGCTCTGCGACAGTAATTGGCGTATTGGCCAGGCCAAGCAGTTTGTTTGCACGCTCAATTTCACGAGGAAGGTCGCTGATCAGTGCCATCGTCTCCGGTGCATTATCTTCTGAATAAACAATTCCAGTAACACCAGGAAACACTTTCGAATAGACCTCGGCGCCACCCTTTTCAAGCTCAGTTATCACTTTTCCCAGTTGCCAGCGATTACCATTACTACCGCTTTGGAACACCATAATCGGAACGTTGGTTGCTGAGGCTATGGATGCAAAAACAGGATCAAGCCCAAGGTCAGGGATCTTAATATAAAGCTCAGGTGATATAAGAATTACACCATTCAGATAGGTATCCTGTGAGCTGTATTCCTGTGCATCCGCATGCACAAAAGCCTGTTGCTGCTGCCAAAGGCGAACTCCCCGCAGCACAGGAACAGACGCATAGGCGCGCACCATAACAGTGACACGCTTACCTGTGACTTCATATGCCTGTGAGATCAAGCCGGCAATAAAACTGCCGTCCATCTCTCGATATGTACTTCTGGCCCTTGGCAAAAAAAGGTTATCAACCAGGTTAACCTGCCAGAACTCAATACCGCGTTTAGCCACCCCTTCTGCGATGCTGCTTATTCGCTCCTGTTCACCCATGCCGGTAGAGATAAACAAAACCAGCTGATCTCCATTCGCAGGGTAACGTTCAACAGTCAGCTCTTCTCCAAGAATATCTACTGACAGGCTTTCAGAGCAAAAGCCCTGAATTGTTATGAGATGAAGAGTTAGGAACAGACAGGCTAATAATCGAGATTTCACTACGACACCTAATATTCTAGTACCCAGCATGATTGTGAGGATCCAGTATTGCATTGAATGGGGCATTCAGGAGTGCCTGATCTATCTGCAAGAAGAAGCTGGAGAATTTAATTTAAATTGATTTTGTAATGTTCAAATAATAAACCAAAACACCCTCAAGTACTTACACGATTTCTGCCTTTTTTCTTGGCACGATAAAGCGCTTTGTCAGCGATTTTCAGGACTTCATCAGGGGAATTCCCAGAACGATGATTATCACTTACACCAATGCTTACAGTAATCTTTACGGGCTTTTTTGCAGCCCCTTTTTTCCTTGCAGGTTTTTTTCCTGGTCCATTAGTATTACTGTTAGTTATATACTTGGGTCTTTTTTTGTCGCGGACAATAAAACCCGCTTCAGCTATCGATTGACGCAGTGATTCAAGGTATGGCCTGGCTTCATCAACAGGCTTCCCGGAAAAAACCAGCGTAAATTCCTCGCCCCCATAGCGATATGGCCGGCTCCCTCCACCGGCTTTTGCTATATGGCTGGCGACCATTTTCAAGACATCATCGCCTACATCATGCCCATAACGATCATTAAATTTTTTAAATAAATCTACATCAATCATCGCAATACTATACGCGTTACCCAATTTATTAAGCTGCTCTCGCAGAGCACGCCGACCCTGCAGTCCTGTCAGTTCATCAATGTAGGCCAGATAAAAACTATTTCGCAGTATGAATACCAGGACAATAAGCAAGGCAAAGGTAAAAACAAATTCCACCCGGGCCATTACCGGGAAATAATAAAGCGCAAGGCCTGCTCCTGTGAGGAGAGCGAAATAACTGCTTTCAACTACACCAGGTCGAAAAAACAATGATGAGATCAGGATCAGCATTGCTACGAGATAGGATGCCACGGTGACATCAGGCAAAAGCAGCTTCTGACTGATTTCCAGTGGAAATACTGTAACGCTTAGCCAGTCTGTGCTGATAGGAGAATGCTCACCTGCGAGCCACAGAGGTATCAGGGGCAATGCAGTACAAAGCAGCAGACGAAAAATACCCCGTAGAGTCAATACGCCACGCTCTTTCGAATACAAAAAGAATACAACCGCGACAAGATAAAGCAGGAATACAAGCTGAATAAATTTAAATTGATCTATCGGAGAGAAATAGGCAGGAGGTTTAACATCGCCTAATATCAGCACTAGAAAGATCGCTGTCAGATATAAAACAAAAAATAGCCGTGTCTGGTTAAACGACAGGCTGAGTAACATTGCAAAAACCAATACAGGATAAGACAGATAATGCCTGACAAAGTCCAGCCCCTCAGGCAGATCATCAACCCACGGCAGTAAATACACCGCAAGGGAAAAGAACCCCAGAGTTATCAAGAGTGTTGAAAATAACGCTTTCAGCATAGTTCACAGATAATCATGACGGATGTTCGGACCTGAGTGTGCCCGCTTATTTCAATGATAATAAAATTTTTATATTAGCGTAGCATCAAACTTTTTATGGACAACTAGACAGATCATGTCTCAGGATATTTTGAATACACAGGTAAGTCACCCGCATCGCAAGACCAAAGTGCACGGGACTCCCAGAATATCCTGTTTTGGGGTAGTTCTGGTAATGGGCTATCTGTCGACCCGGCGGGTATCAGGACAGCATTCAACTGCGCCATTTCTCTTGGCATCGGGCTGCCGCACTGGGAGCAGAAGCAATTATAGAAACGTTTTGCCTCAGGCACTTTGTAGCGCGCAAGCATTGACTCTCCGCTGATCCATTTAAGGCTGGATAGCGGTGAGACCAGTATATTGCTTGCGTGCCCTGTACCTGTTGCCTTACGGCAACGCTGGCAATGGCAATGAGAGAAACGTTGAAAATCCCCCTTAATTTCATATCGAACTGCACCGCAAAGGCAGCTACCGTTAAATTTTATTTTTGACACTTTCCATTCCTCCTTTAAAGTACTGACAGCCATTTCCTCTAGCGCAAGCGTGACATTTTTCAACCTCTCCAGGATCAGCCATGGTCAGTTACATCGTAGTCTGTAAAGCAGGATTTTCCTTATGTATAGGATCAGGAACATCATCACACTCTCGCCAGAGTATACGATCCAGCTCAGCTTGAGAAATAGGCAAAGTGTCTAGCGCATGATGCGGTTCAGTAATCAGGCGTAGTGTGGCCATCATCAGTATAAGTTTTTAAAGGCTCATGGCCAGCTCGTTTGCGCATCCAGTTTATTGACTTGAGAATCGGGCCACGTGCAACCACCCAGCGCTCGAGTTTATATTTGCCGGGAAAATTCATCATCATTATGCCAACAAACATGGTAAATAGCCCCTGCCCAGGTAGCACAAGCATTAATATGCCGGCCAATAACAGCACAACCCCCATGACATTTTTTATTATCAAGATGACGATACGGACAGCAGGCGGGTATTTCTCCGGCCTTTTATGCTGACGTTTTTCATGGGAAAAATAATCTGCAGGTATGCGGACCACCATCATCGGCACAAGTATCAACGAGAAAACGAATGTAAATACTGAGGACGCTATCAGCCACCAGAGAACCGTCTCATTTGTTTGCAGCCATTCAATCATTTTCTGTCAATTTCTCATCTCCTGTTCCCTTCACCGGGCATCAGAGCCCAGGATGCTGCCAGATGTCTTTTCTATAAGTTATGATATAACCTTAACAATCTGAGGCACACATTAACCATTTATTTCAGTAATGGAAAGTTGAAAATCACAATGTATTCACAAGTTTTTAAAATTCTTGAATCTCCACGGCATCATCATTGAAGGTAGATGATCAGTAAATATTGAACAGAGCATTCTCCATGGAAAATAAATCTAATAAATACTCATAGTGAGACGAAATACTTTCCTAAAGTAGTACTTGATCAAGAGCTCACCAATTACAGAACGCATATGATTTAGTATGGTGAAGCAGGTTACCGAACCGCGGGGCATAACATCGAATCGGTAAATCATAAAAATATATTCGTAATACTATGAAGAACTATTTCATCAGAATAACTAACCAGGAGAACCAGGCATGAACAAAGTCGCAATCATTCAGGAAGCACCGATATTTCTAGATCGAGAACGGACAATTGAAAAAGCGGTATCACTGGTGAGTCTCGCAGCCGCAGAAGGCGCTGATCTGATTATTTTCCCGGAAGCATTTATCCCAGGATATCCTGCATGGATTTGGCGTCTTAGACCTGGTGGGGACTGGGGCCTGAGCGAGCAGTTATATGCCAGCTTACTGGAGAACTCTGTCAATATTGAACGCGGTGATCTTACACCATTATATGATGCTGCAAAATCTCACAATGTAACGATAACCTGCGGTGTAAACGAAAAGGGCAGCCAGCCCGGTAACACCACATTGTATAACACAGCAGTCATCATTGGGCCGCAAGGCGAACTGATCAATCGTCACCGCAAGCTAATGCCGACCAACCCGGAAAGGATGGTATGGGGGTTTGGTGATGCCAGTGGATTAAAAGTTGTTGAAACACCCGCTGGACGTATAGGCACTTTACTATGCTGGGAAAATTATATGCCACTGGCAAGGTACGCACTCTACTCCCAGGGAATAGAGATTTACATTGCACCAACATATGATAGTGGTGACGGCTGGCTTGGCACCCTGCAGCATATAGCACGTGAAGGTCGCTGCTGGGTAATAGGCAGCGGTGTTGTGCTATCGAACAGCGACATTCCCGGAGACTTCCCGGAAAGAGACAGGTTGTATCCCACCACAGAAGAATGGATAAACCCCGGAGACTCCTGTGTTATCGCACCGGGCGGAGAAATTACTGCCGGGCCTATGCACCAGGAAAAAGGGATTCTTTATGCCGAGATCGATACACGCCGAGTAGGCATCAGAAAAAGAGATCTTGATATTGCCGGCCATTATGCGCGCCCGGACATCTTTACTTTACACGTTGACTCCAGGCCTCAGAGCCCGCTTAAAATCGATTAAATATTGCTAAGCAACATAGCCAATCGATTAGACCCATTTGACTACAGATAATCCTTATTAGCATGCACTGAATACAAACTAAAATTTTACCTCTATTTTATCAAATACCTGGTTTTATCCTCTAGGCCTGCCCACATAGCTGCATCACCCGGTGGCGGGATAGAATGATCAATGACTGGCCATCGTTTTGCCAGTTCTGCGTTTAGCTCAATGTAAGACATAAACGCTTCTGGCACATCGTCTTCTGCATAGATTGCATCGACAGGACACTCAGTTACACATAATACACAATCTATACATTCTTCAGGATTAATGACGAGAAAGTTCTCACCTTCGTGAAAACAGTCAACCGGACAGACATCGACACAATCCGTATATTTACATTTGACACAGGGCTCAGTAACGACAAAGGTCATCAAAATAGTCTCGATAAAAAATGTTAATGCTACTTCTTCCTTGCAATTGTCAATCCATCACCAATTGGAATCATGCATATATCAACACGCTCATCGTGCAGTAAAAATTCATTAAACCTCCTGATTGAACAGGTATCATCACTTTCATCACTGTCATCAATGACACGGCCACTCCACAGTACATTATCTATCAGGACAACACCCCCTGCTTTCAGCAAGATCAGAGAATGTTCAAAGTAGTTACGAATATTCACTTTATCAGCGTCAATAAACACCAGGTCGAACTGACCAGTATGCCCAGCATCAATAAGTATTCGCAGCGTTTCCAGTGCAGGGGCCAGGCGCAAATCAATGCTGTCGTTCACACCGGCCAGCTGCCAGTACTTTTTTGCGATAGTAGTCCATTCCTTACTGGTGTCACATGCAATAATGTTACCGTTTTCAGGCAGCGCCTGTGCCATCACCAGCGCACTGTAACCGGTAAAAGTACCAACTTCTATGATACGTTTTGCAGCTATTAATTTTACCAGCAGGGCCATGAACTGACCCTGATCTGGTGAGATCTGCATTTGAGCGTTTTCGAACTGGTCAGTTTCTTTCCGCAATGCCCTTAGCTCGGGCGTTTCACGCAATGAGAACTCTAGCAGGTAACTGTAGAGGTCATCTGTCAGGTCCAGTGTCTGTTTTCCCATAAAATACGCTCTACAATATATCCACTAATATCATACGAAGACTATGCTTCGTCTTCATGAGACACATTGACCTCGAATGCGCCACTTTCGTTTACTACTACCGTAAAATTAATCGGTCGGCAGCAGACCTGGCAATCTTCAATATATGCCTGTTCATTTACAGAGCCATCTATCAATACTTCAATCAATTCCCAGCAATAGGGGCACTGAACCGTTGAGGGCATTAGTTCATTCATTCACAGTCACCTGGTCAATAAGAACACCTATGCCATCTATACGGGGGACTCTAACCAGGCTGCAGGGTCGGATTCTCAGCTTCAATAGACTTGAGTATCGACATATATTGCTCCAGAGTGTCGTTTTCAGCCACCTTGTCTGCCACTGCAATAAACCGCCTCATTTCTTCCAGTGCATCCTCTGTTTCCTGTAATCGCCATAGCGCATTAAACAAAGCAACCGAATACTGTCCTGTACCTGGTTCAATTGATACAAGGCGCTCAAAAACTATTCGGGCTTCTTTATAATTTTTATCAACAAAATAAGCACCGCCGAGCATTAATAGCGCAGCTATATTATCCGGCTCTTCTTTCAATACCGCGAGCAGGCACATCTGCGCCTCTTCTTTCTTGCCCTGTTCTGTCAGTGAGCGGGCATTTTTCAGGATATTGTCAACGTCGAGTGGCATAGTCTGGTCTTTGTTAGGTAAATTTACTCTTAGATAAGTTTACCATTTGAAATCTACAATAGGCGCTTTAAATACCTGCAAATAGTCGAGGAAATACCGGAAAGAAATAGTCTGAAATTGCCTGCTGTGCAGCAGGCAGGTTTTTAGAGCAGCGGGTCTTTTAATGGGTCAGTGTATGGTTCTGCAGTTGTTTCCAGATGTGCAAAACAGGCTCGGTATTGATTCTGCTGATCAACCTCAAGTTCCAAATATGACTCCGGGATATCTTCATAATGAAACGCAAAAACTATCTTCCCATTGCTGGTATCTACACACTGTTCATAGATAAGAATATCACTGGCATCAAACTCCCTGCTGCTATGGTATTCGTCTTCATAAGAGTGCAGAGTGATCAATGTTTCAAACGGTGATGTCTGGCGTGATGGCAGATATGTTGCTGAGTAGTGCCGCTTAACCCTGCCTTTGTTATCGTAAGCAGACAAATCAATCATATGAATACCAAACGGATATCTGTTAGCCCACTTTACGGTGCTTAATAACTGCCTGCTTTGTCTATTGAAGTAACGCACCTCACGATAATACTCAAGGTCATTTGTCAAACCACCATAACCCCCGGTTCTTTCCAGCACATAATAATCATCTTCTCTCAATCTTTTCCGGTGCACCTGGTACAACTTATCGACAAAGTCATTCCATTGCTGATGATGTTTTAAAATTCCTGCCGTGATTGCATCACTTGATGCTTCCAGTGGACTGTGAATTATAGATAAAAACAGTACAACCCCCATTACCTTGCATGTTTTCATTACTGTCATAGTCGTCTGCACATCGCCTGCTTATAAACAATGAAACTCTATATTAGCCCAGAGAATTAGTACTATTATGCCGCTACAAGCCGCTCAGGTTCTCAATCAGTAATCCTGAACATAATCGATGCCAATAGTTCTAAGGCTCTCAAGTTGACATCTGTATTCCACACCTTCAGCGATGGTCTTCATACCGAAACAATGAGCAATAGTATTTATGGCTTCGATAATCGACTGATTTGCCTGGTCCTGCTGAAGATTCTGGATGAAATGCGCATCAATTTTAATCATATCCAGTGGCAAAGTTCGAAGATAGCCAAATGATGACAAGCCAGTAGCAAAATCATCTAGAAAAAATGACAACCTAGTCCATGCAATACATTCATAAACTGCAAAGCCGAAGTATGGTTGCGTATCGCCGCGGTTTCAGTAATCTCGAAACAGACACGCTCAGGAGCAATATCACTTGAATCCAGTTCAGAAATAATAACATCAAGCAGCTTCCTGCTGCCAAGACTCATGCCGGACAGGTTAATGGAATAACTCTTATTGCTATCATCATACCGCATCTACTTAAGTGTTTTGCGGACAACATAATGATCAGTCTCAGTAATCAGGTTATAGCGTTCAGCTGCCGGGATGCCGCCATATATATCACTTTTCAAATTATTTAAATTTAAACCATTTATCAGTAGCATATAATCGGACACCCAGTTAACTGGTTAAATTGTGTGGCTGCATAACCCCATCCCACAGATCAATAAATGGATTTCAGGGTAAAACTAGTGATAATTGGTCTGATTCCAGTTTAGAAATAAATAATATTCAATAGCTGCCGTTATTATTTCAACCCACGTAAATATACTTTTTCAAAGATGGACTTTGCCCAGTGCATCGGTGTCATCGCAGGTAGCACTACGCCACGGGATTCATCACGATACACCAGTATACCTTTATCCAGAGTATCGACGATGCAAATCAGTTCCACCTTGAATTGCTCAGATGCATCCTTGCCGGCAAGATTCAGTTTAATATTGTTTACCGCTGCCTTCGCCTGCAGATCAGCCATATGTGCCTGCTTTGGCATCCAGTCCGGGCCAGGATAGCTGCCTGCATCACCGGCCACGTAAACACGTTCAATGCCGGCAACCTGTGCCATTCTGTCCGCCTTGATGAAGCCGCCTTCTGAGAGTGGCAGTGGAGACCCCTGCACCCAGGCAGGACCAGTCATGCCCGGCATAAACAAGATCAGATCAGCAGCAATCTCACCGCCTTCAGTTTTGACAAGATTATTTTCAAAAGACTTAATTTTGTGGCCAAGGTGGGTATCGATGCCGCGCTTTTTCATTTCTGCCAGCAGGCCTTTAACTGCCTTCTCACCCAGGCGTTTGCCCGGTTGCGGTGCCGGATTAAAAAATACCAGCTTGATTTTGTCACGCTTGCCCTGTTTTCTTAACCAGCTGTCGAGGCCAAACAGTATTTCAAACATAGGACCACCGCGCATAGCCGAAGGCTCTTTGGGATTGCCGCCAAAACCGAGCGCAATAGTGCCCTGTGACATTGCATTTATTTTTTCACCCATTGACTCAGCGGCGTCAATGCCTTCACAGATGGTAATTGCGTTTTCAATACCTGGAAGTTTTTTTATAAAACGGCCACCTGTTGCAATTAACAGTGCATCGTTTTCAACTTCACCGTTATCCGTCTTCAGAACTCTGCCATCATCTGATATGCCGGTGACACTTCCCTGCACGAAACTTACATTTAACCTTTTTAGCAAAGGTTGAATGTCAAAACGAAGATCATCACCGCTACGCATGCCAAAAGGCACCCAGATCAGGCTGGGAAGATAAATAAATTCAGCTTTCGGTGCGACCAGAGTCAGTTCGGCATCCGGAAGCTGCTTGCGCAGTTCTTTAATACCAGTTAGTGCCGCAAAGCCTGCTCCGGCGACAGTAATTTTTACAGATGAAGTCATGATATTTCTCGGTAAACCTTTATTGTGCACAGCACACCAGGAATATTGTTAATGATTCCGCATGCTGAATTCACTTAGTAATAATTGATAGTCCTCCAGTATACCATCGTAATGGAGGCAGGCTTTCGTCTTTGGTATTTTCCCAGATCCCTGGGTATTCGTTATGGTCAATCACGGGTTCCATATTTCAGATAAGTTTCTTATGACACTACCTTCCTGATCATGAGCAAGGCGATGTTCGTTCCAACGAAACATGACATAGAAATTGAGAGTAAAGTTCTGTTCCGCACTATCAATCTTATCGACATCAAGGATAGCGCCAAAAACCTGGATCTCAGCAGGTTTACCATCACCGGTACCAGGACGACTCGTCGCTGCCTGTGACGAAATCATGAACAGCAACAACAATAATCCAATAGCCTACCTGCTAACTGGCATTTAGAACCTCTCTATTCCTGAGTATTTAGTATGATTTAGTGGAATAACAAATACCCCATAATCGAGGAAGTTTATCTTAATTGATGACATAATACGGGGCACCTGACTTCCTGCGCCGGAGTCGACGAACTATCGATAGAATTGATAAAAGCAATTTTAACGTGCCAGAGCATACTTTAAGAAATAAACAACACGCCTCCTGGCGCCTGAATAATTGACTATCTATAAATAGCGAGCAATGTCCATGAAAGCGTCTGATGCTATGGATCCTCATCCAGTCACCCTGAAACCGACAGACACTATAGAGTGTGCGGCAAATTACATCATGGACAGGCGATTCCGAAGTTTGCCGGTGGTCGATGAGAACAATTGTTACATGGGCATGTTCGGAGTCAACTGCCTGTTGAAACAGGTCATCCCTAAAGCGGTATTCCTGCCCCACGGACTGGAAAATGTCGACTTTATTCATGAATCATTCGAAGATCTTTACCAACGATTTGCTGACGTCAAAGACCTGCCCATCTCTATCTGCATGAACCAGGAGATCCAACCCATCGAACCGGACGCGCCACTGACTAAAACACTGCTACAGCTTTACCAGACCCGGGCCAGCATTCCCATTGTTGAACCTGGCAGCTGCAAACTACTGGGTGTGGTTTCCTATTGGGATGTAGGTGAGAGAATCCTCGCAGCAGGAAAATTAAAGAATGCATAATCTTCCCCAGACCGACGTAATTTTCGGCATGTCTCCCGTCTGGTTTGCCGGTGGCCTTTTTGTTGTCACCTATTTGCTGATCATCACCGAACGGCTGAATCGTGCCATTATCTCCATGATGGCCGCCGCACTGATGATATTGAGCGGTGTGCTAACCCAGCAGGCGGCGGTACAGGGCGTAGACTTTAATACCATCGGCCTGCTCACAGGCATGATGATCATCGTCGGCATTACCCGTGAATCCGGTGTCTTTCAATACCTGGCAATTCGCTCAGCGAAAATGGTCAAGGCTGATCCCTGGGGTATCCTGGTAATGCTAATGCTGGTAACAGCACTGTTGTCTGCACTACTGGATAATGTCACCACAGTATTATTGATTGCGCCAATTACTTTGCTGATCACGGACACACTGAAAATAAATCCTTACCCATACTTATTCGCAGAAATTTTCGCATCAAATATTGGCGGCACTGCCACACTGATCGGTGATCCGCCGAATATCATGATCGGTTCAGCAACCGGGCTTGGCTACAATGACTTCCTGTTTAACCTGGCACCCATTGCCATCTTTGTATTGCTAATAACCGTGATCCCGATCTACCTGATATGGGGCAGGCATCTCAGCGCCGATCCGCAACTGATCAACAAGGTCATGGGGTATCGTGAAAAGGATGCCATCAAGGACTGGGTTTTGTTAAAAAAATCTCTGCTTGTACTGACGCTAGTGATGCTGGGTTTTATCATTGGACATGACTATGGACTGCAGCCGGCAACCGTGGCAATGTTTGGTGCTGCCCTGTTGCTGACATTACACGTTCTGCCGTTTAGCCAGGAAAAACAATCTCAGATGGTGACAAAGTCATTATGCGATGTGGAATGGATAACGATCTTCTTTTTCATCGGTCTGTTTATTCTGGTCTATGGGGTTGAAACTACCGGCTTGCTGGAAATGCTGGCACACCGGGTTATAGAACTGACAGACGGAGATAAAATGGTCACTGCCATGTCTATACTATTCGTCTCTGCGACCGCATCAGCGATCATCGACAACATCCCCTTCGTAGCGACAATGATACCCTTAATAAAAAACATGGCCGTCAGTTTCGGCGGTACTGAGGAATTGCTACCGATATGGTGGTCATTGGCTTTGGGGTCCTGCCTGGGGGGAAATGGCAGCCTGGTGGGAGCCAGTGCCAACCTGATTGTCGCCGGCTTTGCCGAGCGTTCCGGTCAGCCGATTCGTTTTCTACCCTTTATGCTAATGGCCTTTCCTCTGATGATGATGTCAGTACTGGTGAGCAGCATCTATGTTTATTTTCGGTATTTTTAGCCTCAGAAACAGAAAAAACAAGCAGACTGATAAATAAACTATCTCATCAAACTTCTTGCCTGTCGAGACACAAGCTTCTGCAGATCATGCACAGACTACCCTGGAAACCTTTTTTGATTTGCTTGTGCTATATCAGAATCGTTCAATACTGAAGGCTTCTATAGGCAAGTCGGTCTTGCCATCCAGTATTAGCTGCGACATGATCTTTCCGACCACTGGTGACAGTTGGAAGCCATGCGCTGAAAAGCCGAATGCATGATAGACGCCAGGCGATGTACCGCTGCCGATGACAGGCAGGTTATCTGGCATAAAGGCTTCGATTCCAGCCCAGGTGCGGACGATGCGAACATTCTTCAGTTGTGGAAACAGCGCCATTACAGTGCGAGCACTGACGGCCAGCTTGGCCCAGTTCATATCTGTTACCTGATGCTCTAAATCCAGTTTCGCCATGTGCGCACCGCCAATTAACAGAGTGCCATTCTGCATCTGCTTGAAAGAAAGTTTACGACTCGCGGCACCAATTACTGGATCCATAAAGTGAGGTATGCGTTCGCTGATCATCAACATCGGGGCACCGGGTTTAACCGGCGCCGCGTCTCCCGCTGCTGCCGCGATACGGCCAGCCCAGGCTCCTGCGCAGTTGACCAGCAGCGGGGCGCGGAACTCGCCTTTGGCCGTAATTGCAGACCATTCAGTACCACTACGCTCCAGTTCATCAACACGGGTCGAGGAATGAAATTCGACACCCAGCGAGCATGCCTTGCGACGAAAGGCATCGAGGGCATGAAACGGGCGACCATAACCGTCTTTGCGACTGATCAGCCCACCAATACAGTGAGGAGACAATGCCGGCACCAGCCGATACAGCTGATCCTTGCCGATGATTTCCTCGTGCTGAAACCCCAGCGAACGAACCATTGCCGCACGTTCCTCAAGCAGCAGCATGTCTGCAGCATTCTCGGCAACCCGAATCTGCCCGGGAAACCGGGTATCGCAATCAGAACCGACCAGGGTATCTATGTTATGCCACATTTCTGCAGCAGCAACCGAGAGCGGGATTTCTGCAGGATGGCGGTTCAGCTGGCGCAAGCCTCCTGCGTTAACACCGGAAGCATGTCGCCCCGCACTGTCCTTTTCAAGAACAATGCAGCGGCTGCCGCGCATCGCCAGCTGCAGAGCCGTTGAGAAACCGATCAGCCCACCACCGATGATAAGTACATCAGCTCTCATCCATCTACCTTCATTCTGTTTCTTCTGGATACAGACTGGCAAGCTGACCCAGTGTCAGTGGTGCGACCGGTGGGCGCCCCCGGTAATGGCCACCCTGCGCCACCTTTTCCCCGCCTGCAGCAGCAACAATATGTGCTACTGCCTCAGCGCATTGTCGACCCTGGCAAGGTCCCATACCGCAACGGGTTAGAAATTTAACCTGGTTACTATCACTGTGGCCGTCGGCGACAGCCATGCGGATTTCGCCGGCAGTAACTTCCTCACAACGACAGACAATAGTGTCATCATCCGGCACACTTAACAGCTTTCTCGGTATATGGAAGAATGATTCGAGAAACGGACGTATATGTAAATCATCATGCATCCATTTCCTGTCATCCCGCGACAGCTGATCCCGTTCATACTTATCAATAATACCCAGGGCATATGTCGCCTGCAGGGCACTTAGCCGCCCGGCATGCTCTGCCGTGCGTGCACCGCCGATACCGGCGCCGTCGCCGGCAATCAATATACCGTCGATACTGCTGCTGCCCCAGTCATCGAGCTCAGGCCGCCAGCACTGCTGACTCCTGTCCCATTGATACTCGCATCCAGCTGCACGCGATAAATGTGCGTTGGGAATGAGCCCGAAATGCACTAAAAGCAGTTCAGTTTCTATGCTGCGCTGCCGACCCCTGTGTCGAAAACTAACCGATGAGATATGGTCATTACCTGTTGCATGCAGGTCACTGACGTTATGCAAGGTACTGATGCCTGCCCGCTTAAGGTCTTTTTTGTAGACCAGTCCCTTGGCCAGGTAATGACGGGCCATCAGGGCACGTGGCAGCCGCGGTAAAGCACGCAGGTGGTTTCGCATCGGTGTAAGATCCAGCAGAGCTTGTATTTTTACACCGGCATGCATGTATTGCCAGGCCAGCAACAGCAGCAGTGGTCCGGAACCGGCCAGCACGACACCGTCGTTTGGCACTATGCCATGTGACTTGAACAAAATCTGTCCGGCACCGGCATTCATCACCCCCGGCAGTGTCCAGCCCGGGAAAGGCACGGGGCGTTCCATGGCGCCACTCGCCAGCAGCACCTGGTCAGCGGTGATCATGAGCGGCTCGTCGCCCTGCAGCAAGCCTATTTCACGCTTGCTGTTCAGTGACCAGACCTGTGTGTCGCTTAAATAATCGACATTACACTGGCGGAAAGACGAAACAATTTTCCTGCCGTGCTGATATTCATCTCCAAGCAGTCCGGCTCGCGCAGGCGGAATCGATTCCATGGCCCGGTAAATCTGTCCACCAGGTGCGGGCTGCTCATCAAGCAGAGCAACGTCAACACCGTGATCTGCTGCCACCCTGGCAGCCGATAAGCCGGTTGGCCCGGCACCGATGATGACCAGTTGATAATGATCTTTCACGACTATAGTCGGCCCGTCGCATGCTGGCATTCGATCTTCATGCCATCATTTACGAGCTCCCTGCAGGCACGCTGATTCGGCTTGCCATCAATAACCATAAGACATTCGTAGCACACGCCCATCAGGCAGAAAGGCGCGCGCGGCGCGCCGGAAACCACTGTCGTTCGAGTATGGCCAAAACCACTGGCGAGCACCGCCGCAGCAACGGTCTCGCCTGCAGGCACATTAAACTGCACGCCGTCTATGGTGACCGTTACTGTCGCTGCCGGATTTTCATCGAGTCGCTTAAACATGAATTACAATCGTACCTGCTGCAGTATATTCTCATGCTGAAAGATCATGCATTGCTGCAGATCAAGAGTATGGCCGCAACCTGCCCTGATTGCCCGGTGGTACATCGCCAGGCCGATGGCGACGTCAATATAAGCCAGTCCAACGGCATTGAAGTAGATACGTTCTTCATCTGATTCCCGGCCCGACTTGAGTCCCGACACCAGCTCATGCAGATCGGCATGAATATTCACACTGGATATCAGGCCTTCGTCATACATGCGGCTCAATGTCTGGGTTCGATGGGTCACTGTCTCCCAGTCGTCACAAACGATCTTGTCACATTGCAGGGCCACCTCGTATTCATCCTCCCAGCCACCAATATGGCTGTAAAAGGCCCCCGGTTTCATCCAGGCCGCTTTCAGTAATGGTGCCTGGGCACTGGTAGCAGTGACCAGGATATCGGCATCCTGCATAGCAGCGCGGCCATGAGTTTCGGCACCGACAAAAGTCATATCTGGAAACAGCGGTGATAGCTCATCAATAAACTGCTGTTCTTCCTCGATGGATTTTGCTGCCACCCTGCATTCCTTCAGACCCGGCCTGACAACTTTCATTGACAGCAAGTGCATCTTGGCCTGTTCACCGGCACCAATAAAACCAATCACTTCACTGTCTTCGCGAGAAAGGTATTTTGCTGCGATTCCACCCATCGCTGCTACACGCATATTTGAAGCAAGCGTCCCTTCCATTACCGCAGTAGGAAAGCCCTTCTCGATTTCGGACAATACGAAGATGGCCGACAGGTTTTGCGCCCCATGTAATGCCGGGTTGCCGGGAAATACCGATACCCATTTCACTCCGCTGATCTTTTGATCCAGCAATGTGGCCGGCAGGCAGTTGATGCGGTCCTGCGTAGCCTGGTCGAAAATCTGCACAATCTTCTCCGGAAACAAAATGCGATTGTCCTTGTAGGCCAGCATAGTCTCTTCTGCCACCTCCATAGCCAGACGAATATCAAAACAGCCAGATTCCAGCAGATCTTCCTGAGACAGATAAGTGAAGGTAATCTTATTTGCAGACATCACGTTCTCCTTCTTATGTTGCTATATAGTTTTAGTATTTAATTTTAATAATTTGTTTAAGCAGCATTTGACTGCTGCATGCAAGTTACTAACAGCAATTTTCCATTTTATCTCTAAATGAGATGAATGCTGAACTTCTTTTTCCAGAATAAAAAAGTCACCCTGATGCCTATGGCGATAAGCATTGGCGTCAGTGCTTGCCTGCTCAGTTAATGACAAATGATAGCAGTAAATAAGACCAATCATCATTTATCACTAATTTCTATAGCCAGAGACATAATATTGTCTGTCGGTGCTGACACTAGTTTGTCATAATAAGCAGTTATATTCGGCAATATAGAAACGATTCATTCGAGGTTACAAAAGTGAAAAAAGCAGCAACAGATAAAAAACTGGTTTACAACTTCAGCGAAGGCGATGGCAAAGACAAGAAATTGCTTGGCGGTAAGGGTGCAAACCTGTGCGAGATGACACAAATCGGTCTCAACGTACCCCCGGGCTTTGTCATTACAACGGAGGCCTGCCTGGACTTCCTTGCTGTTGAGAACGGTGAACTGCCAGACGGTGTGATGAAGCAGGTGCGGATGCAAATGCAGGCTGTGGAAGAAGCCACCGGTAAAAAATTTGGCGATGCTGAAGACCCGCTACTGGTGTCTGTGCGTTCCGGCTCCGCCATGTCGATGCCTGGTATGATGGACACAATACTTAACCTCGGGCTGAATTCTGCGACGCTCGAAGGTGAAATAAAACAAACCGGAGACAAGCGCTTCGGCTACGACTCTTACCGTCGCTTTATCCAGCTATTTGGCAAGGTAGCGCTTGGCATTGATGACGAACTGTTCGACGAGGAGTTCGAAGCCGTCAAGCAGAAAGCCCACGTCTCAGAAGATGTCGGGCTTTCTGCCAGCAATCTCAAGGAAATCAGCGAACGCTTCCTGCGTGTAGTAGCAGAACAGACAGGTCATCCTTTTCCAGAAGATCCCTATGAACAGCTGGAAATTGCGGTCAAAGCTGTTTTCAATTCCTGGCAGGGCAAACGTGCAGTTGATTATCGCCGTGAGTTCAAAATCACGCCCGACATGGCCAATGGTACCGCGGTCAATGTATGTACCATGGTATTCGGCAATCGGGGCGACGATTCAGCTACCGGTGTCGCCTTCACCCGCAACCCCGCCACTGGTGAAAACAAACTCTACGGCGAATACCTCGTCAATGCACAGGGAGAGGATGTCGTTGCCGGTATACGCACACCGAAACCCATCGACCAGCTCACTAAAGAAATGCCGGAGATGGCCCGTCAGCTGGAACAGCTGCGTCAGAAACTTGAATCACATTATCATGAAGTCCAGGATTTCGAATTCACTATCGAGCGCGGCACGCTATTTTGCCTGCAGACCCGCAATGGCAAGATGAATGCCGTTGC
>JARFQI010000057.1 GCA_029287855.1 Arenicellales bacterium | reverse complement strand
CATTGCAGAAACACTTCCAAATGTTGCTGAAGCTACTGGTATCGCAAAAGCGATGGCAGTATCAGGCATACCGTACATTATTAGTTTTGTCATTAATAGAAATGGTAGCGTGCTTGATGGGACTAGCCTTAAAGACGCCATAGACGTCATTGATTCGAGCGTCACTATCAAACCGCTTGGATATATGGTTAATTGTGCATACCCGAGCTTTCTATCTGCGGAAAAGCAGCCAGTAAAACTATTCTCAAGGTTGATAGGTTGCCAGGCAAATGCATCATCGCTGGATCATTGTGAACTTGAAAATTCTGATATGTTGTCTGCGGAGGATGTTTCTGAATGGGGTGAAGCAATGTTAAACCTTAACAGGATATATGGTATGAAAATACTTGGAGGTTGTTGTGGTACAGGCAGCGAGCATTTGCGGTATATTGTTTAAAATTGTTAGCTTTTCACCGGGTAAGATTTTGAGTAATAAATGATCAAGATTTGATGTGTTTGATCTTGATATAGAGGATAATATTTCAACCTTTTTCCAGTCTAGTATCGCCAATCAGGAGTACAAGAAAAGCCAATGATAAAACTCTCAATATGACTGTAAATCCTACACCTGCATTACTAGACAACCTGTACTGGATAACGATGATTGCAGTTATCGTCTCATCGGCTTCGGGTGTCCTAAAGGCAGGATTCAAGCAGTTCGATTTGTTTGGTGTGATTATCATAGCAATCGCAACGGGACTGGGTGGTGGCTCATTGCGTGATATGTTACTGGACAGAGAAGTGTTCTGGATTCGTGATCAGGGATTCTTTATTGCCTCACTTGGAAGCGCCATAGCAATCTTCCTGGCAGCACGCATGGTCGTAATCTCTCCTAAATTTTTCCTGGTCGCTGATGCCGCGGGCCTGGCAACTTTTGGCATAGCTGGAACACTGGTTTCATTGATGGTGGGGGCACCCTGGCTGGTTGCCAGCTTTATGGGTGTCATGACAGGCACTATGGGTGGAATTTTTCGAGATGTGTTATGCAATGAACCTCCTGTAGTTTTTCAAAGCCCACTTTATGCGACCGTATCGTGGGCGGGTTCACTGTTGTTTATTTGTTTTTTACTTCTGAACATGGAAATTACTTTTGCCGCGATCATTGCCGGACTGGCCATGTTTATCGCTCGACTGCTGGCTATATATTTTAATATCAGCCTGCCAAGGTTTCGCTTCAAATCATGAAGCAATTATCATCGTTAACAGTAAATAAACAATAATCCAGCTTTATTCATTTTTGATCTTAAATATGAATAGCTTTGAATTAGATCCGAGACTTGAAAAAGACTGCCTGGTATTGGGAAGGCTGGATATCAGCATGTTATTGTTGATGAACAATGCATTGGTTCCCTGGTTCATACTTGTCCCGCGCACATATAAAACAGAAATTATTGATTTATCAGAGGCAGAGCAAGCCAGTCTGCTAGAAGAAATCAATATACTATCTGCCTTTATAAAAAGTAATTTTGAAGTAACGAAATTGAATACAGCATCTATTGGTAATATTGTAGGTCAGCTGCATGTGCACGTCGTTGGACGTCACCCTTCGGATTATTGCTGGCCCGGTGTTGTCTGGGGAACGAAGGAAAGGAAGAAATATACCGATACACAGGTGAGTGAGATCATAGTAGCGCTTAAGCAGCAGTTTGGTAATAAATTCATATAAGTCGTTGCGGCATTAACTCATATCTTATTAATTTATTAGTGCTCTTCATTATTCATCACGCGGGCAGCTAAGTCAGCCAGCAGTATTTTTGTCAGAATAGAGTCTAAATTATTGATGGTTCACTGGTAAAATAGCAACATGTGACACAATGGGTAATTAAGCTAACATCTACGCTGAGGAATTTTGAATAATGGCGAAAGGTAAGAAATTCGACTGCCGGGTATTAAAAGACGGTGATAGCTGGACAGCAGAGATCATCAGGCGGAAAACATCAAAGGAAACTGTCGTCTCAAAAAGTCAGAGCGGATTCGCATCTGAAGACGATGCACAGGAATGGGCAGAGGGTGAATTAAAATCATTTCTAAAGAACTTGCATGAGCGGAATAAACGTCGTTCAGAAGAACAGAAGAAAAGCAGGCCGGAAGGCACTACATTGTAGCAACAGTGACAACTAATTAAGATATCGTACTACTGTATCTATGTTGAGTTTCCACTAAGTTCAGAAGTATATAGAGGTTAAAAAAACTAGACTATGCACAATGACGCAGTTTTTGAACTCGACCAGCCAGGGCTTTTATAAATTGTTTCTCAGGGGACTCGCGATGAAAATTACGCAACTGTTTTTAACTTTAATTCTTTCCTTTGCTTCACAGTCTGGTTTCACAGCTGAGGCTGATGTTGAAAAAGAAGGCGAAGAATTATACAAAACGCATTGTTCAGCGTGTCACGGCAACACAGGTGGCATGGATATGAGTAAAAGGTTAGCGCCACCGATTATAGCAGTAAGAATGCACTATATAGGGCAATACCCAGACAAGGACTCCTTCGTAATGGTGGTGGCTGACTGGCTAGAAAAACAGGATGAGAGTAAAAGCCTGATGCGCGGTGCTATTCGAAGATTTAATATCATGCCACCGGTTTATGTCAGTAGAGAAGATGCTGAGAAGATCGCTGCTTATATATATGATGGAGATGTTGAAAAACCCGCTGGTTTTGATGCCCATGTTGAGAAAATGCATGGCAAGAAGTATTAATATCAAAAACATTGTTGTTGTTCTATGTATGATTTATCAAAACGATGATGCTCAACAGGAAGTAATGCTCAGGGGAGGCGTATGAAAAATTTCATTAATGGCGGGTTACTGCTAATGGCACTCATGCTCAGTACGCCTGAAGTTTCGGCCAATCCTCCTCTTGCCTATGAAGGTCGGCGGCTCTATGTATCTTACTGCCTGTTGTGCCATGGCTCCGAGGGTAAGGGAGATGGTCCGCTGGCAAAGGCGATGGATATAAGTCCTGCAGACCTGAGTACGACCGTGCGTTCCAGAAGCGACACTATCCTGACAAAGATAATTACCGGCGAGGGACGACAGACTATTACTGGCCGCGATCGCCATAACCTGCTAAATGAGGCAATGCCAGAGTGGAAGGATGTATTCAGTGCTAATCAGGTTCAGGCCTTGATCGCATACCTCCGTTTTCTAAGCAGGGCAAAACACGAATTGATGGGTGACCCTGAGGTTGGCATGCAGTTATACCAGAAATATTGCCAGGTTTGCCATGGTACGGAAGGCGATGGTGATGGCATCATGACGAATTTGATGGGGATCACGCCGATGGACCATACCAATCCAAACGAGACCAATGCCCTCGATAATGAAGAAATCGCGAGACGGATTCTGGATGGTAAAGGGCGATACATGCCTGCCTGGCGTGGCATTCTTAACCAGACTGATGTCGAAGCGCTCGTCAGTTACATACGCTTGTTATCTCAATAATTATAGAGAACTGTTTCTGCAAACCCTCGGCCTTTATTTAACGAAGTAAGGATCCCAGGATGCCACGCAGGAACTTCCCTCCTTCACGGCCAAGAGTGGTGCCAACAGAGCGGGCAGCACTCTTGAGCATGGCATCTGACCAGCTATCACGACTGGATGTTCGCGAACTTGTGCGGCTGGATTTCTTTTTCGCTTCTTCTTCAGCGGCTTCTCTTTGTTCCTGTTCGGCTTTCAATGCCCGCAGTTTGAGCAGCTCATAGGCAGATTCACGATCAACAGCATCATCATATTTGCCATTGAACGGTGAACGTTTAATCGTTTGTACGCGTTCGTCAGCTGTTAACGGTCCCATTTGTGATTCTGGCGGGCGGATTAATGTTCGCTCAACAATCGTCGGGCTGCCTTTCGCGTCGAGTGTAGAGACCAGGGCTTCACCGATTCCAAGCTCTGTAATGACCTGTTGAGTATCCAGATTCGGATTGGGACGAAAGTTATTTGCAACGGCCTTGATGGCTTTCCTGTCTTTTGGTGTAAAGGCGCGTAACGCATGCTGAACCCGCAAGCCAAGCTGACCCAGGACATCATCGGGAATATCGAGGGGGCTTTGCGATATGAAGTAGACGCCAACACCTTTTGAACGAATCAACCGCACAACCTGCTCGACTTTATCCAGCAGGGGTTTCGGTGCCTGGTCAAACAGCAGGTGTGCTTCATCAAAAAAGAAAACCAGTTTGGGACGATCAGCATCTCCAACTTCAGGCAGTTCTTCAAAAAGTTCAGACAATAGCCAAAGCAGGAAAGTGGCGTAAAGCCTTGGTGAATTTGATACCAGTTTTGTCACATCCATGATGCTGATGACACCGTTTCCAGAGAAGTCTGTCTTCATCAGATCTTCTATGCTGGCTGCAGGCTCTCCAAAAAAGAATTCTGCCTGCTGTTCTTCAAGCACCAGTAAACGACGCTGAATTGCCCCAATACTGGCACTTGAAATGTTGCCGTATTCAGATTTCAGTTCTTTTGCATTATCACCCATCCAGATCAGCATTGAGCGCAGGTCCTTCAGATCCAGAAGCAGTAATCCATTGTCATCGGCAATCCGGAATGCGCTATAGAGGATGCCTGTCTGGGTGTCGTTCAGTTCCAGCAAGGTAGACAACAGCAAGGGGCCCAGCTCGGATATTGTTGTTCGGAATGGATGCCCCAGGTCACCAAATAAATCCCAGAACACAATTGGGTACTGGCGAGCCTGGTAATCATCAATTTTTATGCTGGAAACGCGCTCATCAATTTTTGGATGCGGTTTGCCTGCTTTTGAAAGGCCGGAAAGATCTCCCTTAACATCAGCCATGAAGACTGGAACGCCAAGTTTTGAGAAGCCTTCAGCGAGTATTTGCAGGGTCACTGTTTTCCCTGTACCTGTAGCACCAGCGATAAGCCCATGACGATTGGCCATGGCGGCATTCATAATTATCTGTCCATTTTCACTGCCGCCAATTAGCAGCTCAGCATTCTTTTCCATCTATTGCCCTTGTAGGTTTTGTGTATTGGTAGGTAAATTAGCAGTGCTATGATAACGCCGAATTCTTATCTAATCTCTGATCTATTCTATACAGGTGATAAATGTTTGAATACAAAAAGATGCAAATGGTTTCGCGTGATAGTGCTCTACCGGGTCGTTCTGAAAAGATGCGTGTGGCCAGCAAAAATATTGTAACTGGGAATCCTATGCTTGAACCTGTCCCTGAAAATATTGAATTTGCACTGTTTGGCATGGGCTGCTTCTGGGGTGCTGAACGTCGTTTCTGGCAGCTTGAAGGTGTCTGGTCGACTGCCGTTGGTTATGCAGCAGGATTCACAGAAAACCCGACATATGAAGAAGTTTGTAGCGGGCAAACAGGTCACAATGAGGTGGTCAGGGTTCTATTCGACAGCAATAACGTTGACTACAGCGTCCTTCTGAAGACTTTTTGGGAATCACATGATCCGACCCAGGGAATGCGCCAGGGTAATGACCGCGGATCCCAGTATCGATCGGGAATTTATTGCATAAACGACAGCCAGTACAAACAGGCACAGGCTTCAAAAATAGATTACCAGGCACTGCTCACAGCATCTGGTTTTGATGCAATCACGACGGAGATACGCATGGCACCAGAGTTTTATTTTGCTGAAGATTATCATCAGCAGTACCTGGCAAAGAACCCAAATGGATATTGTGGGCTTGGTGGTACCGGTGTTTTATGCGCGGCAAATGAAACGTAAAGATTTAAATAACGGGCGTGAAATCATTAGCAATTGATGCCAAGCGGCATTAATTCAGGTTATATTTGGCGTGTCTGGATATAAATAATGTTTACAGGTGAGAAATGATAAACAAAATTATTGGGGCAACAACTGCATTATTATTCTTTTTTGGTGCTTCAGCCGCTAGCGCTATACAGCCCTCTGGTGATTTGACACTACTCATCGCCAAGGACAAGACACGCGTTTATGCGAGTTACTATCGCTCGATGAACAACAACTCAAAAATTGCCCTGTTATTTCACCAGGCCGGTTCGAACAGGATGGAGTATGAACCGCTTTTGTCCACTATGCATATTGCCGGATTTGATACATTGACGGTAGACCAGCGCTCTGGAGATACACGCTGGGGTGCAGATAACATGACAGTAAAGCGCATCGGTCAATCTGCTGAATATATTGATGCCTATGCAGATCTTGAAGCTGCATTAGAGTACGCTGTAAAACGAAAATATAAAACAATAGTTGTGGTTGGCAGTTCCTATTCTGCCTCACTGGCAATCGTGCTGGCGAGTAAAAACCCTGAAAAGGTCACAGCCGTAGCAGCATTCTCTCCAGGTGAATATTTTACCAATAAAAACTGGATTAAAACGTCCGCAGAGAACTTGCGGGTGCCGCTCTATGTTACAGGTGCGACGGATGAAAAACAGAGGGTGGATGAAATCCTGGTAAAGACTGCAGGCAATGATGTAACTTACTATCGTCCTATAAATTCAGCGCACGGTGTATCGACATGTCGCCAGGACATGAACCCGGAAGGATTTAAAGAGAATCTGCAGAACTTCTCAAAATTTCTCGAGCGCTTCAAGTAATTAAAGATTACATTCAGTATCCTGATACTAAATACATAAAAGAAAAAAGCCCCGCATGTTTCCATACGGGGCCTTTCATTACTCACCTGAATGGTGCCTCAGGCAATAGCGTGAGGGTATTGCTTACATCATGCCGCCCATTCCGCCCATGCCACCCATACCGCCCATGTCACCCATGTCCGGCATGCCGCCGCCAGAGTCTTTACTTGGCTTGTCAGCGACCATCGCTTCAGTGGTGATCATCAGGCTGGCAATTGACGATGCATTCTGCAGCGCCGTACGGGTTACCTTGGTAGGATCAAGGATACCCATTTCGATCATATCTCCATACTCGCCCGTTGCTGCATTGTAGCCAAAGTTACCCGATCCTTCGCGAACCTTATTGACTACTACAGAGCCTTCTTCACCGGCATTGGCAACGATCTGGCGCAGCGGATCCTGCAGGGCACGAAGAACGATTGAAATACCGACATCCTGATCATGGTTGTCGCCTTTGACCTTTTCGACTGCAGTCATGACGCGAATTAGTGCTGCTCCGCCACCAGGAACTACGCCCTCTTCTACTGCAGCACGGGTAGCATGCAATGCATCTTCAACGCGGGCCTTTTTCTCTTTCATCTCGACCTCTGTTGCGGCACCTACCTTAATTACTGCAACGCCGCCGGCGAGTTTGGCAACACGTTCCTGCATTTTTTCCTTGTCGTAATCAGAAGTTGCTTCTTCGATCTGGGTACGAATCTGCGCAACGCGAGCGCTGATGTCATCATGACTGCCTTCACCGTCAATAACGGTGGTGTTTTCTTTCGTCACCTGGATACGCTTGGCGCTGCCGAGCTGTTCGAGAGTGGCTGTTTCAAGGCTCAGGCCGACTTCTTCAGAAATCACCTGCCCGCCTGTCAGAATGGCAATATCCTGCAGCATAGCTTTACGTCGATCACCAAAACCGGGGGCCTTGACGGCGCAAACTTTTACAATGCCTCGAATGTTATTGACCACCAGGGTTGCAAGTGCTTCGCCTTCAATATCTTCAGCAATAATCAGCAGAGGGCGGCCGGCTTTAGCAACAGCTTCTAGAACAGGAAGCAGTTCGCGGATATTTGAAATCTTTTTTTCGTTAATCAGGATCAGCGGATTCTCCATATCAGTGCTCATGCTGTCCTGGTTATTAACGAAGTAAGGAGACAGGTAGCCGCGGTCAAACTGCATGCCTTCAACGATATCCAGTTCATTATCAAGTGCGTTGCCTTCTTCAACGGTGATTACGCCTTCTTTACCGACTTTTTCCATTGCCTGCGCGATAATGTCACCAATGCTGGTATCTGAGTTTGCAGAAACTGTGCCGACCTGTGCTATCTCTTTATGATCAGAGCAGGGACGAGACAGTGACTTCAATTCCTCTGTCGCAACAATGACAGCCTTGTCAATACCGCGCTTGAGATCCATAGGGTTCATACCGGCGGCCACTGATTTCAGACCCTCACGTACCAGGCCCTGTGCCAGAACGGTAGCCGTAGTTGTGCCGTCACCGGCGATATCAGAGGTTCTGGATGCGACTTCTTTGAGCATCTGTGCACCCATATTTTCGAACTTGTCTTCCAGCTCGATTTCCTTGGCTACAGATACGCCGTCCTTGGTAACGGTTGGTGCACCGAATGCTTTATCCAGTACTACGTTGCGGCCTTTAGGGCCAAGTGTAACTTTTACTGCATCAGCCAGGACATTGACACCGGCGAGGATGCGAGTTCGTGAACTTTCACCAAATTTAACTTCTTTTGCAGACATGTTTTTTCGTCCTTTAAAATATTCTATGTTCTATGTGTTATGCAGTCGTTTATTCGACTACAGCCATAATGTCATCTTCGCGCATGACGAGAAGCTCTTCGCCATCGATCTTGACCTCGGTGCCGGAATACTTTCCGAACAGCACTTTGTCGCCCGCTTTGACATCAAGCGGCCGGACATCGCCATTTTCACTGATCTTGCCGTTGCCGACAGAGATCACCATGCCTTCCATCGGTTTCTCGGTTGCGGAATCAGGCAGGACAATACCACCGGCTGTGGTGCGTTCTTCGTCTAGTCTGCGAACGACTACACGGTCATGAAGTGGACGAATACTCATCGTTATTAAATCTCCAGTTTTTAAACAATTATTAAAATAGAAAAGATAGCTTGGGTGCTTTTTTAGCACTCTACTGTGTTGAGTGCTAATAATAACCATGCGCCGAAGCATGTCAAGTTGCTAGACAAATAAGGGCATACGGATGGAATTCAAGGAAACTAGAGAGAAATTATCAATGTTCAGTTTTCGGCCACCATTAAATGACAGGATATCATTGGCTGATGAGCGCTAATCTACTTATCGATACGGCGGTATTCACCTTCGATCGTTGTTGCTTCTATGGTCTGGTCATGTCCAGGGGCATTCTGCGCAGACCGATCAGTTGCATTCGGGACGATAAAAAAGTGTTTCACCGCGTTTAATGCTAACCAGCGGCGCAATGGCGGAATGAGCATCAAAAAGCCGAGTGCGTCGGTGATGAATCCCGGCAGTAAAAGAAAAATGCCACTGATCAGCAGAAACAAGCCTTCAATCATCTCCATTGCCGGGATTTCCCCGCGAGAAGCCGTCTGATTCAACCTTGAATAGACGCCAATTCCCTGCAATCGCACCAGGCTGGCACCAATGATGGCAGTAGTGATTATTGCGAGCACGGTCCATCCGGCGCCGATTACCGAGCCAATATCAATCATCAGCCAGATTTCGGCAATAGGAGCAAGGATGAATAGCAGGAGAACCAGGGGAAAGCCTCTCATCTGTAAAGTCCCTGCCACAAGCTGTCGATATGGCGGATTATCAGTGATATGTGATCTGTCAAGCGGTGCTCTCCATTAGGTATCGCCTCGTAAATGAGTTCAGGTATCCGAGCGCGATGAATAAATTTATCTGTATTCGCAATTGGTATAATGGGGTCATTTTCACCATGTACAATATGTACAGGGATATCAAGCTCGATTTGCGTATCTAATACATCATGCTGCTCTGCGTCTTTGATAATGTCATATCTCAGCGAGTAGGGTTCATTGCCGTAGGCATCAGGAAAAGCCATATACGTTTCAGCCTGCCACTGTTTCAGCACAGGCTCGGGTAAATTTGCCAGGTTGTTCTGTACAAAGTTGAACGCGGGTGCAATTAGCATCATGCCGGATACGCGCTGCTTTCGCCGCAGGGCAGCCAGCAGGCTGATCCATCCACCCATGCTGGAACCGTGCAGGATGAATGGCCGGTCGACGATTGAATCCATCACCAGTAATAAATCATCGAGACCTGATGAAATAACCTGATTTTTCAATTCACCGTCTGACTGACCATGGCCGCGTAAGTCGAAGCGTAACCATGAACGATCCATTGCTATGGCGTGTCTGGCAATTTCCAATGCTTTCTCACCGTTGCAGTGAGAACGAAATCCGTGCAGGTAGATGCCTATAGGACCTTTGCCGGTGTTATGAAAGCAGCCGCGCAACTGCTCTCCATTCACCGTTGGCAGGGTTAATCTTTGTTCGCCGGGTAAAATGACGGGCTCTATGTATTCAGTCTTGATGTCGCTGTGCACGTGTAAAATTTATCCATTTAAAATCCAAATACCTCGACAGAGCTTGCATATCAGTGCCCATAGGGTAAGAATATGGGGCTATAAGGCGTAATAAATTTAAATCTGATAATTATGCGCCATGATAATGCATGTGCATCCGGAATAGTATGTGGTAGCACCAGAAGGACATGGTGAATAGCTCGGGAGGCAAGTGCAAATATAACCAGGAGCCAAGTAATGAAAAAAATACTATCTGCAGTAGTACTGTCTGCATGTGCACTGTTTACCGGTCTTGCACAGGCAGAATATGTTATCAAATTTTCCCATGTTGTGACACCAACCACACCGAAGGGCAAGGCTGCGCAATATTTTGCAGACCAGGTCAATGAAAAAATGGCTGGCAAAGTCAGGGTCGAAGTCTTTCCTAACTCCCAGTTATATAACGACAACAAAGTTATGGAAGCGATGCGCCTGGCAAGTGGCAATACCGGACTGATGGCCGCTCCCAGCTTGTCAAAATTTGTCAAGTTCTCAAAGAAATTACAGGTATTTGATATCCCTTTCCTGTTTAATGACATCAACGATGTGCACAAGCTTGTCGATTCACCGGTTGTTGATGAAATGATCGCACCACTGGAAAAAAAGGGCATCAAAGCACTGGGCTTCTGGGACAATGGTCTGAAAGTTTTCTCAATCAATGGGGATAAACCTCTCCTCGTCACCCCCCAGGATTTCAATGGAAAAAAATTCCGTATCCAGAGTTCCGAAGTGCATGAGGCGATGATTAAAGCGCTTGGCGGCACACCACAGAAACTACCTTTCAAGGAAGTCTACACTGCCCTGGGTCAGGGCGTGGTAGATGGCCAGGAAAATGCCTGGTCGAATATTTATTCGAAAAAATTCTACGAGGTACAGAGCTACATCACTGTTTCCAATCATTCGTATCTTGGCTACCTGCTGGTAGTTAGCTCAGAGTTCTGGAACAGCCTGCCCAACGATATACGTACCGAGCTTAGTGCCATAATCAAGGATGCAACAATGAAAGGACGCATCTTTGCAGCAGAAGCAGATAGTGGAGATCGCCAGAAAATCGAAGAAGATAAATATGCCAAGGTCGTCGATATGACACCTGAGCAGCGTGCTTCATTTCGCGCGGCGACTTCCAAGGTTGAAGATCAGTTCCGTGACCAGATCGGTGCCGACCTGCTTAAAAAGGTCCACGCCACTATAGGCCACTAGCCATCATAATTACGGGTCTGTGTATGCAGGCCCGTTAATAAATATGATAGATCGGATACTTGTCGGCTTTGAACAGTTTGTCATAACTGTTGGTTTTGCAGTTGCCACACTGCTGCTGTTTGCCAATGTGGTTGCTCGCTACGTTTTTGATACCGGCTTTACCTGGGCGCTGGAAGCGGTACAGTACATGTTCGCATGGGTTGTTCTGATTGGTGCTGCACACGGTATTCGGGCTGGAATTCATCTCGGCATCGATATCCTGACTATCCGTTTTTCCGAGCCAACGCAGCGTTGGCTCGGTCTGCTTGCGCTGGCAATCTGCCTGGCGTTTTCTATCCCCGTTTTATGGCTTTCAATCGAGTACACCTACAAGATATGGCAATGGGGTGACCTGACCCTGGATCTGCAAATACCTCAGTGGATACCTTATCTAGCTATACCGGTGGGTATGAGTCTAATGACGCTGCATCTGATAGGGGTCGGCATCCGTATCTGGCGCGGTGAGCAACTTCACGTGGGGCGCAGCGAGCACGATGCGATTCGCCAGGAAGAACTGAAAGAAGCCGAGGACATCCGTGAGAAGGCACTCAAAGAGGCAGTCAAATAATGTCAGGTGCATTACTGTTTGTCGGGCTCATTGGTCTGTTGCTGCTGGGTGTGCCTATCGCTATCAGTCTCGGTTTCACCAGCCTGGCATTTATTACTCTTGCGACTGAAGATCCTGCCACTGTCGTTGCACAGAAACTTTTCG
>JARFQI010000049.1 GCA_029287855.1 Arenicellales bacterium | reverse complement strand
GTTCCCCCGCTTATATATTACGTGGCAGGCACCTCTCTTTTTTGTAATGTTGCATAGCTCGCTTTTATCATTGATGTGCCATTTCCCTTTTACTGTTTTGTTCTTTTTCTTATTAAACTGGCGAAAAGTACCATTAGCATC
This sequence comes from Arenicellales bacterium, assembly GCA_029287855.1. Taxonomy (GTDB): domain Bacteria; phylum Pseudomonadota; class Gammaproteobacteria; order BMS3Bbin11; family BMS3Bbin11; genus BMS3Bbin11. The sequence goes on along the minus strand of JARFQI010000049.1, from coordinate 9,189 downwards.
ATAATATCTTGTTTCTTTACGTCCACCCTCGTAGCCTTCAACAACCCGAAATACCAGTGTATTCCCGCTGACGAGTTGTTTCACTTCGTCTGCATTCAGTTTTCCAGCCACGGCAATAATCGGGAAGCTGGCCAGTAATACCAGGCTAATAAGCGACCCTATGACAATTGGTTTCGATCGAGCTTTCATGATACCCCCTAGCCTATTTACAGCATACAAAACGCTATCAGACAGGCAATCTTGTCACTACATTAAAGACGCCAAATACCCCCCGCTAATCAACAGATAGGTATGACATCTCACATCTTTTAACACATACTTAATATATGTCTTTTGTGGTTGCAGGACTTTGATTTTTATCAAATTGAGACGAGGGATAAGTATTTCAAGATGACTGCTTCGGGTTCAGCAGTCATTCTGGGACATTAAACTTATTGAAGACCTGGATGATAAATTTGCCGTGGCCTGGGTAGGCTGGGGTGATTGACGTAAATTGAAATCTCACTCTGCTCCGAACAACGCTACAAGCATCACGAAAACAAATGTTGCTATTGTCCAGCCTACAATTGCAGGTTTCTTACTCTTGCCATCTTTGAGTGTTGGATATGCCGAGTCATAAAATGTGCCAAAAAAATAGACAACAGCAGACAGAGTTCCTGCTACAAGTAATGCTTCGATGATGTGGCTCATTATTCTTCTCCATATTGCACGACACAATTATCTACTGCATCCGAAATAAGTACCGTATGCTGGAAAAAAATAGCCCAGTAAATTCCAGTATTATCTTTGTAGATACGCTGAAACACTTACTGGGCTTATGTATGGCGGAGAGGGAGGGATTCGAACCCTCGATAGGAGTTAAAGCCTATACTCCCTTAGCAGGGGAGCGCCTTCAGCCGCTCGGCCACCTCTCCGAAAAAATTTTGAAGCCGGATTCTAACAGACTCTAGCGGAAACTGTCAGTCCCCATCATCAAAGTCTTCATGCTTTATTTTTTCATAAATTTCTTCGCGGTGAACCGGCACGTCTTTGGGTGCATTTATTCCAATTCGAACCTGGTTTCCCTTGATTCCCAGTACGGTTACCTGGATCTGGTCACCGATATTTAATGTCTCGCCTGTACGTCTGGTTAGTATTAGCACTATCTCATCTCCTTGATTATTATATTACCGCCTTTTAGCCAGGCTCTTCCGTAAAAGATTCCGTCTCTGCTAATAAAGATAATCAATATTTTTTAAAATAAACAGATAAATCTTACTTTTTCTCACCGAGTTTAAAGGCCTTATGCAAGGCCCGTACAGCCAACTCGGTATACTTGTCATCAATAACGACTGAAACCTTGATCTCAGAGGTTGAAATCATCTTAATGTTGATACCCTCTTCTGCCAGTGTCGCAAACATCAGGTCAGCTACGCCGGTATGAGAACGCATCCCCACACCGACAACAGAAATCTTGGCAATGTTGTTGTCACCGGTGACACCCCTGGCACCTAGCTCAACCGATACCTTGTTCAGTATGGCCAGGGCGTTCTCGTAATCCGTACGCGGGACGGTAAAGGTGAAATCGGTCGTTTCATCGGCTGCAATGTTCTGAATAATCATATCAACATTGATCATTTTTTCAGCAATGCTTCCCAGTATTGCGTGTGCTATACCCGGGTGGTCAGGCACACCTGTGATTGTCAGCTTGGCTTCATCTGCGTTGTGTGCAATGCCTGCGATTACTGCTCTTTCCATTTTCCTGTCTACCTCATAACTGATCAATGTGCCCGGGCCATCCTCGAATGAACTCAGAACACGAAGGGGTACTTTATATTTTCCAGCAAACTCAACCGATCGGATTTGCAATACTTTTGCTCCCTGGCTGGATAGCTCGAGCATTTCTTCAAAGGTAACCATATCCATTCTACGTGCTTCAGGCACAATACGGGGGTCTGCTGTATAGACGCCATCTACGTCGGTGTAGATTCGGCACTCATCTGCTTTCAGTGCAGCAGCCAGGGCCACTGCAGACGTGTCAGAACCACCACGACCGAGGGTTGTAATATTGCCCTTGTTATCGACACCCTGGAAACCCGCAACGACAATAATTTTACCTTTATCGAGGTCTTTCTTTATTCGGCTATCGTCGATGCTGCGGATTCGTGCCCTGCCGTATGAACCATCCGTTTCAATTCGAACCTGACCACCGGTATATGATTTTGCTTTGTGACCAATCCGCATCAGTGCCATGCATAATAGCGCGATGGTTACCTGTTCGCCTGTCGATACCAGGACATCAGTCTCTCTTGCCGGCATACCTGGATTGATCTCTTTGGCCATATCCAGTAAACGGTTTGTTTCACCGCTCATAGCAGAAACCACGACTACCATCTGATTACCTTGATGATGGCTTTTGGATACCTTTTCAGCTACGGCATTGATGCGCTCAATGCTGCCGACGGATGTGCCGCCGTACTTCTCTACGATAAGTGACATTGTACTTTTCTGGGTAGTTATATAGACGTAATATAGATCAAATATGGTTCAGGATTGAATTTGTGCTTCAACCAGTCCTTTTACGGCCTCAATGGCCTCATTCAGTTTATCAGGATTACTAGCGCCAGCCTGTGCCATGTCCGGGCGTCCACCGCCACGTCCTCCTGCAATTTCTGCGACAGAACGTATCAGGTTGCCAGCATGAATACGATTAGTCAGATCAGAGGTAACACCGGCAACAAAACTGACTTTGTCGCCCTCCGCAGAGCCCAGTACTACAACCGCACTACCGAGTTTATTGCGCAGCTGGTCAACGGTTTTACGCATGCTATCAGCGCTGGCGTTTTCCATTACGCTGGCAATGACGGGTATCCCTTCGACATCAATAACGCTGGATGCGATGTCATCGCCACTGGATGAAGCAAGTTTGTCATTCAAGCGGTTGTTTTCTTTTTCAAGTTCACGTAGTTTATCCAGCAAGCTGCGAACTTTTGCTTCTGTGTTAGTGCTGTTGCCTTTGAGCAGTTCGTTGATATGGTCAAGAGTTGAAACATGGTCAGTAAAATAGTCCAGCGCTGCTTTTCCGGTCAACGCTTCTATTCGACGAACACCTGCAGCCACGCCTGATTCACTGCGGATAACAAACAGCCCTATATCGCCGGTACGTGTAACATGTGTGCCGCCGCATAGCTCCATTGAAAACCCACCCATCTGTACCACTCTTACTTCATCACCGTATTTCTCACCAAACAGTGCTACCGCACCGGCTTTTTTAGCATCATCAATACCCATGACAGCGGTCTGGACATCACGATTAGCGCGTATTTCTTCATTCACCAGGTCTTCAATACGCTTGAGTTCAATCTGGCTAATAGGACTGAAATGCGAAAAATCAAAACGCAGATACTGGTCAGTTACAAGAGAACCTTTCTGCTCAACATGGCTGCCCAAAACAGTTCTCAGTGCAGCATGCATCAGATGTGTGGCGGAATGATTAAGTGCAGTTGCCTGCCTTTTTCCTGCATTGATTTCAGCGATGACAGGATTGTTTTTTCTCAGTCTGCCACTGCGAAGGCGACCAATATGGCCAAAGGTATTGCCACCCAGTTTTTGCGTGTCTTCTATGTCAAAAACGGCACTGCCTGCAAGCAGCTGGCCAGAGTCGCCGATCTGGCCACCGGACTCAGCATAAAACGGCGATTTATCAAGAATAATGACGGCCTCGTCCCCTTTTGTGATTTCACTGACTGGTTCGTTTTCGAGGAATATTTCAGCAATATTTGAGTTAGTTTTGACGTGGTTATAGCCGGTAAATTCGGTATTTCCTTCTGCGTGAATCTGGCTGGTTTCTACTGCAGAAAAATTGCTCGATGCTCGTGCTCGATTACGTTGTTTTTCCATTTCGACTTCAAAGCCATTATGGTCAACTGTCAGGCCTTTCTCACGTGCGATATCCGCCGTCAGGTCAAACGGAAATCCGTAAGTGTCATACAGACGAAATGCCGTCGCACCATCGATTACATTACCCTGCATATCAGCTATCGACTGGTTAAGAATGCCCATCCCTGTTTCCAGCGTCTCCGCGAATCGATCTTCTTCAATCTTTAGCACCGATTCGATGTTTCTCTGTGCTGACAACAGCTCTGGATAGGCTTCGCCCATCTCTTCTACCAGTGGGGCGACAAGTTTGTAGAAGAACGCGCCTTCTGTTCCCAGCATATGTCCATGCCGAATGGCACGCCGGATAATGCGACGTAGAACATATCCCCTGCCTTCGTTTGACGGCACGACACCGTCGGCAATTAGAAATGATGTTGAACGTATATGGTCTGCGATGACCCGCAGTGACTTGTTGTCGAGGACATCGCAGCCGGTGACCATTGCCGCAGCGGAAATCAGGTGTTTGAACAGGTCTATATCATAGTTGTTCGTCACTCCCTGCTGAACGGCAGCAAGGCGCTCCAATCCCATTCCTGTATCGACAGAGGGTTTGGGCAGGTCTTTTAGAGTACCGTCAGCAGAACGGTTATACTGCATGAAAACCAGGTTCCAGATTTCTACGTAGCGGTCGCCGTCTTCTTCAGGTGAACCGGGCGGTCCGCCAGGAATATTCGGGCCATGATCATAGAATATTTCTGTACAGGGCCCACAGGGGCCGGTGTCACCCATAGACCAGAAGTTATCTTTAGCGCCGATGCGCAGGCAACGTTCCGGACGGATTCCTATTTTATTCAGCCAGATACTCTCGGCAGTATCGTCTTCATCGAAAATTGTCACCCAGAGTTTCTCTTCGGGGATCTGCATTACCTCGGTAAGAAACTCCCAGGCATAGACAATCGCGTCCTCTTTGAAATAGTCGCCAAAACTGAAGTTACCCAGCATTTCAAAGAAGGTATGATGGCGCGCGGTATAACCTACATTTTCCAGGTCGTTATGCTTGCCGCCTGCACGCACGCAGCGCTGTGAACTGGTAGCGCGCTGATATGGCCTGGATTCATTGCCGAGAAAAACATCCTTGAACTGGACCATGCCGGCATTGGTAAATAACAGGGATGGGTCATTACCCGGTACAAGTGAACTACTTGCCACGATTTCATGATCCTTGGATGCAAAAAAATCCAGAAACTTTTTTCTTATTTCGCTGCTCTTCATATCCCGACAGATATTCCTCTGAAACACGTCAGATGATGCTAGTCAAATTCCGCGTCCTGAATGACACTGTATATCATCTCGTGCGGAAACCCTCTCGAAGACAGGAATCTTACCTGTTTTACGCGCTCTGCGGGAGTCCCAGATAGCTGTCCTGCATACTTTTTTTCAATTAAACCTGCCAGAGATTGATGCCAGTCGGGACTTAGCTCTTCCATCGTCTTTTCAACAACGTGCTCAGGCACTCCTTTATTTCGTAATTCATAGCGAACTTTTATCGGACCGTGACCACGGTTAAGGCGGGAATTGATCATGCTTTCGCAAAAGCGCTCATCCGATACGAGGTTGTCACGAACCAGTCCCTGAATCGCCTCATCGACCAGCAGCGGGTCGAATTGCTTTACTACTAACTTACGCGAAAGTTCGCTGACGCCATGCTCGCGGCGTGCCAGCAAATCCATGGCACGCCGTCTGACATCAGCAACTGTATGTGTTGTCTGTTTACTCAGCCCCGGCTACCTCTTCGGCCATATCAGGAGCGTCTATTATTTCAGGGGCATCGCTGATACCCATGGCAACACGCAGCTTCTCTTCAATCTCATCAGCCATTTCAGGGTGGTCTTTCAGATACTGGCGGGCATTATCTTTACCCTGTCCTATGCGCTCCTTGCCATAGCCATACCATGCGCCTGATTTGTCGACAATGTTGTGCATCACACCAATGTCAATCAACTCACCTTCATGCGAGATACCCTCGTTGTACAGAATATCGAATTCACACTGTTTAAATGGCGGAGCCACCTTGTTTTTAACGACTTTGACACGGGTCTGGTTACCAAGCACTTCGTCAGCCTTCTTTATTGCGCCAATACGGCGAATGTCCAGTCGAACGGAAGCATAGAACTTCAGCGCGTTACCACCTGTAGTGGTTTCAGGATTGCCGAACATCACGCCTATTTTCATGCGTATCTGGTTAATGAAAATAACCATTGTATTGGAGCGTTTAATATTGGCTGTCAGTTTACGCAGGGCCTGCGACATTAATCGTGCCTGCAAGCCAACATGATGGTCTCCCATATCGCCTTCGATCTCAGCTTTTGGTGTCAGTGCTGCAACAGAGTCGACGACCACCACATCAACGGCTGCTGAGCGTACCAGCATGTCAGTAATTTCCAGTGCCTGCTCGCCGGTATCCGGTTGTGATACCAGCAGGTTATCAACATCAACACCAATCTTTTCAGCATAGGATGGGTCCAATGCATGCTCTGCATCGACGAATGCGCAGGTGCCGCCCAGCTTCTGTGCTTCTGCTATCACCTGTAACGTTAGAGTTGTTTTACCTGATGACTCCGGGCCATAAATTTCAACCACTCTTCCTCTTGGCAAACCGCCTATTCCAAGTGCATTGTCCAGTGCCAGCGAACCTGTTGGGATCGCTTCAATATTCTGTACCGCTCCATCTCCCAGGCGCATGACGGTACCTTTGCCAAACTGGCGTTCTATTTGACTTAGTGCTGCGCTAAGGGCCTTAGATTTATTGTCGTCCATCTTGATACTCGTTGTTGGTTGATCCATGATATTTATCCTCTCGATTATGACATACGTATCCGTATTAAACGGACATTAATTTATTGCGGTTTTATCTTTTCATGTTTCGGCAAGCTGGAATTCCTCAAGAATATCGTATTGCACGCCATCGCTTTTTAGTTTTGATTCAATCAGGCAATAGCGATCCACTTTCCACGGTATCGGCTCGATTGCGTGTTCTGGCTGGCTTTCTGCTTTTCGCAGCAGACTGACATGGGGTTTATAAGCGCGTTCTTCGGTGTGAATACCAAGGCCATGGCTGATATTTTTCAATGCCTGGTGCAGATCCTTTAATCCCTTTGGTATTTTCCTTGGACCTACCCAGTTAATTCGACAATGCGTGAACGCCCCTGCTTCATCCAGTTCAAGATCAAATTGCTTTACATCCAGAGTACGCAGTTGTTGTCTCAACTGCTGTTCTTTGTGCTGTTGAACCTGTCCAAGAAATATCAGGGTCAGATGAATATTCTCTCTCACCGTCTTTCTGCCTCCGTGTTTTTTCTGCAGACGTTGTGCAAGACTGTCTAGCAAATCCTGCAACGTCTGGTCTGGCCAGCAGGCCAGAAATAAACGCCTGCTAGAAGCTTTTCCAGCATTCACTTCTGGATCAGCCACTATCCAGCCCTCCCCTGAAGACGGTTCAGCATCCCTGTCAACACGTGGCGTACTGACTGCCTGCGGACATCTTCACGGTCTCCTGCGAAAAAACAGGTCTCTGTTTCACATTCGCCGTCGACTAGCCAGCCAAAACAGACCGTACCAACAGGCTTCTCGTCGCTGCCGCCGCCGGGTCCGGCAATACCAGTGACCGCCAGACCTGCCCTTGCATGACTGTGATCAACTGCACCCTGCACCATGTGTCTGGCAGTTTCTTCACTAACGGCACCATGTATTTCTATCACCTGTTTGTCTACTGATAACATTTCCTGCTTGGCCTCATTGCTGTAGGTGATGAAACCACGGTCAAACCAGCGTGAACTGCCTGCGACTGAGGTAATCAGCATTGACACCCAGCCGCCAGTACAGGATTCGGCAGTCACAAGTCTTTCATTGCGGGAGATAAGCCTGTCACCAATTTGTGATGCCAGGTCTTGCAGGCTTATGTGTTTATTATTCGAATCCGTCATCCTTCGTTATCCATTGTTGTTCCTGGTAGCCTGCAATCTTCTTTATTAGCCTTCTACAGCGATCCCGTATTTCACATAGTTTTCTTGCAATTTTCTGCCCGTTGCCGTATTCTGCATGAGAACAGAGTGAGAACAGTATATGCTAACTGACAGACAACGGCAAACCCTTAATTTCATCCGCAGTTATATTGATGAAAATGGCTATCCGCCGAAACTAAAAGAAATTGGACTTCACCTTGGCATCAGCTCGCGTGGAACAGTACATCGCTATATACGGGCACTGCAGGAGGAGAATCTAATCCGGGTATCCACAGGCCGGTCACGCGGAATTGAGCTGATTGATAACCATCAGCCGACCAGTGATACAGCATCCAGTGATGATGAGAACAACTTGCCTGTGGCGGGTAATATTGCTGCCGGCCTGCCAATTGAAGCCATCGAAGATCAGGAAACCATCAACCTGAATGAGTTTTTTGTTCGACCCGGGCGCTTTGTTCTTCGCGTTCAGGGTGACTCCATGATTGAAGATGGAATATTCGATGGTGATATGGTGATTATGGAATCCTGCCAGACTGCCCGCGATAATGAAATTGTCATCGCTTTGATCGACCAGGATGAAGCAACGCTCAAGCGGATAAAAAATAATCAGGACGGCAGTGTTACTCTTATCCCTGCCAACTCATCAATGCAGCCATTTCGTTATTCAGCCGAACGTGTGAGCATTCAGGGTCGAATAGTCGGCCAATTCAGGGCCTATTAAGGACTACAGTTTTATAAAGCGTTTAATCCATTTATTCGATTCGAAACTTCATGTTTTCTATCCTGACCTGATATATATTCAATATTCATCATGGGACACACGGATTAATCGTTCTCGTCTTTGCGCCTTTCAGGCATATCCTGCAGTCAAGAGCAGTGTAGTTTGGGCAATCTCTTTTGCTGAGCAATAATGAACTGATGATTGCGTCGTCATTCAGATACCCGTAATGACGGTATAGTCTGATCGCCCCATGATATGAAAATAATACCGTTATCGAGGCCATCAATTGGATACAAAGGAAATGACACATCAAGTAAAAAGTCTCACACCAAATGAAGCAGTTAAAATATTGGATGATGATCCCAGGGCATTACTCATCGATGTTCGTAGCAGCATGGAATACCTGTTTGTCGGTCACCCTAAAGGTTCTGTGCATGTGGCCTGGATTGATGAACCGGAGTGGAAAGTAAACGAACATTTCGTCACAGAAATTCGTCAATTATTACTTGGCGGGGTTGTCCGCAACGATGAAATACATAGCGCACCGATTTTACTTATCTGTCGCAGTGGCAAACGCTCTCTGGAAGC
>JARFQI010000036.1 GCA_029287855.1 Arenicellales bacterium | reverse complement strand
TCATGATCACGGCGAACAGGTTGCGCATACGAATGATGGCAATCGCCGTAATGGCGAGAAAGGCAAGTAGTGTTATATCAATAAAATCATCGATCATCGCTCTGCCCCACTCTGCTGTTAATCATCGAGTTGTGGTTTGACACCGCCGTGCAGCGCTGCATTCGCCAGGGCATGTGATGCTGTCGGGCTGGTGAACAAGATAAAGGCGAAGATCAGTACCAGTTTAAAACTAACCAGGCTGAAACCTGACTGCAATCCTAGCCCTGAGAGAATCAGGGCAGCGCACAGGGTATCCGTGATACCAGCAGCATGCAGCCGGGAGAAAAAATCAGGGAAGCGATGTATGCCGATGCCGCCAATGATACCAAGCAATCCACCGGCAACAAGAAAAACCCAGCTGAGCATCTCCAGTATCATTATTCCGGTTTCGCCTCTTGTTCCTCTGTATCACCAGAAGTGAACAAATAGCCAAGTTCGACCAGTTTCAGCACCGCGACCACGGCGATAAAGTTGATCAGCGCATAGACCAGAGCGATATCCAGGATATCAGTACGACCGGAAAGAAAAGCAAAAACAGCGATCAGCAACACAGTCTTGGTACCGATCATGTTTACTGCCAGTATCCGGTCGTATACGGTCGGCCCCAGCAATGCGCGTGCAAGGGCAAGCCCTATAGTCACCAGGATAGCCGTCGCCGCTGCGGCATACATCATCAGGAAGACGCCTCGTCATCCGGGACTCTACTTGCCATCTCGCCTGTTTCCAGGGCATCTGCTGCTTCTTTTGACAGCGCATGCACCATGATCGTATCGCGATCCAGCTGAACACTGACAGTGCCTGGGGTCAGAGTAATTGCATTGGCGTACATGACTTTTGCAAGATCACTTTTCTGTGGTAGCGGCAGAGTAATCATCTGCGGACTGATTGATTTTCCCGGCGTCAGTATTCGCCTGATGACATCAATATTTGAAAGAATGATTTCACGCACAAGATAGCGCCAGAAACGAAACAGGCTGCTAGTAAAATGTATCGGATAGCGTGTGTGATCAACAGCTTCCATGCGCAGGGTGATAAATAGAACCAGGAAAACCGATGCAACGCCAATCGCAAGCATCAGTGGCTCGACGTGACCGGAGAGCCCAAGCCACAACAGCGATAATGTAATAGTCAGACTAATGATATGCGTCATATGTTGAGCCACCAGTATATATTTCTACAGGTTTTCCATCGATTGATTATACCCGTGGATAGATGCGCTGATAAACCGGTTATCGTACGGCATTAGGTCGAATGTGTGCTAAATGGAGCAGATCATTGACTTATTCTGCCGAATCTTGTGATGCCCGGCTAACGACAGTGATTATTCAGAAACATGGAATAAACCTAATATATACGTCAGCGATGAACTTATCATTAGTTTTGAAATTAATAGGTTCGAGGTTATAAACTCTGATTATTGAATGACTGCAAAAGACATCTCCAGAAAAAGCCGAATATCAGCCTCAGCAAGCAGGCATTCACTAGTGCCTACATCTCTGCTGAGCAGACCCGGTACTTTATTGTCTGAATAGAGATTGCCGATGTGATGAAATGAAATTTCTAAAGCTCAACCTTCCACAAATCCTGGTCAGTAAAATCTGCCTGCTGCCAGAGCTGTAAAAAGCTCCCGCCCAGCTCCGGATGGAGCGAATCAGGTGCAAGTTCAGCTAAAGGCTTCAACACAAAGGCATTGTGCGTAATTTCCCGGCGCGGGATATCCCAATGCTCGTCATGACAAACAAGGTCACCATATATCAACAGATCCAGATCCATGGTACGTGAAGAAAATCGCTCCTCACCTCGATTACGTCCGCAAGATTTTTCAATTTCATTGAGGATACGATCAATTTCCTGCAGGGAACGTTCAGTATTGAACCCTACCACCAGGTTTATAAAGTTATCGCCATCAAAACCGACCGCAACCGATTCATAAATGGGTGAAAGCTCAATCGGTGAAAACTCGGCGCTAAGTGCGTCCAGTGCCTTCGCTACATTGTCGCGGGGCTGCTGATTACTGCCGACACTGATGTAAACCTGTGTCACCCAGTTTTGCCCCGCTCAATAATGACGCCGACATCACGCCCGCCATTGATAGCCCCCTTTTTGTTCAGCTTGACTCTGCACCAGGGAATCTCAAATTCATCCAGCAGGATATCGGCAATCTTTTCTGCCAGTGCTTCAACCAGCTCAAAATGATTGTCTTCGATGAACGAGATAATTCTCTTGGCAACTTCCTTGTAGTTCAGTGTATCCTGAAGACGATCACTGGTGGCAGCAATACGAATATCGGTGCCCATATCAAGATCTATGGTCAACTGCTGTGTGATCTGCTTTTCCCATTCCCAGACGCCGATTTGGGCGTTGGCAACCAGGCCGTGCAGGTAAATTATATCCATCATTTACTGTCCTGATTAATTGAATTCAAGTTAATCCTGCTCCGGGTATTTCCAGTTCGGATATCTTCCACCTTGGCCTGACGGCAACCGCAATGCCTTCTGACTCACCGGCCAGTAACCTTAAGCAGCCTACGTACGCAATCATCGCTCCATTATCGGTGCAGAACTCTGGCCGCGGAAAAAATACGTTGATATTTTCCCGTTGCGCCAATGCGGCCAGTTTCTCGCGAAGTGCGCGGTTTGCTCCAACGCCTCCGGCGATGACCAGTTCGCTGCGCCCGGTCTGTTTAAGAGCCCGTTTTGCCTTGATAACCAGGGTGTCAGTAGCCGCTTCCTGAAATGCGTGGGCAATATCTGCACGGGTTTGATCAACTAGCTGATTGTTCTCGTCCTGGTGTTCGTATGCCGTGGTGAGGGTGTAGGTTTTTAGACCGCTAAAACTGAAATCCAGGCCTGGCCGGTCGGTCATTGGACGAGGGAACTTGAAACGTCCCGCCTGACCTTTTTCTGCTTCTTTTGAGACCGATGGCCCCCCAGGATAGGCCAGTCCAAGCAGCTTTGCTGTCTTGTCAAAGGCCTCGCCAACGGCATCGTCCAGTGATTCGCCGAGAATATTGTATTCTCCTACCCCGACGACATCAGCCAGCAACGTATGTCCACCTGATACCAGCAAGGCAATGAACGGAAACGTCGGGCGCTCATTTTCCAGCATCGGTGCCAGTAAGTGCCCTTCCATGTGATGTACACCAATAGCTGGCACACCGAGGCCCAGTGCAAGCGCCTGCCCCATTGATGCACCTACCAGCAAGGCGCCGGCAAGGCCCGGCCCCCGTGTATAGGCCACTCCATCAATATCAGATAATGTGAGTTGTGCTCCGTCAAGCAGCTCCCTGATCAGCGGTACCAGCTTGCGAATATGGTCGCGAGCAGCCAGTTCAGGAACAACACCGCCATACTCGGCATGCATTTCAACCTGTGAATACAGGCGATGGGCCAGCAGTCCTCGCTCACTGTCATACAACGCAACCGCTGTTTCATCACAGGAAGTTTCTATGCCCAGTACCAGCATGTTGAGTATGATTTATCTGATTGAGTAAGAAAAAATATTTTTAATTAGCCGAGTTCGCCGGGCAATCGCGTATAGCTGTACTGCATCTGTAGCGAACTGGCAGTATTGCTGATGGAGGCAAGACAGGCATGCTCCCTGTTTGCAGGCATCCATACAGCAATGCGGATCAGGTATTGTTTTTCCCCATCATTGCTTATCGGCTCAGCGTTTAGACGCACAATATTGGCATCAAACTCCATAAATACCTCTGTCAGCCGGGCAACCAGTCCCGGGTGGTCGCCACCCTGGATGGTGATGCGGTGAGTAATTTCAGTATTGGCCGCGGGGCTGGGTGAAAACTCAAAATCCACTACCTGTATTTCAGCTCCACTTAATTCCGGTAGTGATGCCAGTGCCTCTTGTAAATCCTCTTTGGATAGATCAGATTCAGATTCACAGACTGCAGTAAACTTGGCCCCGCTGCCGAGTATTGTAAAACTGGTCGAACCGAGGTTCACACCGAGGTCAAACAGGCAGCCGCTGATGGCAGACACCAGGCCTGTTTTATCAGACGACAGGACGCTTACGAGATAGACATTGTGCATTAACTTACTCCAACATAGTGTTTATCAGTCAGATTCTACCGGCAGACCGGTGCCGGGTCAGTAGTGTCTGAATAATTATTTTCGTATCGCATGAATATTTGTAAGCGCGGGTTTAAGGATTGATGATTCACCAATGATCCTGTTCCAGTTCCTGTATTTCCTTGCTCTCGTCGACATATCAAGATATATGTACAAAAATTTAAAAGATGGTTATAATGTCTCGCTAACTTAATTATTTACGTTTTATTAAAGGAATCCATTGCATGCCAAGTGTCCGTATCCGCGAAGGCGAACCATTTGATATCGTTCTCCGTAAATTTCGCCGCTCTTGCGAAAAAGCAGGCGTTTTTACTGAAGTTCGTCGCCGCGAGGCCTATGAAAAGCCAACTACCGTCCGTAAACGTAAGATGGCTGCTGCGAAAAAACGTGAGATGAAACGCATTTCACGTGATCGTCAGAACATCACTCGCAAATTCTAGACTTCCAGCTGATTTTTCACCTCCCCCTGGTATGACTTCCATAAAGGACAGCCTCGCCAGCGATATGAAGCAGGCAATGCGCGATAAGGATATCGTGCGCAAGGACACTTTACGCATGTTGCGCGCCGCCATTCAGCGGCGTGAAGTCGATGAGCGCATTGAACTTGATGAAGCCCAGGTGCTTGCCGTCATCGAAAAACTGGTTAAACAGGCGCGTGATTCGATCAGCCAGTTTGAACAGGGCGGACGCCAGGACCTTGCCGACAAAGAGAAAAAAGAACTGGATGTACTGATATCCTATCTGCCAGCGCAACTGTCCGCAGAAGAGGTTGAACAGCACATCAAGGCCGTAATTGACGAAACCGGTGCCGCCAGCATGAAAGACATGGGCAAGGTCATGGGCAAACTAAAGCCATTGTTGCAGGGCAAAGCCGACATGGCTGCAGTCAGTGCGAGCATCAAGAAGCAGCTGCAGGGGTAACCGGCGCCCAGCTTTACCCTGTCCTTCCTACTGCACGCCTCCTCGTTGCAGGCTAAACAGAATAAGATTCAATATTTTCAACTGTAAGTTACCAGGGTATTTACACGCCTAAGAGCACACCGGTATTGATACGCACACTCATCCTCTTGTTATGCAATAGATTTTCTATTGCAATTGCTTAGTCGCCCAGATATTGGGAATATTCAATCCAATATGCCTATCCGAGAAATAAACAAAAACCTCTCAATCGCCAGCCCATCTGCAGGGCGCCGCGAATGAGTGGCCGTATACCACCAGAATTTATCGATGAACTGCTGGCGCGGGCAGACATTGTCGAAATTATTGACAGCCGCGTTCCTTTAAAGAAAGCCGGACGTGAATATAAAGGCTGCTGCCCATTTCATGACGAGAAAACGGCTTCATTTACTGTCAGCCCGGGTAAGCAGTTCTACCATTGTTTTGGTTGCGGGGCGCATGGCACGGCAATCGGTTTTTTGATGGAGTATGACCACCTCGGGTTCCGTGAAACGATCGAGGAACTGGCAGGACGCTACAGTATGATCGTGCCGCAAGATGCCGCAAAGGACAATTCCGTCGAGCGCCGCAAACAGGCGGACCTCTATTCTATACTGGGCCTGGCAAACAGACATTTTCAGCAACGATTACGAGAAGACGAATCAGCAAAAAATTACCTGATAGCGCGTGGACTTTCAGGTGAAGTCGCCGCCCGCTACCAGCTCGGCTTCGCCATAGACAGTTGGGACGACCTGCTCAACTCACTGACTGCACAAAAGATTTCCACAAAGGACCTGGAAACAGCTGGCCTGGTCTCCAAAAATGACCAGGGCCGTATTTACGACAAATTTCGTGGACGAATAATATTCCCTATCCATGACCAGCGCGGTCGGGTCATTGCCTTCGGTGGCCGGATTCTTGGTGAAGGCGAGCCTAAATACCTCAATTCACCGGAAACACCCGTGTTTCACAAGGGCAAAGAACTCTATGGTTTGCACCAGGCGCTAAATGCCATCAGCAAACAGAAACAGGCGATCGTGGTAGAAGGCTACATGGATGTCATTGCCCTCGCCCAGGCAGGTATTGACAACGTAGTGGCCGCGCTGGGCACCGCAACCACAGCAACGCATGTTGAAAAGTTATTTCGACAATGCAATGAGATCATCTTTTGCTTTGATGGTGATCGGGCGGGACGCCAGGCCGCCTGGCGAGCACTGGAAAACTCACTGCCATCGATGCAGGATGGCCGCCAGGTAAGCTTTCTTTTTCTACCTGAAGGTGAAGATCCTGATACCTACGTAAAAAAGCTGGGGCATGACGCATTTGTTATGCAGATTCAGCAGCAGTCGCTACCGCTTCCTGAATACATGTTAAGCCACCTCTCTGAAGACATTGATCTACAACGCATGGACGGTAAAGCAAAGCTTGCAGGTCTCGCTCGCCCACTATTAAACAGCCTGCCTCGCGGGACACTGAAAGCCATGTTGCTGAGGGAACTGGCAGCCATCACACATATGGATGAAGCGAGCCTGGCAGAATTAATGCAGGAAGAGAAAAAACCGGCACAGGAACGGCAAGTTACCGCCACAGCGAAACACAAAAAAAACAATTTAATCGGTAAGACACTCAGTCTCCTGCTCAACCAGCCTGAAATGGCACTTGGGGTTGATAATCTTGAACATTTACAGAGCCTGGAACTGGCTGGAATGGACGTTCTTTGTCAGATAATTGAGATAATCAATATTAGCCCTGACTTGACAACTAGTGCTATAATCGAGCGTTTTCGTGAAAAGGTTTATTATGATCGCTTGTGCGAGCTTGCTAGCTCCAATATCGATCTTGAGGATGATGCAGTAAAAACAGAGTTTACAGATGCGATTAACCGTCTGCATTTAATGGCCATCGATCAGGAAACAGGGATAATCACCTCCCGCTCGACTAAACTCAGTGAAGAAGACAAGATTAAACTGCGAAACCTGCAGCAGGAAAGACTTGCGCTAAAGCATTAGTCACAACAGGTACCGAAAACATTGATTTTCTTTTTTTTGCCACTATCTTGACCTCACAAGAAACTAATTAACACTTACCAATCGGGCATCGTCTGTATGGATCTTGAAACTAAACGTTTACAGCTAAAAAAACTCATTATTAAAGGTCGCGAACAGGGTTTTCTAACCTATAGCGAAATTAATGACCATCTACCGGAAGATGTCCACGATACGGATCAGATCGAAAACGTCGTACAGATGATCAATGACATGGGTATCGACGTCTACGATCAGCCGCCAGATGCTGACAGCCTGATTATGAAAGCTGAAACAGCTGATGATTCAGTTGCTGAAGATGCAGAAGCTGTTCTCACCTCTGCCGTGGAAAGTGAATTCGGGCGCACGACTGATCCCGTTCGCATGTATATGCGCGAGATGGGTACTGTCGATCTGTTAACACGCGCAGATGAAATTAAACTGGCCAAACGCATTGAGGAAGGTATTCGTCAAAGTATGGGTGCATCAGCCACCAGCCCTTTTATCATTGAGTCATTACTGGAAAAGGTTACGCTGATCGAAAATGAGGAAATGCGCTTAACGGATCTGTTGTTAGGCTACATCGACCCAAATGAACCAGATGACATACCCACTCCAGCTCAGGTCGCCGTCGGCGCTGAAAAAGTTGAAACTACAGAAGATGACGAACCGACCGGTCCCGATCCGGAAGAAGCTGCCATGCGCTTCAAAAGTCTAAAACGACTCTATAATCGGCTGATCAAGGCAATTGCAGAAAAAGGTTCAGAAGATAAAGCAGTTAAAACGATTCAAAAACAGCTTTCTGAAGAGTTCCTCGAAATTCGATTTACACCGAAACAGACTAATTTGTTTATCAGCGGTGTAAAAAACATGGTTGGTGAAGTTCGCGAAAGTGAACGTGAAATCATGCGCATTACAGTTAAGCAGGGACGGATTCCTCGTAAAATGTTCATCGATGTATTCCCAGGCCATGAGACCGAAATTGAATGGCTGGACAAGATCATTGAATCCGGAGAAGGTGATACGTCTGTTCTCGTTGGCAAGCGTGATCGGATTGCCAGTCTGGCGGCTCGACTGACCGCCATCGAAGAAGTTGCAGGACTGCCAATTCACGAGCTGAAAGAGATCAATCGACTGGTATCTATAGGTGAAGCAAAGGCACGCCGCGCCAAGAAAGAAATGGTCGAAGCTAACCTGCGCCTGGTGATATCGATTGCAAAAAAATATACCAACCGCGGCTTACAGTTTCTCGACCTCATTCAGGAAGGAAATATTGGCCTGATGAAAGCGGTAGACAAATTTGAATATCGTCGTGGCTATAAATTCTCCACCTATGCAACCTGGTGGATCAGGCAGGCAATAACCCGCTCAATAGCAGACCAGGCACGTACCATACGTATACCTGTTCACATGATTGAAACGATAAACAAGCTTAATCGAATTTCTCGTCAGATTATGCAGGAACTGGGCCGCGAAGCGACACCTGAAGAACTCGCTGAACGGATGGAAATGCCGGAAGAGAAAATTCGCAAGGTATTGAAAATTGCCAAAGAACCTATATCAATGGAAACACCTATTGGTGATGACGAAGATTCACATCTTGGAGACTTCATTGAAGATAAAAACATTGAAGCTCCAATGGATTCAGCCACTGGTTCTGGACTAAAATACGCGACAACAGATATCCTTGGCACGCTGACG
>JARFQI010000029.1 GCA_029287855.1 Arenicellales bacterium | reverse complement strand
CGGTAGCGAAGGCAGCCGTTACTCCGGCGAACGCGATCTCGAAAATCCGCTGGCCGCCGTGATGATGGGTCTGATCTACGTCAACCCCGAAGGTGTGGACGGTAATCCGGATCCACTCAAGACAGCCCATGATGTGCGCGTGACCTTTGCCCGCATGGCCATGAATGATGAGGAAACCGTGGCCCTAACTGCGGGTGGCCATACTGTGGGAAAAGCTCACGGCAATGGTGATACCACGCTGCTTGGCCCGGTACCCGAGGCTGCGGATATTGAAGATCAGGGCTTTGGCTGGGTTAACAAGACCAGGCGCGGGGTCGGACGCGACACCGTTTCCAGCGGCATTGAAGGCGCATGGACGACCCACCCCACCCAGTGGGACAACGGATACTTCTCACTTCTGCTTAACTATGAGTGGGAACTAAAGAAGAGCCCGGCCGGTGCGTGGCAATGGGAGCCCATCGATATCAAAGAAGAAGATAAGCCGGTCGATGTTGAAGATCCATCGAAACGCTACAACCCTATCATGACTGATGCCGATATGGCGATGAAAATGGACCCTGAGTATCGGAAGATCTCTGAACGGTTTTACAAAGACCCTGAATACTTCTCCGAAGTATTTGCGCGGGCATGGTTCAAACTGACACATCGTGACATGGGGCCAAAGGCGCGTTACGTCGGTCCCGATGTACCGCAAGAAGACCTGATCTGGCAGGATCCGGTTCCGGCCGGGAGCACCACCTACGATGTTCAGGCCGTGAAGGCAAAAATAGCAGCCAGTGGTCTGAGCGTCAGCGAAATGGTCTCCACCGCCTGGGACAGCGCCAGAACCTTCCGTGTTTCAGATATGCGCGGCGGCGCCAACGGCGCACGTATCCGCCTGGCTCCGCAGAAGGACTGGGAAGGTAACGAGCCGCAGCGTCTATATAAAGTGCTGACCGTTCTTGAACCGATTGCCGCCGAGAGCGCTGCAAGCGTGGCGGATATGATCGTGCTGGCGGGTAACGTCGGTATTGAGCAAGCTGCCAGGGCCGCGGGGTTTGATACAACCATTCCGTTCTCGCCTGGCCGTGGGGATGCCAAAGATGAGATGACTGATGTGGAATCCTTCGACGTGCTGGAACCCATCCATGACGGCTATCGTAACTGGCTCAAGCAGGACTATGTCGTCAGCGCAGAAGAGTTGATGCTTGACCGCACGCAACTGATGGGCCTGGCAGCCCATGAGATGACTGTACTGGTTGGTGGTATGCGTGTACTCGGCACCAACCACGGCGGGACAAAACACGGGGTTTTCACCGATAGTGAAGGCGTACTAACGAACGACTTTTTCGTTAACCTGACGGACATGAACAACACCTGGAAGCCAGCCGACAATAACCTGTATGAAATCCGCGACCGTAAGACAGACAAGGTCAAGTGGACGGCGACACGAGTGGATCTAGTTTTTGGTTCAAATTCGATCCTTCGCGCCTATGCCGAAGTTTATGCACAGGATGACAACAAGGAAAAGTTTGTACAGGACTTCGTAGCAGCCTGGACGAAAGTAATGAACGCTGATCGCTTCGATTTGTCCTAAGCTTCGATACGCATCCGCTCGCTGCAAATAATTGCGGCGAGGGGATACATAAGTGTCAGGGTACAGGCAGAACAAATGAAAGCCAGCTCCAGATCAAAAGGTGATGGCAGAATATTTAAATCAATAGAAATTAAACATATTACAAAAAGCAGTCCTATTCGGACGATAAATACCGCACTACGGTTTTTCAACGCTGCTGGTCGTAAACGGTTATAGGGCTATGAGCGGAACGATTAGGAGCAGCTAAAATGGAAGGGACATCGCAACTTGTCTGGGTGATACTTTTCGGTGCACTTGGACTCGGATTTTTTACATATGGGAGAAAACAGAAGGCAGTAGTTCCACTCATCACAGGTATCTCTCTATTTATCATTCCGTATTTTATTTCTAACCTCTACGTTCTTGTATTTGCCGGCGCTACATTAGTGGCTTTACCATATTTTGTGAAAATATAAGGCTAGCTTGGATACGCGCACTTGTGAAGCATGAAAGTGCTGATGACAATGTTAAACTACAAGCTATCAACACATAACCAGTGCGCACCTGCTGTACAGGTGCCGAACAGCCAGCAAGTTGGATGTCGCTGGTCATAAACGTTTTACATCGCAAGAGAGAAAAATGACTAATCCAATTATCGCAGATAACAAACCCGTTAAAGTGACCCTTACAAAAGGACAGGAATACTATTTCTGCACATGCGGTCGATCTGAAAATCAGCCGTTTTGCGATGGTTCACATGTTGGGACATCATTTATACCAAAGGTTATTGTTGCAGAAGAAGATGGCGACGCATATTTATGCGCATGCAAGCATAGTGGTAACAGGCCGTTTTGTGACGGGACGCATCAAAAGTTTAGTGATGACCAGGTAGGTAAAGAAGGGCCGGGTTTGCAACCAGAGAAAACAGTTCCCCCTGTCGCGGTTGCAACACCTGAAGAGCCTACCGTAGAGTTTATTCATCAACTAGCGAAAGATGGTCTGAGGACATTTGGTCATCATGGACCAATGACCTCGATGGGCGTACCTCGTCACGAACTGCCTCATTGGGATGATCTGCAAATCATGGTGGCGCAGATGGCAACCAAGCCCTTGATGGAAGATCATGATGTGTCCACTGAACTCGTTATTGGGCCGGAAGCCAGAAAACCTTTGACGTTAAAGATTCCCCTGTTTGTGTCCGATATGAGCTTTGGTGCTTTATCTGAAGAGGCTAAAGTCGCCCTGGCGCGTGGTGCTGAGCTTTCGGGCACAGGTATTTGTTCAGGTGAAGGTGGTATGTTGCCTGAAGAACAAGCAGAGAATTCGCGCTATTTTTACGAATTGGCGAGTGCGAAATTCGGTTACCGGGAAGAATTGCTGGAAAAGGTCCAGGCTTTTCATTTCAAGGGCGGACAAGGCGCCAAAACGGGAACCGGAGGTCACCTTCCGGGCAACAAGAACAAAGGAAAAATTTCGCAAGTCAGAAATATACCGGAAGGACAGCCGGCAATATCACCGCCCACATTCAAAGACCTTTCTACGGTTGCTGATTTCAAGCGATTTGCGGATCGTGTCAGAGAGATATCCGGAGGTATACCCGTGGGTTTCAAGCTCAGTGCAAATCATATTGAAAAAGACATTCAATTTGCGCTGGATGCTAGTACAGACTACATCATACTCGATGGCCGAGGTGGCGGTACTGGCGCCGCACCGGAGATATTCAGAAATCATATCAGTGTGCCAACTATTCCTGCACTTGCACGAGCACGTCGATATTTAGATAACCAGGGAGCCAGTGGTCGCGTGACATTAATCATAACTGGTGGATTACGTGTGCCGATTGACTTCGTTAAAGCCATGGCATTGGGTGCTGATGGCATTGCCCTTTCCAATAGCGCAATGCAGGCAATCGGGTGTGTTGCCGCAAGAATCTGTAATACCAACAACTGCCCGGCTGGTATCGCTACCCAGAAAGAGGAGCTACGAAAGAAACTGGATATCGAGAAATCAGCATTACAATTGAATAACTTTTTTACTGCATCTGTAGAACTCATGCAGGTTATGGCACGAGCATGTGGCCATGATGCATTAAACCAATTCAATTATGATGATCTTGCGACCTGGAATCGAGAAATGGCTTTGTTATCAGGTGTGCGGTATTCCGGTTTTGATGATTCAATAAACGACTAATAAGAGAAGGCAGCTCGTTCGTATGATAACTCCGCTACGCATCGTTTGCGCCTCACCGCTTAGTCGTTATTAGTCTAGATGCACGTTTATCATAAATATGAGTAATTAAGGTCTATCTAGATGAACTTTAACGAAAAGACTGACCAGATGGACTGGAAGGATGAGTCTGCCTGGATGCTTATATCTATTGTTTCAGGTCTTTTACTTTCATGTTTGTTTATTTATTACCAGAGATTTCCAGATGCAGATAATTTAACTACTGTTACAATCTGCTGTGTAGCATTCTATGTGTTCAGTATTTTATTAAGATTACAAAATCATAGAGGGAAAGCAATAACAGGTAAGCCGGGCTTTGATGAGAAAGCATTAAAATATTTTTTTCCGGTACCAGGTTTTTTAACAGGTATAGCGCTTTTATTTGTATAGTTATTTTTAACAATGCTGAATAAAACATATAAAAAGAGAATTAACATGACAAATATTTCATTCGTCAAAAATCTTACCAGCGAAATATTCACAGGTTATTATTTCGTTAGATTTCGATGATCATAATTAGAAAAATGCGCGGTATATTGGGTTCACTATTTTTCCTAAGTTGGTATAAACAATGAGAACAGCAAAGCCGCATACGCGATTGAGAAGATTTATCAGGGATGTCGTTGCCCATACGCCATTTGCAAAAATGGTAGTTCTATTGACCGTATTGTGGTTAATATTTTCCGCTGGTGTATACCTGGCAGAACGGAGTACTGTTGGCGCGTCAATTGTTACATATGGAGAAGCACTGTATTGGGGGGTGGCTGCATTTTCTACTGCAGGAATCGCAGATGCGCCGGCGTCTGGTACTGCTCAGTTAGTTGGTGGGTTATGGATAGTAATTGGTTCAGTGCTGTTCTTCGGAACGATCGTAGCAACTGTTACGACTTATTTTATGAGGCCTATGCAGCGTCCCCATAAGAAGATAATCGATACGATAGAGTACAACCTTGAGCAATTAAATGATCTGTCACTAGAAGAGCTTGATTTGTTGAGGGAAACGGTTGACACACTGATCGTTCATGTCGAACGATTAAAGGAAAAACAATCAAAGGGATAGTCGAAATCTAACTATGGCTTAGAGAAGAGCTGGCTTTTTCGCTTGCTCTTAATAGCCAGGCTCTGAAGCAATACGTTAGCTCAGTAATGATGTTATTCAAATAGAAGATGATTTATTAGTGAAAAATATAATATAAATTCTGATTGTATAAACTACTCTTTGGATGTCGAGAGTAGCAGGTGCAGTATTCATCTTAATCGTATTTTTTATTATTTCAATAGTAATTAAGCGTGTAATTATCGAGGGAGCTGAGTGGCTAAAAACTTGATCGTAATCTCACTTCACTCTTAGACCGCATAAGCAGTTTGACAGGGATAACGGTTCTCCAGCAGGTAGAACGCAAGAACCTGGTAGCAAAGAAAAATAGCAAATAATCTAATCAACTTTGACTCTATTTACATTGACCAAAAAGTGGCCGATGTCGGGGCTATATTGGTCATTGCAATATTTTATACTCAGGATTTATCACTATTGCATCTATTAAGCGCGTTCGCTCTTATTGCATTTTTGGCACCAGGCAATTACGCAGGCGGTATTTCTATATTATCGTTGGAATAATAACCTGGTGGATGATGCCCAAATCCGTCGTTCATCCTACGTTTGCCGGTGTCGCAATTGCTTTGACTATACCAGCATGTCCAAAGTTGACATCGGAGAAAATACTCGTTAACGCGAAAAAAACAATCAACTCAATGCAGAAAAAATCAAAACCTGTCGATGTTCTCGGCGGTTTTAGGGACCATGAACAGGTGCTAGAAGTGCGTGATTTTGCAGAAAATGCCAGTACACCACTGCGTCGCTGGGAAGATGCGCTGGATATACCCGTGGCTCTATTTTTCTTACCCTTGTTTGTGCGGACCAATACCGGGTACCCTTAAGCTTGACGTCATTTATCGAAAG
>JARFQI010000002.1 GCA_029287855.1 Arenicellales bacterium | reverse complement strand
GGCATCTGCCATATTGCTATATGCTGACCCTGGATTGCTCAGGGCATCGGCACCATAGACTTCTGTAAATAACGAGGCATAGCTCAGAGCGCGCAATTTCTCAGCAATCGTCAAGATATCCGGGTTAGCCATTTCAAGCGGGTTTAATGGTGGCTGCATCGCCTGCTGAGCCAGGGAGTTGACCCTGCCATCCCAGAACAAACCGCCAATCCACAGCTGCTCCTGTTCGCTGTAATGTAATGCAGGGACATAAGCAGAATAGGAAACCGACATGTCATTTCGGCTGCCATAAAGACCTGCATGTGCGCCTCTGGAAACCGGCAAGTCCTTTACAGGATCAGAAAAAGCGAATGCAGGAGAATGGCAGGTCGCACAGGCCTGCCCCGGAGGTGTTGACAAACTTTTCTCAAAGAACAGTAATTTACCCAGACGTTCCCTGGCACTTAATGTGTAACCTGGGGATGCAGCCTCTGCAGTGTTAGCCGCAGATTTTGAGTAGTCTCGTTTCGAGTCGGCACAGCCGCCAATGACCAATAGCGTTAGAAAAGAGACAAAGATCAACGGTCGGTACTGAAACATTTTCGATAGATAAATCATTTGATCACCACTTTCTAGTACGAAATCATTCCTATTTCAGATGTTCAAAACACTGTCGAGAGAATCAGCGCAATCTGGTTTTCTGACACGTATAATAATACCTGCAAACAACGGTAATTATCTATGATTTCTACTGGAATTAGACCCAATAAGATGCACCACTAGTAAAATATAACGGCGGCTCAGCCACCTCGGCAGACCTCATCAGACAGTCAGTGCAGGGTATATTTACTGGCATATTTCAGCAAGTAATGCACTGGTGGCCTGTTTAAGCTGATCTGGTCCAAGCTCAATTTCCAGCCCTCTGCGCCCGGCGCTGACAAATACTGTAGCATGGCTCATGGCAGAACTATCGATGATAGTTTTAAGCCTATTCTTCTGGCCAAGAGGACTAACGCCGCCCAGCACATAGCCCGTTGCGCGCGTGACATCGGAAGGATCTGCCATGCTGGCCTTCTTAGCACCAGCAGCTTTTGCCAATAACTTCATGCTAAGCATTGATGAAACCGGAATCACTGCAACTGCGAGATCCCCGCCATCGAGCCTGACAACCAGAGTTTTAAACACCCTGCCTGCAGCGACCCCGATTTGCTCAGCAGCTTCCTCGCCATACGATTTACACTGTGGATTATGTACATATTCATGGACTGTATGAGGAATTTTATTCTTTCGTGCAGAATTTATTGCCGGGGTCATCTGTGGCTCTAGCCTGTAATGTGGTGAATGTCATATGGTGGATTGACATGTAATGGACAAGCCTTAAGCAAAATTACAGATTATTGATATTTCCATCGGTCAGCTTAAGTATTGTTGAGATATGCTTTTCGTGTTTTATCATGTTATAGGTTTCATCATCATTCATAATCACGACAAAACACAATGGCTTTAATTTTCCATTCCAGAGAATGCAGAGGCGATCAGAATCATCAACAAACCAGCGCCCGTCTTTTCTTTCTCCATCATCATCCTGTACCTGCACAATAATTCCTTCTGATGAAAAGAAGTTTATGCAAGTGCTCTGATCTTTCTCTTTACGGCAGTTTGCTGTCTGATCAATGACAAGATCGGTGATGTCGTAGCCATCAAGCGCAACTGGCTCTTCAGACCATACCGGCATAGAGAATAAACAAAATGACAGGGCGATAAGCAGCGGTGTGAATCGGCGTAACAACATAATCAATTTTTCCTCCTGTGTTTAGTGAAGCTGTGATTTACTCAAATTATGTATTCCAGTGAAGGGTAATGTAATCAGAACCTGAGCCTGCCTCAAGTCGTTATTGCGTAGTTACTCAAAATTTTCTATTAATATGCTCATTGGCCAACAATGCTGCATATTGACATTCGGATTATAAACTCTCATCTGATGCTCGAATTCAGATTGTTCGACTTGACTATCGTACTTCGTCGTTCACAACATAGCTGTAAACAGAGAAGACATTGAACTTCAGAGGAATAATGCGATCTCATGAAAAGTGCAACTTTTGCGCTAAAGATAGTGCGAATTAGCTGAATAGAAGAGCACTCGCTTTATAAAGGAGGAACAGGCGATGGAAAATAAAATGAGATACTCAAAAAAAACAACAGCAAAATACACAGCATGGTGCTTTCTTGCTAGTGTCCTGTATGCAGGAATCTTGATGGCAGCTGAAGCGCCCTGGGGCAGTGCCACTGTTATTGAAACTGAGTATAAACCGCAGAAGGTGGTCTACGATGTCTCAGTGAATAGTATAGAGAAAATGACCAGTGTGCTGGACCGGGCCAGTTACCTTAGCAAGATCACCGGTGCCGACCCTTTTGATTCATCCATAATACTGGTGCTGCACGGTGGCGAAATAGACTTTTTTGCTATCAAGAACACCCAGAAATACAGGGACCTGATGCAGCGGGCACAGAGCCTGGTGCAAAGTGAAGTGTTGAAAATTAGAATGTGCCAAATTGCAGCAC
The DNA here is from genome assembly GCA_029287855.1 of Arenicellales bacterium. Classification (GTDB taxonomy): domain Bacteria; phylum Pseudomonadota; class Gammaproteobacteria; order BMS3Bbin11; family BMS3Bbin11; genus BMS3Bbin11. The sequence continues at coordinate 2,077 of JARFQI010000002.1, read as the reverse complement.
AGGGGCACGGCTATGAAGCTGAAGACATCCAAGGTTTTGTAAAGATGGTGCCGATGGGCGATGCCGAGATTATTCGCCTGCAAAACGAAGAGAACCACGCCTATATGCGTTAGCCACATAGATAAGGTTTCACAAGTTTTTGACCGGTGCATCTTGGGTTGGAGAGTATGGGAGTCCCGAATTTGATGAAGATAGAAGTGCACTGATCAAGTACTCCCCCTATAATGATTAAATAAAGTGTGGTTTTACCCCGAAGCCTTTTTCTTACCTCCACTAAGGATGATGGAGCCCACCCTGCTCATACTTTGAAGGTGCTAGCCCGTACGGAAAAATGGGATACTTCATTTTTTATTATGTGAAGATTGAGAGAGGTCACGGAAGAGCTGCTAATTCAAGCAAAGGACACATATAAATCTTCAGCCTACATCTACCTTTTTAATCTATTAGGGATGAAATAGTTTGAATCTAGATATCTTTGCTCAAATCTTCTTGGCCATTGGTTTGATGTTTATTATGTTTGGCATCGGACTTTCCTTGACCAGTTCAGATTTTGCTCGATTGCTGAAACAACCTTGCGCTATATTGGGAGGTCTATCCGCACAAATTATTGGTCTCCCCCTTGCTGCCTTATTCACTATCATAGTATTTAAAGTTCCTCCCGAGTTTGCTTTGGGTTTAATGATTATTGCAACCAGCCCCGGGGGAGCAACCTCCAATCTTTTTAGTTATCTGATGAAAGGAGATGTGGCCTTATCTGTTTCACTTACCGCTGCGGCCAGTGTGATATGCATTTTTACTGCACCATTGATTCTCTCTTTTGCTAGTAGCAATCTACTTCAAGATGATCGAACAATTTCACTGCCGGTGAGCAAGATTTTTCTTCCGCTGGTGGTGTTGGTTTTACTTCCGCTTCTTGCTGGAATGTTTACGAGATTGAAAGCACTGGCCTTTTCTCAAAAAATGCAAAGACCAACAGTATGGATTTCTATTTTTCTACTGGTGTTTACCATTGGGTATGTTTTTCATAAGGAACATGACAAATTTTTTCTCTACTTTGGAAAGTTGGGAACGATAGTTACTTTCTTTATTTTAATTGCCCTGACATTAGGATTTATTATCGGATACCTGGCAAAGCTAGATGGAAGGCAGAAGAAAACGGTTATTATTGAAGTCGGCATTCAAAATGGTGTACAGGCCATCGTCATTGCAACTAGCCCTCTCATATTCAACAACCTGACACTTGCCATTCCTGCCACTATTTATAGTGTATTGATGTATATCTATATCTTCCTCATGTACCCTTTTTTTCGTCGAATCTAAACCTCCAGTGGTAAATTACGATATCGTAATATTGAACTGTCTCTGCTTGTATTGAAAAACGGTTGTCTGTAGCTAACCTATGCATAAATATTTTCCCTGCAACTCGCATCTATCGAGCATTTACCGACAATATTTATCACCGCGATCACACCGGAATCTTACCCAAACCTACTTCGCTGACCTGATAGTTCACTCTCTTTTTCCCTTTCCCCAGCTAATTCATGGCCTCCAGGCAAATCGATACGCTGTTGCATCTAGACAATGCGGCAACGTAATATTGACTGAGGGAAGGCTTGCTTGAATCTGCCGAACAGGCTGGACTGCGCGCCTGTCAGCAACTTATTTATATTGGCTCAAAAAACTCAGGCCAGCTGACAGGCTGCTTTTTTTACAGCCAGTCCGAGAAGGCAAAGCCGATACCGAGGACATTTTCGCTACTGTCGTACTCAATCAGGCTCTGCCCGTAGCCATGAAAGTACTGGCCATAGAGCCGGATATTGCCCCAGATCAGGCGGCTCGCTGTCAGTTCCACAGCCTTCGTTCTTGCTGTCATGGTATAGGTAGATTTGCCTGATTTGTAGGCGAGGAGAAAATCGCCATAGCCCATATAGTCAGTGATATCCGGGTTGTTATCCGTCTCTTCATCATCCGCTATGCGGTACCAGGCCCGTAGCCTCATGGCCAGTCCGCCCTTCTCAAATGTCGTGCTGGCGTAAACCCGGTTCCAGCTGCGTGACAGCGGCTCACTGCGACCATT
>JARFQI010000148.1 GCA_029287855.1 Arenicellales bacterium | reverse complement strand
TTCAGGCCAGTAAGTGAGCCCGTGCTAAATAATTATGATGCCATTGTTCTGACTGTCTCACATCAACAGTTTATTGACATGGGTGTGGATGCCATTCGTGGTTTCGGAAAGCCTAAGCATGTCTTGTTTGATGTTAAGTATATGTTTCCAGCTGAGCAGACTGACGGTAGGCTTTAATGACGACATATGAAAAACTTAAAACGGGGCTGATCGCTGAACCCCGAACCTGGTTGATTACCGGTGTAGCAGGATTTATCGGTTCCAATTTGCTTGAGACCCTGTTGGGACTGGAGCAGCATGTTATCGGGGTCGATAACTTTTCTACCGGACATCAGCATAATCTCGATGCCGTGCAGTCACTCGTTACTGGCAGTCAATGGCAGCGCTTCAACTTTATTAACATGGACATTCGAGATGCGGATGCCTGCATGCAGGCCTGTAAAGGGGTTGATTTCGTATTGCATCAGGCGGCACTGGGATCAGTCCCTCGCTCAATAGAAGAACCACTGACAACGAATGCAAATAACATAACCGGTTTCCTCAATATGCTTGTTGCAGCAAAAGATTCCAATGTTAAGCGATTCGTTTATGCCGCATCGAGTTCAACCTATGGTGACCACCCCGGCCTGCCCAAGCAGGAAGATACTATTGGTAATCCGCTGTCGCCCTACGCAGTAACCAAGCTGGTTAATGAACTGTATGCCAGTGTGTTTAACCGAACCTATGGTTTCAAATCGATAGGCCTGCGTTATTTCAATATCTTTGGCCGTCGGCAGGACCCGGAAGGTGCCTATGCGGCAGTGATGCCGAAATGGTTTGCTGCACTGATTAATGGTGAAGAAACCTTTATCAACGGTGATGGTGAGACCAGCCGTGATTTTTGCTATATCGATAACTGTGTGCAGGCCAATCTGCTTGCGGCAACAACTAGTAATGATGCAGCCACTGACCAGGTTTACAATGTCGCCTTCGGCCAGAGAACAACCTTAAACGAACTATACCGGATGATTCGCGAACGTGTCGCGGTTGCTCACCCTGACTGTATCGACAGGGATCCTGTTTACCGGGATTTCCGCGCCGGAGATGTACGCCATTCCCTGGCTGACATCAGTAAATCTGAGCAATTGCTCGGTTATACGCCTGAATATTCAGTAAGTGCAGGGCTGGATGAGGCGGCACAATGGTATCTTGATAACATCTGAGATAGCACTGCAAATCAGGTTCTGCGTTGCTGTTTTTCGTTTTCCAGCGCCACTGAGGCTATCTCATTATAAAAATGTGTGACCTGCGAAAAGAGGTCGTTATATTCCGGGTGCTGCTGGCAAAAGGCATGACAATTTTTTGCTTCGCTGCAAACAGTATCAAGAAAACTAATGTCGTAATCATCCAGCACATTGCCGCTCAGGACCTTTTTATGCAAGGCGAAGACATGCGGCAACCTCTGCCGACGCAGGCGCAGCAGCATGACCGTGATGATGCCGTCATCCTTTGATACTGATTCCATCTCATACCCTGATGTTGTCGCTGCTTATGTTTATATTTGTCCTGTAGCATTTCGACGGGTTCAGCACCTATACTACAGAACATAAAACAGCACTTCCAGTTATGAACTATTTCATGTTTTGAGATAAATGAGCGCTATTAAAAGAGAAATTTGCTTCGTTCGCAGAAACCGCACACAGTTTGGCGGTGCGGAGAAATATCTTGTGCGTTTATCAAATGAGCTAACACAACAGGGCTACAATCACCGGGTAATCTATTCGAGACTGCCGAAATTTCTACCTTCTTTTTTGCGTGCAATGCTTTTTAATATCGGTGTTTGTTTTCACAAAGGCACACGTTTCTATTTCTCCCTGGAAAGAATAAGCTGTCCGGATATCTATCGGGCAGGTGACGGTGTGCACCGGGAATTTTTACATAGCAAGGAAAAAAGTTTTAATCCGCTTAACACGGTCTACCTTTACCTGGAGAAACGCTGCTTTAGAAATGCGAAGAAGATTATTGCCAATTCGATGATGGTGAAGAATGAAATTATGCAGCATTATGATATCGACAGCGGCAAGATCAGTGTCATCTACTCCGGTGTTGAAATGGACATTGAAACATCACTGGCAGGTTCTGTAAGAAAAGAATATAAGATTGATCCTGGATCAAGAATAATTCTTTTTGTCGGTTCCGGGTTTGCACGTAAAGGTGTCACAGATATGCTGCATCTGCTGGCAAAATTGGACCGTAATTTTTTTGCCATTATCGTCGGAAAAGATAAACATCTTAAACGCTATATTGCAATGAGTGAACAGTTGGGCCTGGCTGATAAAGTAAAGTTCAGCGGGCCGGTGAGTGATATTGATCGCTACTATCTTGATAGCGACATACTGATGCTGCCAACACGTTATGAACCGTTTAGTAATGTTGTGCTGGAAGCGATGCGCAGCGGAAACGCCGTCATAACGACACGTCAAAATGGTGCTGCTGAAGTTTTGCAGGATGAATTGCTAATGGATCAAAGCTCAGATGAAATGATTCTTCCTGTAATGCGCCGTTTACTGGACGAATCAGAATACCTGGAGGAGATAAAAAATCTCAACAGGGACACTGTAAAAGAGTATTCAATAGAACGGAATGCCAGGGAAACGCTGTCACTAATTGAGGCGACATTGAGCGATTCGTCTTCGCAGTAACAAGCAATCAGGCAAGAATATCCACTACCGCCCTAGTGACTTCTTTGCTTTCGATTGTCATCAGGCAATCACTAAGCTTGCTGTTTCCACAGCCATCAAGGCCGCAGGGCCGGCAGGGATAAGGTGTCGTTAATACCTTGTGCTTGACATGCCAGGGACCCCAGCTCTGTTCGTCACTGGGTCCGAATAAAGCGATGCAGGGTGTGTTCATGGCCGCTGCAATGTGCATCGGAACGGAATCGAGGCCAATGAAACAGCCGGCCTTATCAACTATGACAGCCAGTTCCTTTAAACTCAGCTGACCTGCAAGGTCTATAATCGGCAGCTCTGCAACGTCAGCCTTAATTTGCTCAACGACTTCAAGTTCGACAGGGTCAGGAGAAGAAGTAAGAACTAACTTATGTCCCATGTCATGCAGTTGTCGAATGACTTCTGCAAAGCCCTGTCTCGACCAGCCTTTGAACATCCAGCGGGAAGTTGGATGAATAAGTAAGTATTCACCCTGCTTCAGACCATTCCGCAGCAACAGTTCTGTGGCTTTAGTTTCTGCATCAGCGCCGGGGTTTAGTAGCAGCCGCCGATCTTCAACTGCAGGATAAATGCCCAGGCGCCGCAGTGCATCGAGGTGTACTTCTACCGTATGGCGGGATCTGGCTGGAATGCGATAGGTGTGTGTGAAGCTGTTTCGCCACCAGCGCCCACGTTTACCCGGGTAGGATTGGGCGACGGCATAAGCCGGTTTGAGGCGCCGTACCAGGCGCGCTCCCCGCGCATGCTCTGTTAGGTGGATAATAAGATCATATTGTCGACTGCGCAGGTTTTTTAACAGCTGCCGCTCATGGCCCCATTGTGTAATGATGCTCTGTTTTTTCCAGTTCCTGTCTATACAGTGTAATTGGCTTAGTGCTGGATGGTCAGTCAGCATGGGGGACGTTTCAGAATAAACCAGGGCATCAATTTCCGCACCGGGAATTTGATTAGCAAGAACTGTGAAGACTGGTGAAGTAAGCAACACATCACCGAAATGCCGCAACTTGATGACAAGGACGCGTTTTACTCTCGTCAGGTCTATCGCATCAGGCAGGTAGGATTCTTTCATGGAATAATTGCAGTTTTCAGTTTTCAGTTTTCAGTTTTTAGTTTTTTAGTTCCAAGTTCCAAGTTCCAAGTTCCAAGTTCCAAGAAAAAAGCTATTCTTAGTTTTCCCCTTTCCCTCTGAGTTTTACTGCTGCATCTTCGCCCACTTTGATTCCCATTCATAGGCCGTGCGGCAAATCACTTCCAGGTCCTGATAGCGTGTTTTCCAGTCCAGCAGTTGATGTATCAATTGATTGCCGGCGATTAATTCCGGTGGGTCACCAGCACGTCTTGGTGATTCAATAACGGTGAAGTCTACACCACTAACCTTTTTTACCATCTGGATCACTTCACGTACCGAATAACCCTGACCATAACCACAGTTGATAATTTGCGAGTCGCCTCCGGCCCTTAACCTGGCTACAGCTGACAGGTGGGCAGAGGCAAGATCTTCAACATGGATATAATCGCGCACACCGGTTCCGTCACTGGTGGGATAGTCAGTACCGAATATTTCGATAGAATCACGCTGACCCAGTGCAGCCTGGCAGGCTACCTTGATTAAATGCGTTGCCTCGGGGGTTGCCTGGCCGACTTTCAGGTCAGCGCGGGCGCCGGCGACATTAAAATATCGTAGAGCCGTGAAGCGAAAATTATCCTCAACATCCGGCCGATTTGACAGGTCTTTCATCATCCATTCAGTCATCAGTTTTGAGCGACCATAGGCATTTATCGGTGAAGTTTCCGTCTGCTCTGTAGCAGGTTGTTCGTCAGGGATGCCATAGACTGCAGCTGTCGATGAGAAGACAAATTGATTTACCCCGCTATTAATGCAGGCCTCGAGCAGGTTGCGAGAATTTTGTGTGTTGTTGCGGTAGTACTTCAGCGGGTCAGTGACTGATTCAGGGACCACGATATGACCTGCAAAGTGGATGACTGTATCTACATTATGCTGATGCATAAGCTGTGAAGCCAGTTCAATGTCTCCGGCATCACCTTCTACCAGTACAGCATCTTCCGGTACAGCCCAGCGGTGGCCGGAATAGAAATTGTCTATGACAACTACTTTTTCACCGGCGTCGACGAGTTGATGGCAGGTATGTGAGCCGATATATCCGGCACCACCGGTCACCAGTACTGACTTAGTCATTTATTAACTCCTTATTTCGTTGATTTATTTGTTGTTGAAGCTGTTGCCAGACAGTCACAGGTTTTATGGACTGGTAACAGGCGGGATGAACTGCTGACTCTTTTGTATATGTGCATTCACGCCGCAGGCAGGGTGCACATTCAAACTCGGCAGATAACTGTAGCTGAAATTGCCCCCTGGTCCCGGTTAGCGAAGGATCAGTTGAACCGTATATCGACACGGCAGGTAACGACAGGGCGGCTGCAAGGTGTCCAAGTCCGGTGTCGACAGCAATTGCACCGGCTGAACAGGATAGCAGTGATGCCATCTCATTTAAATCCATTGCTGGTGACACCTGCGCCAGATTATTGTTAAGTGCAAGCCTGTTTGCGCGTGCTTTTTCTTCATCGTTTCCCCAGGGCAGCTGTACCTGGAACCCATCATTCGTTGCCAGATTTACCAGTTCCAGCCAGTACGACTCTGGCCAGTGCTTGCTTTGCCAGGTAGTGCCATGCAGGAACACCAGCTGCCTGGAAGCGATGGCTGGATCTTCGGTATAGATTCCGTATTCTGCAGGAGTAGATGGGAGTGGGTAATCAAAAGATTTTGCAAACAGTTCACGTACCCGCTCAATAGCATGCTTGCCTTTACTGACATGATGAGTTTTATCATAGCTCAAAGCCACCAGGCCCTCGCGAGCAGAAGTCCGGTCAAAGCCATGTGATGTACTTTTCACCATTCGTGTAAGCCATGCACTTTTAAGCAGACCCTGGGCATCAATGACCAGGTCATAATCAGCTGCCTGGATACGGTGCTTGAATTCGTGCCACTGATGGCGTGTCTGTTTTGAAAGAGGAGCCTTGCGCCATCGGCGCAAGGCAACCGGAATAACCTGTATGACAGCACTGTGCCATGCTGGTATTGGGGAAAAAGCTTCTTCCACCACCCAGTCGAATAACAGGCCAGGGATTTCGCGCCGTGCATCAGTCAGCGCCGGCAGAGCATGCACCACATCACCCAGTGAGGAGGTTTTGACAATCAGCACACGCATGGCATGTCAGGTCGTCTGTTCCGTTTTAGCCGTCTTTGCATTAATATATGCCGCGGCCTCGGAGATTTCATTCTCACTAAAAACACGTATTCCATTTTGACGCAGCAGGCATGCTGTAACCCCTTCACCCAGTATTCGTTTCTTGTTAAAGCTGCCATCTGGCACGGTTGATGATCCACACGATGGGCTGTTTTCTTTTAATATCGCGGCATGGATATTGTGTTGTTGGCATAGACTTAATGCATGCTCTGCACCACTAAGATAAAAGCGGGTGATATCTTCATTTTTTGCAGTTGTTACCTGTGCAATCCCTGTCAATACATCTGCTGCGGTACCCTGGATTTCTCCAGCAGGTCTAGGTACCGGCAGGCCTCCATTGACTTCCGGGCAAACCGGAACCAGTATACCTTCATTCTTCCACAGCTCCAGTGTTGCATTTTCAACGTGTTTTGATTGACCGTCATAGCGTACCGGCTGGCCAAGCAGGCAGGCACTGATAAGTATTTTCGATGGTGATTCAGCCACTGATCCAGTGAAACCAGTCTTCATAGAGATTTTTACTGGCAGCAGCAACCGCTGAGCGCGGTTCAAGCACGGCGTGGAAATCACGGTCACCCTGTAAGGAAGAGGAATAGCCGCCGGCTTCATCCAGTATCAGCCAGCCAGCGGCATAGTCCCACAGTTTTTGTTTGCCATGCAGGTAAACCTGTCCGCGTCCGGCTGCAAGCCAGCACCAGTCCAGTGCAACTGAGCCAAAACTCCGCTGTGAAGAATAAGGCGCCTTGATGGCAAGGCGCGTGGCAAGTTCACTGGAAAGTCTCTTGAAATCAATAATTGCTGAACACTGCTGCAGGGCAGTGTGGGCAGTGTTGCTAGTATCTAACGGTTTATCATTGAGGCTTGCGCCCTTGTCTTTTTCGGCAATGAAACACTCATCCCTTATCGGATCGTAGATAATGCCAAGCTTTGGCTGTCCGTTTTCAATCAATGCCAGTGAGGTGCTGAAAAAAGGGATGCCAGAGGCAAAGTTACTGGTACCATCTAGCGGGTCAAGACACCAGAACGGAGTGTTTCCGTCGCCAATTATGGCTTTCTGATACTGTTCGGACATCTCCTCACCGAGCAACGGTATCTCCGGGTGCAGATCAAATAGTGCCTGCTGTAACCGCGTTTGAACGTTCAGATCTGCCTCTGTAACAAGGCTGCCATCCTGCTTGTAGGAAAAAGCGGTATGCTGAAAACGTGGCAGCAGCTCTTCCCTGCAGGCATCGATAACAAGCTCCCTTATTAGTGATAGTTCGATTGGAAACACGTTAGTCATCGACATATATCCTGTCAGTAATCATCGCCATCAGTTACGGCGTTTAAGATTCCCATTAAGTATCCTTTCTCAGGGCTTCTGGATTTCAGCCCACAGGTCGTGTGCGTTGCTTGCAGTGATTTTAGCACGCACGATGTCCCCCGCTTTGAGGTCATGGCCACCCTCAATAAAAACCATACCGTCAATTTCCGGTGCATCCCCTTTACTGCGGCCGATAAATCCTTCTTCGTCTTCGCCGTCGATAATAATCTCTTCAACTCGTCCAACACGATTGGCT
>JARFQI010000141.1 GCA_029287855.1 Arenicellales bacterium | reverse complement strand
ATCGCTGCTATCAACGGCCCCATAGAGAGAGAACTTGATGGACCAATACCTATTTTGAAAACCACCAGTACACTGATGAACAATGGAATTCTCTACTATCCTCTAATTAGCATAAATCTAAAGAACATTAACTGCGGAAACAGGATTTATCGAATAAATCTTCATATCCCAACACGGACTTTTCATACTTCAGTCATAAGACATGTATAGTGATTGACCGACACAGAGACAGGCAGCAGACTATTGTGGAGCTATCGCTAAATTAAGGCTATAACCACTTCTTCCATTTAAATATTGCTATTTGTAGCATCACAATAACGACAAGAATTAAAATAAAGATAAAGAAGGCATACGAATTTTCAGCACCCGGTATACCACCGACATTGATGCCTAAAAGTCCTGTAAAGAAACCAAGTGGTAAAAAAATCGCCGCGACGACTGACAATACATACATACGTTCATTCAGCTGCTCTGAGACACGGCTGAGCAGTTGTTCATGGGTGATCGCTGCGCGCTCTCTTACTTCATCAATATCTTCTATATGGCGAATTAGCCTATCGCTCACTTCTCGTAATTCCATGCGATGCTTGTCGTCAATCCAGCTGACGTTCTCTATTATCAGCCGCGCCAGGGCATCACGTTGTGGTGATAAATATCGCCTGAGACTTATTGTATGCCTGCGCAATTCTGCAAGATCAAAACGGAAGTCTTCATTACTATCTGTCAGGATACGATCTTCAAGAACATTTATCGTGTCTTCATAAATATCAATTGTCCCGCTCATGCGCCAGACCATGGCGCCAGCGAGACCGACAACAATACCCGCAGTACTTCTTGGCCCTTTGCCTGCACTGAACTTCTGCATCAGGTCCTGAACGGACATAAGAAGACGCTTCCTGGTACTAATGACGCGGTCCTTTTCTGCCCATAATCTTACTGAAACCATATCATCAGGTTCAGATCCCGGATTTAAATTTATCCCACGCAGCGCGATCAGCAGACCATCTCCAATATTCGTCGTCCTTGGCCGCGTCTCTTCTGTAAGCAACGCTTCTGCTGTCAGTTTATCCAGTCCGCTGTCATTTCTGACCCAGTCCTGAACCCTGTCATCGGTGTAGTCACAATGCACCCAGAGCGGTCCCATTGAAGCATTCCAGAGCAGAACTTCATCCCATGAAAGTAATTGCCCTCCGCCTTTGCCATCAAGAAGAATCGCGTGAATAAGTCCATTTGATTGTGTGCTGCTCATAGTTGTCTGCTCATGGTTAAAGTCTTTTCACAGTCTTTGCAAATGAATTGATAGATGTTTCCTGTTTGACGACATGATGACGCCTGGCTATATCAAATTGTTCCGACTGGCACTCTGCTGCGATAAAACTGGGTCACATGCCACTTGCCATTCACTCATTAACTACAACCGCCGAATGATTATTTTTTGTACGCTAAACATAAACATTAAAAATATACAGTGGTCAGTCTATTGTTGTCCATTCTCTGACACATTCCCGCTCTGCCAGTGATTAGCTAGCACATTATTACTACCTATCACTATTATCATTTTTTAGCTCTGTACCAGTTGGCTTTGAAAAAAAGACAAAAGGAATTGCCAGGGGTCCAAAAACCGCACCCAGGACACCCCAAAATACTGCATTAGCGTTTCTGCCGCTCGCTATAAAATGGCACAGAATTGCGCTAATGAAAAAGGTAAAGACAAGCAATGCTATATACATTTCTATTATTCTGAAGACTTCTATATCCAGGTATCATTAATCGCACACATTGCATAATAGAACACAACATGCGCCAGCATACTCTTTTATCACTCACAAGCTGTTAATGTTATCGAACTCATCTCTGTTAATTTTTACCTGTTGCTGAACATGTAATAGATTGCTGTCAGCCCAGCAGCTGGGGCATAAACAATGATGCCAGGCTAAGTACCAGAAAAAATCCTGCCATGTCGGTAACTGTTGTCAGCAGCGGCCCGGAGGCAACGGCAGGATCGACACCAAAACGTTTGAGAAGAAGAGGTACTGTGCCGCCAATTGAAACTGCAATCAGGGTATTTACAGAAAGGGCTAAGCCAATAACAAGTCCAAGATACGCATTGTCTTTCCATAACCATGCGACTATTCCAATCAGGATCCCCAGCACAATACCATTGATAATGCCTACACTGAGCTCCTTTCGCAGAACATGGAATACGTCAACGGGGCGCGTTAAACCCAGCGCCAGTTCACGCATGCTGACACCTACTGCCTGATTTCCAGAGCAGCCGCTCATATCCGATACCATGGGTAGAAAAATGGCGATAGCTATTACAGCCGCCAGGGTTTCCTCGTAAGCAGAGATTACGCTGGCTGCGATAATATTGAGCACGATGTTTGATGACAACCATGCCAGTCTGCGCTTTGAACGCAGCAAGGTCGGCATTGAGCGTAATTCATCACCAACTTGCTGTCTCGACAGGCTATCGAGCTCAGCACGCTCCTGCTCAGCTTCCGCGATCTCAATCCTGGAGACAACACCCAGCAGTATTCCTCTGTCATCAACAACCGGTATGCCGAGAAAAGGATTCTCATCAAAAAGAACTGCCAGTTCGTTCATGCTTGTTTGCGGTGAAACTGATATAGCTGGGCTCATAATATCGACAAGCGGAACAGCACGTCTACTTCTCAGAAGACTGCGCAGAGACACAACTCCTACCAGCCTGCCGGATTCATCGACAACGTACGGATGCTGCCCGCGATGGCGCTCAAACTCCTCATCATCACTCAGCATGCTTTTGACGACATCGTTTACTTTTTCATCATTAAAAAAGGAAAACGCCTCCAGCTCCATCAGACCGCCTGCTGAATCCGGGTCATATTGCGACAGACTCCTGACATCAGCAGCAGTTTCGGAGTCCATGACAGAAAGGATGGCTTCAGCATTATCCTTATCCATCTCCTGCACAATGTCAGCCTGTGTAGCAGGATGCAGCTCTTCCATGATCTTTGCAGCCACGGAGGTCTCGAGACCTTCTATCATCGTCGCTGCAAGATTTGCGGGCGCCTCTTCGACCATCTCTGCCGCCAACTCCGGCGTCATGATCGACATCATTTGCTCTCGATCATCTGCCTTCATCAGCGAGGCCTGCCTTAATGCCTCCTGGCTCGATATCGACTCAACTATTTCCGTTACCTGCTGTTCATCGGATGCATCAACCGCTTCCTGTAATGAATCCCCAAGCGATTCAATCAGTTCGTCTTTTTCCTTTGCGGGAAGATCACTCATAACCATAAAATCCTGTTCTTGTCATACCGTCTGGACTATTTTGCATATGCCTATGCCGGTGTTATCGCTCAGTAATCAGTTTGGCTATCACTGATGGCTTCTAAGGATAAGAATGCCTGCAGACAACAATCAGCTGCGATATGCAAAATTTTATTTACGAATATCTTTTATATACATCGCGTTGCCGTCATCCCTCATTTCCACCTCAAATAATTTACTGGCACGGATTAAATCACCGAGTTTTTTGTAGCCATAGTTGATTGATGAGAACGAACTGTTGTTGGATATGTAGTGGCCGACCCTGCTCATATGTGCCCAGCCATCATCTCCTGAAGTTTGTTCAACAGCGGTTCGTAGCAGCTTAACCAGCGATGTATCTCCTCTGAGATTACTGGTTTTTTTCTTTGCAGGCTGTTTCGGCACATCTGTTTTTTCTTCCTGCTCAGTTACGAGATTTTCTGTATATATAAAAGGCGAGCAGGCATCTACAAATGGCTGGGGAGTTTTCTTTTCACCAAAGCCGTAAACGGGTAGCCCGCTTTCAAGAATCCGCAGAACGAGTGGGGTGAAATCACTGTCGCTGGTCATTAATGCAAATGCATCAATATTGCCGCTATAAAGCAAATCCATCGCATCAATTATCATTGCTGAATCAGTAGCATTTTTCCCTTTAGTATAGGCGAATTGCTGCATTGGTCGTATAGCATGCGGGTGCAGCCTGTTTATCCAGCCGGACAGGGAAGGGTTGTTCCAGTCGCCGTGAGCATGGCGAACATTCACCATACCGTATTTTGCGAGCTCTTCCAGTACACCTTCTATCGAATTATGACTAACATTGTCACAATCAATTAAAAGTGCAATTCTTTTCATTTTTGACACGAGTCTCTCCTGATTATATTTAGCATTATATGCACTCGCGGGGTATTCTACCCTGCATGGTGAGAAATAAATTATCGCGGTAGCTATTTAAACTGATTGCAATCCGTTTCTCGTGTGAACAAAACGAGTAACATTGCCAACGCCAGCCAGGCAAGCATGAGCAAAAAACCATCTCGGTATGCTTCGAGGCTGTAGATTCGCACACCATCCATGGTATCTCCATCCCACGCACGATCCAGCATCCAGCCAACGGCTGGTTGCAATAACATCGGCCCCATCATTACGCCCATATTAATAACCCCTGAGACGGTACCTGAAAGATACGCAGGCACTGATTCTTTTGCATAGGCAAATCCAATAATCATATTACCTGATGCAAAACCGACCACGATTAATAAAGACACCAGTAAAGGAATGGGCAACTCAGGCGCCAGAAGTATAATACTCCAGCCGCAGAGCAATATGACACAGCCAAGTGCATAAAGTGGTTTGCGATGACCCAGGTGATCAGACAGCCAGCCGAACACCGGGCCACCAACCGCCCAGGATATCAATAGTGTCGAACAGACTGCTGCCGCTGCCGTTTTTTGCATACCGTAATGACTGGCAAGAAATGGAACACCCCAAAGCCCGGCAAATGTGATGGCACTGCCAGCAACACCACCAGGGATCAAATAAAGCAGCCATGTATTGCGATAGCTCAAAACTTCTTTGATTCCTGCCATAGCATTGCCACTGGCACTAATGCCTTCGTTATCAATGTCTGCGGCATGGCTGAGATAGCCTTTATCTATAGGATCATCACGTACCAGCAGCCATATAATTATTCCTATAGTAAATGTGATTACTGCCGTAACAATCATCACCGGACGCCATCCAAAGGCATCGACCAGCAGGCGCAGTGGTACTCCAGCAAAGACAGCTCCGATGATGCCGCAAAAAAGTGCCAGTCCTGAGGCCAGGGCGAACTGCCGGGGAGGCATCCAGTGGCTCGCCAGCTTAAGCATACTGACAAAGGCTACAGCCACCGAACCTCCTATAAGCAACCTACCAGCATTTGCCCACAGTGCATCTGGAGCCATGCCAAACATTAGCGTACCCAGTCCGGCGACTGCAGCACCCAGCGTTAATAACCGTCTCGGGCCCCAGTGGTCTGCAAGTAGCCCGGTGGGAACCTGCATGGCGACATAACTGTAGAAATAAAAGGCAGATAAATTACCCAGAGTAGTGGCGGTAAGAGCAAAATCAGACATTAGCTCCGTGGTGAGGACTGCCGGAGCGACACGTTGAAAGAACGCGATAACGTAGAACAGCGCACCCAGGCCCCAGACCAGCCATGAAAGCTGCAGCGGTGGGTAGCCTGGATTATTCATCGAGTGATCATAAATTGTGATACTTTGGCTTGTTTAATGCAGCCAGGACTGAACGTCATATATAAAATATAAAAATTATATTGTTTCCATTAATTGGCCGTACTAACTCACACAGAGTCATTATTCAGTCTCTTCCAGCTAAAAATTATTTAACATAAACAGAATACTTTGCCGGTTTTGCTTTCATATTCATCTTAACCAGGCATCTTCATCAATTCTGACACTTCGAGTGAACCGCCAATTTCGAGAAAGGGACAGGCTTTTGCTATCTCCAGTGCCTTCTCCATAGTTTCAGATTCTATAATAGTGAATCCAGACATAGATGATATGCTGCCGCCACTAACAGAGCCGTCAGGATTAACTGTGCTCGTGTTCTTAAGCGGATTAGCGGGGCTGACTGCTGACTCGCCTAATGAAGATAACCATTCTTTATATTTTTCAAAATGCTGCTTGCCTTCCTCTGCGCTGGATGGCTGATTGCCACCCAGGTAAGTAATAATGTATTGCGCCATCTATGTGTCTCCTTTCAAAAATATTATCTTAAATCCAGTAATTTTTTGAATATGCTGTTTTATATTTTGCTCTTCGCATATGCCAATAATTCATATATATAATTCTCATATTCATTTTCATAATATAATGAAATTAGGACCCATTCATTGCCATGGCCCAGAACCCGATATTTTTCTGTCTGATATTCACTAAATAGATTTCCCATCAAATAACTCTATGCTGATTGCAGTTGTATCAACTTCATCAATGCAGCCAAGATTAATGCGATACTGACCCGGTTTTCTCAATGTCTGATGAAATGGATAAATACCGCAATTCTTACAAAAATAATGTTTCGCTATATTTGTATCAAACTGATAGAGACCCAGCACGCCATTCTCTGCTTGATAACTGAATGCTTCAGGTTGAATAGTGAACGCTGACATAACAGCACCTTTGCGTCTGCAGATAGAGCAATTACACCTTAATCCTTTATCAATTGATTCGTGCTCAAAAGAGAATGATATTGCTCCGCAATGACAGCTTCCTCTGTATGATTGCATGTAGAATCCTTTTTTATCCTTAGTCTAAATAATGCCTGGCACTGCTAAATTTTCTCTGCCCTGGCGGATGCTTTGTAATTGCAAATTTGTAAGCTGATGCAACCACCTGCTTAATTGGCAAGTGGATCTTCACCCGTCTTCCAACTTGTCAGATACCTTTCATTCAGATGAAAATCCTCCCCCTTATGCTCAGTGAGAGTGATGTAGATATGTTGTTTGGGAATATTTAAAGATGTGTTAATGAGTTCCATGAACTCAACGGTCAGGGCCCTGCGTTGCTGCAGTGTACGACCCTCCCTGATATCCGCATTCACCAGAACTATTCCTTTTTCTGGTTCCTTGACGCGACCGAGTGACAAATTATGGGTTCCGAATTCACGAATGGAAATACTAATATGGTCGATTCCTGTATCCATAACATCGGAAAATATCAGCCGCACCTGCTCTGATAAAGCAATCTTTTCAGGGTCTGTTAGTGCCTTATTTATTTCAAATTGTAAGTGTGGCATACGTACACCTTCAAATAGTTGTCAAAATATAATTATTATTGCTGTCGAATTAGACAATGAAACCATCGTCTAATCCTGATGTGCCAGAACCATTAATCTTTACTTTTATAGGCTGTAACAGTTATTTCAATGGCTGCACCTAATGCAAGTGCAGTAATTCCAACGGTTTCTCGAGATGGCTTATGTTCACCGAGCCTTTTCGCATAAACGGTGTTCATATTGTCAAATGTACTCATGTCAGTAAGATACACACTGAGGCGGGCAATATCAGTTAATCCCAGGTTCACACCTTTTAGTACTGCCTCGATGTTATTAAATACCTGCTCAGTTTGCTCTTCGATCGTGCCGCCAATTAAATATCCTGTTGCAGGATCAATCGGCAACTGGCCAGAAAGATAAACTGTATCGCCTGCAATAGTAAGCTGGGAATAAGGGCCAACTGCTGCAGGCACATCTGCAATATCATTTACTAGCTGTACACCAGTTGCCGTGTCTGGCAGGTCAATATCACTCATTTGTTCTCCTATATCCTCAATAAAAACTTACCATCAGGCAAACCTTCTATAATAAAACATAGCGGAACTGCCGCCTGGCCCAGAAGTATCAACTCCTGAACTATACATGCTGATCGACAAGAACTGGATTACCGTCGGGGTCAATTGCGATAAAACTTGCCGGCCCGCTACTTTCCTCATCTGCTTCCATCAACAGTTCCACACCTAGTGATTTTATCTGTCGTTGTAGATCACGGACATCAGTGAAAGTATCAACTGGCATTGCATTGTCATCCCAGCCAGGATTAAATGTCAGGGTGTTTTTTTCAAGCATGTCCTGAAAGAGGCCGAGTGTATGATTGTTGTTTCTTAGAATTAGCCAGTTCTGTGAAGCATCTCCACCAATCACCTTGAAGCCGAATTTTTCATAGAAAGCCCTTGAAGCATCAATGTTTTTGACCGCCAGGCTGATTGAAAACGCACCGAGTTCCATGATTTTCTCCTTTGATGATATACAGTTAGATATTAAGACAACTTGTTACATGCTACCTGCCAACTGAAATGAATTGCATGACTCCTTTTGTTCATTCTTCAAATACGCGTTTAATGCCAAGCCAGAATATTGAACAGATGCCTGGCAAACTGCGGCTATTGATCCCATATATGGTTCAGTTATCGTTGTATTGAGCCTTTAATTCTGGCACCAGCTGAAAGTTTCTAGTCATTGATAATGTAAGAACAGCAGTAATCAGTGAGGCTTTTGACGTTTAGACTGAATTGCGACCTGGCAGGAACTTCAAACACATCTCCACCCTTGATCACTTTCCATCCTTCTGAATCGGCTATTAGTACATCAAGCTCACCAGAAATGATTTCCATAATCTCTTTCTCATCAGTATTAAACTGGTATTCTCCTGGCATCATTATCCCGAGTGTTTTACGAGACCCATCCGCAAACAAAACGGTCCGGCTGGTGACTTTACCATCAAAATAAATACTGGCCTCTTTAATAACGGTTACATCTGTGAACTGTGACATCAGCTCTCCTTTAAGTTAAAAATTACTGTTATCCATATAGACATACTTTGGCTCCCGTCTCACCGTGTTTGCAGTCTCTCGGGTTCCTCGTGCTGAGTGAATACAGTAATTCATCAGTTTTACTTCAGCTCATCATACCCACAGTAGCCATTTTGAAATTGATTCTTGTGTTTAGCCAGAAAGTTATCATAGCTCCAGTTGTCATTAGACAGTTGATGAGCAGATTTTGTCGATATGACGTAAGTGTGTGAGCTCACTCGCTCGCCATTATTGAAAATCACTTCTACCTCAATTCTTTCGTAAAGAGACCCTTCAAACTTGTCGAGACGGTCGATATCAACCAGCGAAATATTGAAATAAACAACTCCATCTACGGAACACCCACTCTGCTTAATTATCGCGGGATAGACCTCTCCGCGCACAGTCCTGCGACTATACTCTTGAAGAGTAGCTTCCTGAGACTGGTATGCAGAGCCTGTAACTCGACCCATGATGTCTGCATCCATTAATGT
>JARFQI010000067.1 GCA_029287855.1 Arenicellales bacterium | reverse complement strand
CTACTTTTTTACCTGTAGTGTCAATAAGCAGGGTGCCGCGCTCGATTTCTTCCTGTACGCGCTCGCGTATTCGGTCAGCCCGGTGGTCAGCCGCATCTATCGCATGTTGCACATCCTTTCTGCCCACGATTTCCTGATTGTCTTCTCTCGCCCAGTAATCAGCCTCACTCAGCAGGTCCTGAAGGCTACGCATGTGTGTTGATAGTTTATCTGCATCACTGACTATTCTGGCACTGTGCTCGATCACGCGCGCTACCGCATCGCTGTCAAATTCCAGCAGTTTTTCATCGTGCACCATGGTTCCAACCAGGCGTGCATAGAGCTGCTGGCTGTCAGTATTTCTGTCCATGCGGTCATCAAAATCCACTGCAACCTTGAACAGTTCACTGAATTCCGGGTCGAGATAGGACAAAAGATAATAGATACGGCGATCGCCGAGTAAAACAAGTTTGACCTGCAGCGGAACAGGCTCTGGCTCGAGTGATACGGTACTTACCAGGCTGGTCATCTGTCCCAGTGATTCCATACGAATTTCCTGCGACTGTAACGCCCGTTTCAGTCCCTCCCAGGCAAATGGCTGCATTAATACTTTGAGGGCATCAAGAATAAGATAACCCCCATTCGCCTGATGCAGTGCGCCAGCGCGTATCATAGTGAAATCGGTTTCCAGAGTACCCATGTAGGCACGATGTTCAACGCGCCCGATCAAGTTCAGATAAGAAGGATTATCTTCGTAAACAACGGGGGCTCCAGCATTTGTATCACGAGTGACCAAAGCATTGACACGATAGCGCGTGTCTGAAGTCTGTTCGGCACCGGTGAGCTGGGATTCGATGAATGAGGGCTTCTCCCCCTCAGGTCTAAGAAAATTGCGGAAATGATCAACCACATCAACTTCAACCTGATTGAGGTGCTCAACCAGAGCAGGGAGTTCCTGATATTTTTTTCTTACTGCATCAACCAGGTTTCCTGCAGCGTAGGCGGACATTTCGCGATTGAGTGCAGCCACTTTATCGCGAGCTTCTTTTTGCCATTGTGGGGCTTTATGCAGCGCCTTGATTAAACGTTCCTGCAGCAGCTCTGTGTCTTCCTCGATTTTATCGCGTTCCTCTTTAGGCAGGCGTTTGAAATCTTCAATTTTCATTACCTCGTCATTTCGAGTCGGCGCAAGAGTTATGCCTGTCGGTGTATTGATTAGACTAATACCTTTTTCTCTGGCTGCTTTCCGGAGTTCATCAATCGCCCGTTCCTGACGTTCACTTAATTCTTCTTCTATCACCTGCGAGCGGGTACGATATTCCTCGCTTTCGAAGACAGCTGGAATGACAGCGTGAAGATCCTCAATCAGCTGTTCCATATCGATGCTGAGTTCGTGGCCCATGCCAGCAGGCAGCTCAAGAACGTGAGGTTTATGCGGTTGCTGGAAATTGTTGACATAACACCAGTCGGATGGAATGTCTTTAGATTGGGCCTTCTCCTCGACATAACGACGAACGAGGGAAGACTTGCCGATTCCATTGGGACCGAGAGCAAATAGATTGTAACCGTCGCGTTGTATGCCGACACCAAAACGTATGGCTCCTACTGCTCTTTTCTGGCCAATGATTTCATCTAGTGATTCAAGTTTTGCCGTGGTCTTAAAATCGAACTGTTCTGTGTCGCAGCGTTGATATAGCTCGGTAACTTTCAGCTTATTGATTGCCATAGTCTGTCCTTTTCAGGGGTGCATAATTTTTGATGATGTAATTCTATCTGTATTTCGTTCTCTGTTTATATCACTCATCAAATACAATTAAGCATCCTGTCTTGAAACTCTAACATAGCCAGGCAGCCAGTGGCGATGTCTTCGACATCTACCTCAATTTACGTTTGAGTTGTCTTGATGATAGATTTAATCAGCGTATAGTAAACATTGCATGAATTAAACTATTAATCGATTGCTAATGGCATAGGTAGTCTGTCACGGCAAGATCGGGATATATGATGGAAGACATCTTTACTTTTGCTGATAAGCTCGGACCACTGAAGGTGATACATGTTCATGAGCCGTCCATTGGTCTGAAAGCTGTGCTGGTAGTAGATAATGTGGCCAGGGGCCCGTCGATTGGCGGTATGCGTATAGCATTGGATGTGTCTACAGAGGAATGCATGCGCCTGGCGCGTGCAATGACTTTCAAAAATGCGGCTGCAGGATTACCTCATGGTGGCGGCAAAATAGTCATCTACGGCGACCCCAAAATGCCCCGGACAGAGAAGGAAAAACTGCTCAGAGGCCTGGCCCAGGCATTACGAAATGAAGACAGCTACATTTTCGCGCCTGACATGGGTACCGACGAGGAATGCATGGCCTGGATACGGGATGAAGTAGGCCGTGTTGTCGGGCTGCCGAGGGAAATCGGCGGCATTCCCCTGGACGAAATCGGTGCAACCGGATGGGGTTTGAGCAACGCGGTTGATGTGGCCCTAAACTACTGTGACTTTGAACTGGAGGGCGCACGCCTTGTAGTCCAGGGTTTTGGCGCTGTAGGCAAGCACGTGAGCCGGTTTTTAACCGAAAAGGGAGTGATACTGGTTGCTGTAGCTGACTCAGTTGGTGCAATTCACAATCCGGGTGGTCTAGATATAGACAGGCTGCTGGAGCTGAAGAACGCAGGTAGCAGCGTGACCGATTACGAGGATGCAGAGAAGCTGGATCGCGATGCCGTCATCGATGTCGAGTGCGATATCTGGATTCCGGCGGCGCGACCTGATGTTGTCAACGAGGACAATGTACATCGCCTGAATAGCCGGCTGGTAGTAGAAGGAGCCAATATCCCTTTCACACACGGTGCTGAAAAATATCTGCATGAAAGAGATGTGCTGTGTATCCCTGATTTCATCGCCAATGCCGGTGGCGTCATCTGTGCAGCGATGGAGTATCATGGTGCGAGCCAGACCGCAGCGCTAGAGGCCATCGAAGAGAAGCTGCGGCGCAATACTGCCCAGGTACTGGAGGTGTCACGGCGTCAACAGATTCTTCCTCGTGAGGCTGCGATGGAACTGGCCATGCAGCGGATAAACCGGGCCATGAGCTTCAGGCGCTACTCGTTATTTTCTACTGCTGAAGGGTGGATTTGAGGAGCTAACAGGACAGCTAAAATGTATCGCATTCGGTTCCATGGTCGTGGTGGTCAGGGGATGAAGACAGCCAGTCGAATTCTTGGCACTGCCTTTTTTCTCGCAGGCTACGAAGTGCAGGATGCTCCGCGCTATGGCGCAGAACGACGTGGTGCGCCCATCTTCGCATATGTACGTGCCGATAAAGCCCCGATCAATGAGCGTGGAATTATCAATCATCCCGACCTGGTCATTGTGGCCGATGAAAGCCTCGTGCCAGTGCCAGCTGCCGGGGTGCTG
>JARFQI010000017.1 GCA_029287855.1 Arenicellales bacterium | reverse complement strand
AGTCAACAGGCTCACCACACGACAGACGGCACACCCGGCCAAAATTCGATTAGAGAAATACGTCCTGCGCAAAATGAACAAACTCTCATCAGAGCCAATATATGAAAAATATATCCTCATGGCAATAGGGATCCAACGCCTGAAAGAATGATGCCTGGATGAGATAAAAAATGTTCTTCTGGAGAAGAATTGGCGCACCATCTGGTGCGCCTTTTTTACTGTTCAAGAAATGAATTTAAACAGGAAAGTCCCGGTTAAAGGCGAGAAGGCCGCTTCCTGGCCAGAGCGCCGCTCTCACATCAGCAGTACTAAGCCTGCTTCTGTTTTTCCTGTTCAGCAATCTCTGCTCTGACCATATCCATGTCGAGTTGCTTTACTTTTTCTACCAGTTCATCAAGCTGTGGACCGCCGATCATCCCAGGCTGTGAATAGAGAATGATCTTTTCGCGAAAAATCATCAGGGTAGGTATTGAGCGTATCTGGAATGATGCGCCAAGTTCCTGTTCTTCCTCGGTATTAACCTTGGCAAACACAATGTCCTCGTGTTTTTCAGAAGCCTCTTCATAGATAGGTGAAAAGCTCTTACACGGGCCACACCATTCAGCCCAGAAGTCAATAATGACAATTTCATTGTCATTAACGGTGTCGCTAAATGTTTCGTTTGTCAGGTTTACTGTTGCCATGTTGAAATCCTTAAATATGTCATTGATTGGTGTATTCTAGCAGTCCTGCCAGTAAAAATGCGGTGATAATGTCACAAAGATGAAAATCAGGCTTGGGTGTTGAAATTATTAGTCCGCATCTATCCTTTTATCGGCCTCGAGAAAGGCCTGTTTCAATTCTTCATAATTATTCGTTACTGGAAACTGCGGAAATTCATCAATCACATTTTGCGGGGGTGAGAACAATATACCGGCATCAGCTTCAGTCAGCATGCTGGTGTCATTGTAGGAATCGCCGGCAGCGATAACATGAAAATTTAGACTGTGGAAGGCCTTTACTGCCTCGCGCTTCTGGTCAGGCTGGCGTAGACGATAATTCGCAATTCTGTCATCTCTAATTTCGAGTTTATGGCAGAAAAGAGTTGGCGAGCCAAGCTGTCGCATAAGCGGCATACCGAACTCATAAAAGGTGTCGGAAAGAATCACCAGCTGATAGCGTTCGCGCAACCAGTCTACAAATTCGCGTGCACCGGGCAGGGGCCCCATATTATCGATTACTGACTGGATGACCGAAAGCTTCAAGTCATGTTTATCCAGCATCTTCAGGCGGTGCGTCATTAACTCATCGTAATCAGGGATATCGCGGGTGGTCAATCGCAGATCATCAATGCCTGTGAGTTCTGCAACATTGATCCAGATTTCAGGGACAAGCACACCCTCCAGATCCAGGCAGGCCAGTTTCATAATTAAACTCCAGTGTATGGGCAGGCGTGAAGGCTGCCCTGATAATCAACAGGGTGGGGGATTATGCCTGTTTTAGGGCGTTTCGAATAGTTCAAGATGAGCTTATTGATAATCATTTGTTGCTTATCAATATCTGAGTCCGAGGACTCTCACAAAGCATCAGTCACCACAGTAGTCGTTAAGTCCTGAATGAAACAGGCTGGCTATTATTTTGCAGATGTAGATTTTACTCGCAGAATAGTACCGTCCATGCCATCGACAATTATTTGGACGCCGGAATCCATGTCTGGGCCGCTAATACGCCAGATAGTGTCATCCACATTGAGCCGGCCAATACCATTGACGATGGGTTCGGTAAGGGTGAATTCTCTTCCTATGTACTGGCTGCCACGTTGGTTCAACGTAGATGGCGTTGCAGCACGGGCGTGCCTGGCCAGCCATATGCGAGAAATGATAATACTGATGACAGAAAATATGGCGAACAGGCTAAGCTGTATCTCCCAGCCAAGGTCAGGCATGAAAAAAAGCACCAGCCCGACCAGGCCGGCAGAAATTCCCATCCAGAGAAAAAAGGTCCCGGCGACCAGTACTTCTATAATAAACAGTACCAGCGCAAAGACCCACCAGTTCCAGAAAACGATTTCCTCAAGCATCGAGGGATCCATTATTTTGCTCCTTTGCTGGTTACAGTTTTCGCCAGTTCAGAGATGCCACCGATGGCGCCAATCACACCCGAGGCCTCCAATGGCATAAGCACAAGTTTTTCATTTTCAGATGTCGCAATATCTTTGAGGGCCTCTACGTATTTTTGCGCAACAAAATAGTTTAGTGCCTGCACATCGCCTTTTGCGATAGCCTGTGACACCACGTGGGTAGCTCGTGCTTCTGCTTCAGCCAGGCGCTCCCGGCCTTCCGCCTCGAGGAAAGCTGCGTCTTTTTTGCCTTCTGCATCCAGCACAATCGCCATTTTTTCACCTTCAGCGCGTAATATTTCAGCAGCCCGATCGCCTTCGGCATCAAGGATCTGGGCGCGCTTGTCGCGTTCAGCCTTCATTTGTCTGCCCATCGATTCAACAAGGTCAAGTGGCGGTGTTATATCCTTGATTTCAATTCGAGTGACTTTGACGCCCCAGGGTGTGGTTGCATCATCGACGACAGTCAGCAGGGCATGATTAATGACATCTCGTTTAGACAGTAATTCGTCAAGATCCATTGAACCCATGACGGTACGAATATTGGTCATGGTCAGATTCATGATGGCGAGTTCTAGATTATTGACCTCATAGGAAGCCTCTGCTGCATTGACAACCTGGTAGAAAACAACGCCATCGGCAGTCACCATGGCGTTATCCCTGGTGATGACTTCCTGTGAAGGCACATTCATGACCTGTTCCATCATGTTCATCTTTGAGCCAATGGTATCGATAAACGGAATAATCAGGTTTAGACCTGGGCTAAGTGTTTTGCGATAACGTCCAAAGCGCTCAACAGTATATTGACTGCCCTGGGGGACGGTCTTCACACCTGTAGCGATTACTACGACTGCAAGTACAACTAGAGCAATGACAAATTCAGTCATATATATTTACCTCCATCCTTTTGTATTTTATTGATACCGTTTTACTTTTATTTATTTGAGATAATTCGCACTATGTCTGCCCATGAATTAACGGTGTCGCGTATGAATGGTTTGGACAGCAATAAAGGTCTATGGTTTTACCCTGATCAGTTTAATAGTGCCATTTTTTTCGTCTTCATAGTGTATCGAATTTGCGTCATCAAATTCGTATATGATTGCGCTCTTGCTGGCAGACACACGTACCTTATTGTCCCGCATCTGGTAGACGACGGTCACTGCCTGGTCATTAATGCGCATAGTAGAGGGTGTGAATTCTATTATCTGGCTGGAAGCATGCGACGTAGGCGACAGTTGTTGCCATTGGCCAATCAATGGATTTACCGGTTCGTTGCAACCAGCAAACAGCGTGCTGAATAGTAATAGAAGACTGATTAGGGATATTCTTGTCATCATGAAGCTGTTTTTAACACACTCGTGTAAAGTAATGATAATCAATTATAAGTGATCATCAGCATAATAGTGCAAAATGATGCCCATGCAATTATATAAAACTTCGGCAGCTCCAGCTGCTGTCATTCTATTTATCTTGGGAATGGCGGTGATTCAATTATTTTCTGGATATTTTGCCCCTTCATATGCTCAGCAAGATAGGGGTGCTGTGAGAATTGGCGTGCTTGCTTTTCGAGGTTATCAGCAGGCCATGAACCAGTGGCAGCCGATGGCTGAATACCTGAATAGAAATATGCCTGGCTTTCACTTTCAGATTGTGCCGCTCAATTTGCAGCAGGTGCGTAAGGCTACTGCAGCACAAGAGATCGATTTTGTCCTGACAAACCCCGGGAACTATGTCCTGCTCGAGTCATCATATGGTGCATCGAGAATTGCAACCTTGAAACGCCACTGGAAGGGGCACGAGTATTCGCATTTCGGCGCTGTAATCTTTAGCAGACGCGATAACAGTTCTATACAGACGCTGAAAGATATTAAAAAACACTCAATGATGGTAGTGAACAATCATGCCTTTGGCGGTTTTCAAATGGCGTGGCGTGAGTTGAAAGAGGCAGGTATCGATCCTTTCAAAGACCTGGGTGAACTGAAATTTAATGGTTTTCCACAAGATAATATTGTGCATTCTGTAATGAAGGGGGATGTTGATGTCGGGACTGTTCGCACAGGTATACTCGAAAACATGGCTTTGAATGGTAAAGTAAATCTAGACGAGGTTCGTATTCTGGGTAGCCGCAGTGTGGATGAGTTTCAGTTTCTGCTTAGTACACGTTTGTATCCTGAATGGCCGCTGGCGAAACTAAAACATACGCCGGATTCACTTGCCAGTAGAGTCGTGGTTGCACTGTTGTCTGCGCCACAGGGGGCATTTTCAGCTTCAGCTATCGATACCGTGACCTGGACTATCCCGCTTGACTATAGCAATGTACACGAGCTGATGCTTGAGTTAAGAATTGGCCCTTATCTGCCGGACCCCAGTGCTTCACTGATTAAGGCACTGCGGACTTACGCACACTGGATTATCATCATTCTTGCTGTGCTTTTCGGGCTATCGCTGCTGAGCATTTATGTCCTTCGTGTAAACAGGCGCCTGGTAGATACACAGCATATCCTGCAGGATGAAATTAATGAGCGCATCGATGCCCAGAAAAAGCTGAATGAGCAACAGCATTTTCTCGAGCAACGTGTGGCTGAGCGAACCGCTAGCCTGGCAGAATCTAACGAGGTGTTGACTCATAGTGAGGAAACGCTGCGTGAACTAAACAGGATAGCCTCCATGTTTCCCGTGCCACTGGAGGAAAAAATTCGTGCCCTGATAGAACTCGGGAGAAAACACTTTGGTTTTGTTTCAGGTAGCCTGTACAGCAGAAATTCTGAAGGGATCAAGTTATTGCAGCAGACAGGAATGAATTCGCAGTCCAATGTCCTCGAATTGCCCGATGGCCTTGCGCTCGATGAGATCGACGATTTATTGCAGAACGATGATGTGATGATGACAGAAAGAGTCTTTACACCGGCAACAGATGTAGCGGCAAACGACAGCGGCAATCGGAAGTCCTGCGTGGCGGTTAAAGTAATGGTAGAAGGCAAGCCATACGGTTTTTTATGCCTGGCAGATGACCAGGGTGTAAGTCGAAATCTGGGTGAAGTGGACCGGGATATATTGCAGCTGATTGCTGACTGGTTGGGTATGGAGATTGCCCGCAAACAGGTCGGTGACAGTGAGCAGAAGCATCTTTCTGACCTGGCACATGTAACTCGACTAAGCACCATGGGAGAAATGGCATCAGGACTGGCACATGAACTTAATCAGCCGTTAACGGCTATTGCGAATTACAATCGTGGTTGCCTGCGTCGAATCGACCAGGGGAATATAGAGCGTTCAGAGCTAGAGGCGATCATGCTGCAGTCTGTAAACGAAGCAGAGCGGGCAGCGGAAATAATTCGTCGTATGCGTGCCTTTGTAAATAAGGAAGACCCGCATCACGAACTTGTTAACATCAATGATTTGATAAAAAGAGTTAGCGGTTTTCTGGCAAGTGAAATGGAAAGGGAATCTATCGGCCTGAAGTTGTCGCTTGCTGATGACCCGGAGCTGTTAAAGGTTGATGCTATCCAGATTGAGCAGGTGATACTAAACCTTTTAAGGAATGCTATCGACGCAGTTAAGGCGCCGTGGCAGGGTCCTCGAGAGATAGAAATCCGTTCATACAATGGTGAAGATGGCAGCGTTCACGTAGACGTAATGGATAGCGGCTATGGTCTGCCTGAGGGTGGACAGCAGCAGATCTTTGATCCTTTCTATACGACCAAGGATGAAGGTATGGGCATGGGACTGTCGATTAGTCGAACCATCATAGAAGCACATGGCGGGACTATGTATACTGGAGTGAAAGAGCAATATACTTTAGTTGGTATTGCCATACCAAAATCCACCGGTAATTGAGACGAATTAGATAAATTCCATGCAAGAATTAGAAGAAAATGATGCAATTGTCTTTATTGTAGATGACGATGCCAGCGTACGAAATTCATTGCGCTGGCTAATCGAATCCGTGCAGCTGCAGGTTCAGTGTTTTGCGACAGCTCAGGAATTTCTCAATGGCTATCGAAACCAGCAGACTGGCTGCGTAGTGCTGGACGTACGTATGCCGGGACTCAGCGGTCTTGATCTGCAGGAAGAACTGCGTCAGCAGGGTTTTATTCTACCAGTAATTATTATTACCGGACATGCTGATGTGCCGATGGCTGTGCGTGCATTCAAGTCTGGGGTTTTTGATTTTATAGAAAAGCCGTTCAATGATCAGCACCTGATAGATAGGATACACCAGGCGATAGAGAAAAGCCGCAGCCAGAAAGTCAATATACAGCGCCGGCAGGATGCCCGCGAGAGATTGCAAAAACTCAGCAGCAGGGAAATCCAGGTGCTTGACTGCATCGTAGCAGGCTGCTCAAACAAGACCATGGCTCGTGAGCTCGATATTAGCGTCAAAACGATAGAAACCCACCGGGCAAATCTAATGTCCAAAATGCAGGCAAGTTCTGTTTCAGAGCTGGTGAGAATAGCATTACTGGCAGAAAGGGATAGTTAAGTTTTAAAATCATTTTCACATAACGTATCTGTCCTTACGTAACATGTCCCCTTACCCTGTCAAAACTGCTTCGTTCAGGGTAAACCCTGAATAGCCTCCCGAAACTACCCAATAGCAATCGTCGCAGCAGTCGTTTTTAATACACGTGAATTACTTAGTGATTACTGGCTAGAAAATTGCTTGAGTGACACTGAAATGAATGTAATCAGTAGGCATATGAGGCTTACTTAGAAGCTGTGGAACATTTTTTCTTGGGAGTTTGTGGCGCACTTTGGTGCGCCATTTTTTTTGTCCGCAGATAGAAGCTGCAGAAATATACACTGTCTTTAAAAGCTGCAACAGTACCGGCAGCCCACCTGATGTAGAATACCGGCAGAGCATTTAAACAGATCCAGACCACAGGAATCCATAGCTGTGCAACGCCGCCGAACTGAAGCTTTACCCGAAAACATACACTACCGGCAGACTTTCAAACTGCTGATCCCTTATATCATGCGTTACAAGTGGCGTGCATTGCTCGCATTACTGCTAATGGCCGGAGCGAAGCTTGCCAATGTCGGGGTGCCACTGGTACTGAAAGACGTTGTGGACAGCCTGGATCCTACCCAGGCAGTCCTTGTTGTTCCCGCATTTCTATTGCTGGCCTATGGCGTCTTACGGTTTTTCACCACACTGTTTGGTGAACTGCGCGATGTGGTGTTTGCTCGTGTTATTCAGAACACAATGCGTAGTACGGCGCTTGAAGTGTTTCGCCATTTACACAAGCTTTCCCTGCGTTTCCACCTTGATCGCCAGACTGGCGGACTGTCACGGGACATAGAGCGTGGTGTAGCGGGTATACGTTTTCTTATGAATTTCATGCTGTTTAATATTCTGCCTACTTTATTTGAGATTGCGCTGGTTATTAGCATTTTATTGAAACGGTTCGATGCCAGGTTTGGCCTGGTGGTCATTGCCACACTGTCAGTCTATATTGTCCTGACATTATTGATTACTGAATGGCGCATGGCTTTTCGTCGAAAGATGAACCTGATGGATTCGAAAGCGAATACTTCGGCCATCGACAGCCTGATCAATTTCGAGACGGTCAAGTATTTTAATAACGAGGAGTTTGAGCTGCAGCGCTATGACAAGTCCATGCGGCAATGGGAGAAGGCAGCGATACGCAGTACAACTTCACTGGGCTTGCTGAATTCGATGCAGGGGCTGGTGATTGCAATTGGTGTAACCGTCATGATGATGCTGGCTGCCGATGAGGTTGTCAAAGGTTCAATGACCGTCGGTGATCTTGTTATGGTGAATGCATTTCTGCTGCAACTATTCATTCCGCTGAACTTCCTGGGGTTTGTTTACCGCGAAATTCGCCATTCCCTGGCTGACATGGAACGCATGTTCAGCTTATTGAAAACACCTGCTGAAGTAGAAGATTTGGCCGGAGCCAGTGAGCTGAAGTTAGGCCAGGCCAATGTCTCATTTGAAAATGTCGGATTTTCCTATGATAAACGCCGGCAAGTGCTTAATCATATTTCATTCAAAATTCCTGCGGGCAAAACAGTGGCTGTGGTTGGGCACAGCGGTGCAGGAAAATCGACGCTGTCTCGATTGCTCTACAGATTTTATGATGCCACTGAAGGTGCAATACTGATTGATGGACAAAATATTCGTGATGTATCACAACAAAGTGTAAGGCGCGCAATTGGTATTGTACCCCAGGATACCGTACTGTTTAACGACACTATTTATTACAATATTGCATACGGACGTCCGGGCGCAGAGAAAGAAGACGTCATCAGGGCGGCGAAGCACGCACACATTCATGAATTTATCGAATCGCTACCAGATGGCTACGATACCATGGTGGGTGAGCGTGGATTAAAATTATCGGGTGGTGAAAAGCAGCGTGTGGCGATTGCCAGAACTATCCTCAAGGCCCCTGCGATACTTGTTTTTGACGAAGCAACCTCGGCCCTGGATAGCGCCACTGAAAAAAATATCCAGGCTGAGCTGGAAGCGATATCTGCTAACACCACTACGCTCATTATTGCCCACAGATTATCTACTGTTCAACATGCAGACCAGATACTGGTAATGGATAATGGGCAGATTACCGAGCGTGGGACCCATAGTGAACTGCTGGCAATGAGCGGCATCTATAGCAGCATGTGGGCACTGCAGAAGGAAGGGGAAAGAACGTAGTTTCTGGTGTTCAGTTTACAGGTGTGTTGTGAAAATTAAACTCTGTTTGCCATAAAAGTAATTTTAGGCTCACATCCAAACAATATTCCAAATACAGAAATTATAGCGACTCGGCATATGGGTGTTTATGACAGAAAACATAAAACTGAACTCTGAAAACCAGGGTGTGTCATTCAAACGATGCGGCCGGTTATATGCCCTAAGGGATGCGCAGACGGTGAGGCTGTGACTGGCGGATCTGTTTGTTGATTTGAGGTAAATACTGGATGTCACTGGCTGGCCCGCGATAGCGGGTTACACAGCCGCTGCCTGACAAATTTCGATCGCCACTAATACTGCCTGCACCACAGGTTTGCGTGAGAGAGCCATTGCCTCGGTATCCACGGTTATATTGTTTGCTGCCATAACTCGGGTAGACACCACCGGGGTAATAGGTGCCGCCGGACTGGTATACGCCACCTGGAGCGTAGACGTTGCCATAGTTAATACTGCCACCATTGCGGTGTTCCTGGCAGGATTTACACTCTCTTGCCATGGCAGCTGTATTCAGTATAAAAAAGGCCATACAAACAAAAATCCATCTGCTATTCATAGCGAGTCCGCTCACTTGTGTTGCAAAAGTTTGATTCATCCGCATATTGTGGAGTATAGACGATGGTAATAGATTAGTGACAGCCATTAAAGGTGATGTGTTTGCAACAGGCAAAGCTTAAAGAATCCGTAAAGACATTAGTAGATGTTTTTCTTTTTTAGAAACTCATATATTACAATAGCTTAAAATCTTATTGGTTTGCTTAACTGATCCCAGTCTATATTAACAAGCACTATTAATAGTGCCCTAAATTCTGGCAATTTTGCATTAAAAATGCTTCAATGCCTAATTGATACCCCGGTAATTTCTCCCGGATTTCCTTCCAAGGAGCTTTGTATGATTTCTCAGAACACTTTTATAACGCTAGTGCTGACAGGTATAGTCGCGGCAGCAGCTGGTATTAGCCAGGCCGTTGCACAGTATCCGCCAATGCAAATGGATGGGCCTGCTTCGGCAGCAAATCAGAGGCAATATCCACCACAGCCGCAGGCACAATACCGACCGCAGCCACAACAGCTGTACCGGCCACAGTATCAGCCTCAAGCGGGCGGTTATGGCGGCCCTGCACCGTACGGCAGACCGGCTCCCTATGGTAGACCCGGAGCTTATCCAGGAGGGGCCCCCTATGGACCGCGCGGCCCATATCCTGGCGCTTATGGCGGCAGATCGGGTCCCTGGAATAACGGCGGCTGGAATCGTGGTCCGTGGGGTGGTGGTAACAATGGTTTTGGGAACTGGTTTGGTGGAAACAGGGGGCCGTATCGTAATAACGGTCCTTTCGGTGATATGTTCGGCGGCGGTAGAAACGGCATCTGGGGTATGCATCCTGATGAATGGTTTACCAGCAACCCGGAAGACGGTTTTGCCTATATGTGGGATGACATGATCAATGCTCCGAGCGAAATGGGCGAAATGCCCGGTGGCTGGAATGCGCCGTCCATCAGTGTACCGAACCCGGTTGATATTGGCAGCGAATTCAGAGATGAGGCGCCCAATCTGATGCGTGAAATTCCGGACATGATCAATGTGAACTAGATCATCTGATTATATTTTTTTTATAAAATCAGCGTAGAGATTACGTAATCAATTGCTTAATAAAGCCCGTTACGACTTACTCGTGGCGGGCTTTTTTTATCCACACTATTATTTGAATTAAAAGCGTTTGAATGAAAAGCTGATTAAAATCATTAATTACTTTCGTATGGTACTAGAAGATTATGCCTGGACTGTAAACTAACGAAACCATGGAAAAATAGCATTATTAATCATGGTCTATCTCATGTGTGGATTGATAGTGTTGCATGTTTCCCTGAATCGCTATAAGCGTCTAACCCAGATATATTTAAGAAACTCGAACTAAAGATTAGAGAGCTTGTCATATATATTTTACGCTAGAGGTTCTAGAGTATTAATTAATAATAATTAGGAAATAGCTCTCATAGAAGAATAATTTTTTTTAGTTATGCTAGTTTTAAATATGTCGGGTAAGTGTGTTATCTAATAAATCACCAAAGGAGCAATTCAAAATGTATAAATATTTTCTCGCTTTACTCATGCTGGTTTTAGCTATTCCCGCACTGGCGGACAACGGCCTGGTAATGATTAAGAGCGCTAATGATGTTACGACTACGTCAGACAAGCTGGTCAAGGCATTGAAAGGTAAAGGCATGAATGTTTTCGCTGTAATTGATCACGCCAAGGGAGCAGCCAGTGTAGGTGCTGAGTTGCCACCTACCACACTGGTGATCTTTGGGAATCCAAAAGTCGGCACGCCGTTGATGAAATGTTCACGTACTGCAGCAATTGATCTGCCGCAGAAAATGTTAATCTGGACTGACGATGCAGGCCAAACCTGGCTGGCCTATAACGATCCTGCTTATATGGCACAGCGCCATAATGTTAAAGGCTGCGATGAGGCAATAAAAAAGGTTACTGGTGCCCTGGGTAAATTTTCTGGAGTAGCAACAGCGCCATAAAACCAGGTAAAAGTGGAAAGGGTTAAAGAAAAGCAATAATAAACATACTATTGCTTTCCTCTACACCTGTTGAAACTCGCTAAATAATTTCTTCAGCCGTTTCTCCGATGCGGGACTTGCAGTGCCAAGCTCCTGGGCAAAAAGTGATATGCGAAATTCTTCCAGCATCCAATGACATGACTCCAGCTTCTCCTGTTGCTGAGCAGATAGCTCATGCCATTGCTCCGCCGACGCCAGGTACTTTCTCATGAAAGGCAATAACATCTTGCTTCCCTGGCTGTCTTTGCCGGGGTTGTTGTCATATTTTTGCAGCCTCACAAGGATGCCTTTTAGGTAGCGCGGGTAGTGCCTGAGGCGGGTCAGGCCTGTGTTTTGCAGGTATCCCGGGTAAACCAGGTTTTGCAGCTGCTGATGGATATCTTCTGTCATTTCAGCGGGCAGAGAACTGGACTGTTTTTCCAGTGCCAACTCACACTGATGATAGATTTCCAGCGACTTGAGGTTGATCTGGCAAATGCGGCTGGCTGTTTCTGTCAGTGTTTTACTTCCAGTTTCTAGCACCTGTTCAAAGTCACGCTTCTTCCGTGGTAGTGAAGCCATATTCAGAAAGCACTGGTCCAGACAGGCAGCGGTCAGATCGTCATGCAGTTCCTGGCAACTGCCAACCTTCAGGTAGTACAGGCATTGCTGCTGCAGGTCGGGTAATTGCTTGCGTAAATATCGTGACTGATCAGGCAGGCTTTTCAAAATTAGTGCCTGCAGTCCGGAATGATGTAGCTGTTCAGCAGTCGCAGGATCATCTAAAACATCAATCGAGAGCATACCCTGGTCATCGACGCATAGAGCAGGATAGCCGGAGATCTCCATATTCCCCAGGGTCTGTTTTATCTGTAGCGGCAGATCAGCAAAATCCCAGCTGCTGATATTGTTTCGTTGTATTTCCCAGCCTGGAGCCTCTTCGAAGACTTTATTGGCGGTACTTCCATACTCCTGTTTTAGTCTGTCCAGATCACGGCTGACTGCTAGAGTTGCCCCATCCGCGTCGAGTAAGCGAAAGCTCATTTTCAGGTGATCGGGAAGTAGTTCCGGTTGCCAGTCAGTACGTCGTATATTCAGGCCTTTAAGTTCACTAAGGCTGCGGCTGAGTGTCACTATCAAAGGTGTGCGCCACATCATCTCCGGTTTTACCCACTCCAGGCACTGGCTTACTGTGTCCGGGATTGGGACAAGCTGACGACGCAGGGCTTTCGGCAACGCCTTAAACAGGTTGGTGAGCTTTTCTCGGATTAAACCTGGCACTAGCCAGTCAAAGTCTGCCTGTTGAAGATTGTTTAGCTGATGAATCGATATATGCGCGGTCACGCCATCTAGAGCATGGCCAGGTTCAAAGCGATAAGTGAGCTTGTAAGCCGTAGTTCCGATATCCAGGTGATCGGGAAAAAGCTTCGCGGAAGGTATTGTATGACGCTGCAGCAAATCCTCTTTTTGCATGCGCAAAACATCTGGATTATTTTTTTGCTCATTCTTGAGCCAGCGTTCGAAACTGCGGGACTGGTAAATGCCAGCCGGAATCTGGCTATCATAAAACTGGTAAATTTTTTCGTCATCGACTAAAACATCTCGCCGTCGACGTTTGTGCTCCATGTGTTCGAGCTCATCAATCAGTTTTTGATTACTAATCAGCGTTAGAATCTTTTTGTGGTAATGCCCTTCAACCAGTGCTTCGCGGATAAATATTTCCCGCGCTATTTCGGGGTTGATGGGGCCAAAATGAACCGCGCGTCTTGCGACGATGACAAGACCGAAGACAGTAACCTGTTGATTGGCCATGACACGCCCCTTTGACTGCACCCAGTGGGGTTCAGAGTAATGTTTCTGGCATAAATCTCCGGCTGCCTGTTCTATCCATTCAGGTGCGATCTGCGCATTAGTACTGGCAAACAGGTGCTGGGTTTCAATCAGGCTTGCTGACATTATCCAGCGGGGTGATTTTTTAGCCAGTACTGAATCTGATGACAGTCGAAACTGACGCTGCCTGGGTCCCCGGTAGTCACGTCCTTCATCATGCTGACCAATATGGCTCAGCAGGCCGGTTAGCAGCGCACGATGTATCGCCTCATGATTGGCATTGGCCTGTTCGAGCTTATTGTAGGTCAACTGGCGAGTCAGCTGTTTATGTATATCAATCCATTCTCGCATACGCATCCAGGACAGAAAATGCTCTCGGCACCAGCGGCGCAGTTTGTTCTGGCTTAATTGTTCAGATTGCCGGTGGTATGCATGCCAGATATTTAACAGCGTTATAAAATCAGAGTCATCTGCGTTAAATTCACGGTGTTTTTGTGCTGCTTGTTCGCGTTTGTCATGGGGGCGCTCACGGGGATCACTTACACTCAGTGCGGAACAGATAATCAGGCATTCATTGACGCAATTGAATTCACGACTGGCAATAAGTATACGGCCAAGCCTTGGATCTACTGGCAGGCGAGCCAGTTCTTTACCCAGGGGGGTTATTCTCTGTTGATGATCAAGTGCATCAAGTTCCTGCAGCAGTCGATAACCATCACGTATCACGCGCGGGTCAGGGGCATTAATAAATGGAAATTCTTCCAGCTTACCCAGCCTTAAATTACTCAGAGAAAGTATCACGCTGGCGAGGTTGGTGCGGAGGATTTCCGGGTCTGTAAAAAGAGGGCGAGAATTAAAATCATCATCACTATAAAGGCGGATGCAGATACCTGGCGCATTGCGACCGCATCTGCCCTGGCGCTGGTTGGCGCTGGCCTGTGAGATGGGCTCTATCGGCAGGCGCTGTACTTTGCTGCGATAACTATAGCGAGATATG
Organism: Arenicellales bacterium; assembly: GCA_029287855.1. Classification (GTDB taxonomy): domain Bacteria; phylum Pseudomonadota; class Gammaproteobacteria; order BMS3Bbin11; family BMS3Bbin11; genus BMS3Bbin11. Next base: position 16,175 of record JARFQI010000017.1, on the reverse strand, counting down.
CGTGCCAGACCGGTATCAATGACATGACGGATCCCGGGAACGGTCAGTGAGGTTTCTGCAACATTGGTGGCAATAATGATGCGCTGTTTTCCACTGCTATGGAATATCCGATCCTGTTCGGCGGATGATAACCTGGAATATAGTGGCAGGATTTCAATCTCAGGCAGCAGGTGTTTACGCAAGGCATCTGTTGATTCGCGTATTTCTCTTTCACCGCTGACAAACACCAGAATGTCTCCCCGGTTTTCTTTCATTAGTTCATCTGCTGCGTGCACGATACCCTGCAACATATCCCGGTCCTGCTGATCAGGGTCTTCTGACAACAGAGAGCGGTAGCGTGTTTCAACCGGGTAACTTCGTCCGGATACCTCAATCACCGGTGCACCATTAAAAAAGTCGGAGAAACCCTGAGGGTCGATAGTCGCAGAGGTGATAATAAGTTTTAAATCTGGTCGCTTTGGTAACAGTCTTTTCAGGTAACCAAGCAGGAAATCAATGTTAAGGCTGCGCTCATGAGCCTCATCAATGATCAGTGTATCGTAATCTCGCAGCAAATGATCATGCTGGCTCTCGGCCAGCAGAATGCCATCAGTCATTAATTTTATATAAGTATCAGGCTTACTGCGGTCATTAAAGCGTATCTTATAACCGACGGATTGACCAAGTTCGCTATTCAATTCCTCTGCGATACGCACAGCGACACTGCGTGCTGCAAGTCTGCGTGGCTGTGTATGGGCTATCTTGCCGGTGATTCCTCGACCCATCTGCAGGCATATTTTAGGTATCTGTGTGGTTTTTCCTGATCCGGTTTCTCCACAGACGATGACTACCTGGTTTTTATCGATTAGACGGCGTATCTCATGACGATGCTGATTTATGGGTAATGCATCATCGAAATTTGGTACCGGGCAGCGTGATTTTCGCAGCTCGCGCTGTTTCAAAATATCATTGGATGCCGCATCCACTGACTTTAGAAGTTTATTTTTTTTAAGGCCTTTCTGTGACATGGTTACAGTAAATTGATCAACCTGGTGGGAGCAGTATCTGTTGGTGATTGAGAATAATGCAGTATTATAGCAAGCATGTCCCAGATCTATCTTTTCAATAAGCCATATGGAGTGCTTACACAGTTCACCGACAGCAATGACAGGCCTGTGCTGGCTGATTACATCGATGTACCTGCCATCTACCCGGCGGGAAGACTCGACAAGGACAGTGAGGGCCTGTTGCTGTTAACTGATGATGGAAAATTACAGCAGGCCATATCTGATCCAGCTTTCAAGCTGGCAAAAACCTACCAGGTACAGGTAGAGGGTATCGCCGACGATGAGGTGCTGGAAAAACTGCGTGCCGGGGTTGAGCTTAAGGATGGGATGACCAGGCCCGCCAGGGTCGCCAGGTTAGAAGGTGAGCCTGCGGGGCTCTGGCAGCGAAATCCGCCTGTACGCTATCGTGCCAGTATCCCGGACTGCTGGATTGAAATCACTATCAAAGAAGGAAAGAATCGCCAGATAAGACGTATGACTGCAGCCGTAGGCTACCCAACCCTGCGTCTGATTCGTAAGGCGATTGGCGATTTCCGGCTTGATTATTTGATGCCCGGCGAGTTGAAGCAAGTACCCCTAGAGGAAATTGAAAAGTTTAAATCGACTATGCAGCATCGTAATAGAAAAAGAGGCAGGAGGAGATATAAGACCTGATTACGTTTTATGTATTACGATTTACGTAATAACTAAAAGATAAGACTCTAAGAGCTTCATAAGCAAAAGGGAAGACCTCTGGGGTGACGTAAAACATAAAACGTAATCCGAAAAAACATTTGTTAATGCTGTTGATTCTGCGGATTATTCCACTCTGTTATCAGACCATCAAAACGGCGGATGCAGATCAATAAGTCTCCAGCGTTAATTCCAGCTTGCTCGAAGTAGTATTCCGCGATGCTATGGATGTCGCTGTTTTCAGGGATTCCATCACGGGTTTTAATCATCTGGTGACAGCGCGGCAGGAACACCCATTGCAGCCATTGCGGTAGCCGTAAAGTGTCATAACAGAACGGCATCTGGCTTTGCAGGTCGTGTAGCGGCGGCTGCTCATCTTCCCACAAATTCAGTAAGCGTAATTCCTTTTCAATATCAACAAGAGCATCTTCGAGCTGTTTCATGAAGCAAGTTTCAAGTTTCAAGTTGCAGGTGTCAAGTCTGGGCTCGCTAGTTGACCTTATAGAGAACTAGCTTGACCACCTGAGTCTGTATTGCTAGTCTTAACAAAGTTCAGCAGGATTAGCTGGACGTTTTCAATTAATCATATGGAGATGAATCATGAAAATACCCACCTTAGTATCAAACTCGTCAACAATTCGTAAACCTGTTTCTTTTCTGGTTATAGCTGGATTGCTTTGTTTTAGTCAGTTGTCGTCCGCAGCAGGTAACTGTAAGGGGATGCAGCAGGATGCCTGTAGTAGCGATATCAGCTGTAGCTGGATAAACAGTTACACCACCAAAAAGGGTAATACGATCAAGGCCTATTGCAGGAATAAGTCAAAATCCAGTAAAAGCACTGATGTTCCTGGTAACAGTAAGGCTGAAAAAAATGATAAACAAGGCTGACTGTATCGAATTTTAAACTTAAGCCTTTCTGATTTCTTAGTGTCGTCATTCCGAGTCAATGCATGGACTCACCAGGCTTGACGACATTCAGTCAGTTGCGCTTATTCTTCTGGGCTGAGGCTCAGGGCAAGCATTTCTTCGGCAGCATCAGCAGTGACGGCCGGACTAAAGTAAAAGCCCTGGGCTTCGTTGCAGAGCATGCTGTTGAGAATATCCAGCTGCCCCTCTGTCTCAACTCCTTCGGCAACAACAGGTATTGTAATGCTATGTGCCAGGGTAATAATGGAGCGAACAATTGCCTTGTCCATCATGTCGTGTGCCAGATCTTTAATAAATGTGCGGTCTATTTTGAGTCGATCAACAGGAATTATTTTTAGATATTCCATTGAAGCATAGCCTGTTCCAAAATCATCAATGGCGAACTTTACACCCATCGCTTCGACTTTGCGCAGAGCAGAAATAGTGTGCTCTTCATGTTGCATAAATGAACTTTCAGTAATTTCAAGTTCCAGCCTTTCTGGTTTAATTCGTGTTTCAGCGAGTACAGCCTTGATATCAGCAGCGATGTCACCAAACATGATTTGGTGGGTGGAAAGATTCACTGCAATTCTGACTGCATGCCTGGATGATTTGTTGAATCGGGCAATATTGTTACATGCTTCAGACAATACCCAGCGCCCAATGGGTATAATCAGTCCGGTCTCTATCGCAACATCAAGGAACTTGTCTGGCGTCAGCAAGCCGAGTGTCGGGTGCTGCCAGCGTAGTAGTGCTTCGAATCCGGTGATACATTTTGTGCCTAGCGCTATCTGCGGCTGGTAATGCAGGACAAATTCATTTTTATCCAGCGCATATCGGAGGCTTGATTCCAGCTTTATATTATCCGTCGCTTTTTCATTTAACGCGTTATAGTAAAACTGGTAATTGTTACGGCCTGAAGCCTTGGCATAATACATTGCTGCATCGGCATTTCTTATTAGTTCGATGGCATCATGGCCGTGTTCTGGATAGATGCAAATACCAATGCTTGTGGTGATGAAAGTCTCTGCTCCATTTAGAAATACGGGACGTTCTATTTCTTTAGTAATTCGTTCAGCAAGAGAAGCCGCTTCACTCTTGTTCTTAATTCCATCCATCAGTATGGTGAATTCATCACCACCAAAACGAGAGACAATATATTGGTTTCCAACCAGCGATTTCAGACGTAAAGCGACGGTTGTCAGCAATTCATCGCCGACAGGGTGGCCCATTGAGTCATTGATGATTTTGAAGCGGTCAAGATCAAGAAAGAGTATAGCCAGGAGTGTTTTATTATTTCTTGCCTCTTCCAGGGATTTATCCAGTGCTTTATGAAACAAAAGCCTGTTGGGAAGATTTGTTAACAGGTCATGATGCGCGAGGTGATGTAGTTGCTGGGTCGATTGTTGCAGTATGCTGATATCTGTGAATATAGTCAGGTATTGAGATATACCTCCAGTCTCAGCTGTGGTTGCGGTAACTGTGACCCATGCCTGGAACGGCTTGCTGGATTTTTTATTAAGATTTAATTCTCCTTCCCAGCTTTGATCAGGCTTGAGTTCTGATATGACGCCGTGAAGTGATTCAGCGCCGACATTAATATTGAGTAATTCTTCAATAGCATGGCCAATCGCTTCTCTTTCTGAATAACCGGTAATTTTTAAAAATGCACGGTTGACCGCCTGAATTATCCCATCGGGATTGCTGATAACTACAGCATTATTAGTGTTGTTGAAAACCAGCGAAGATAGTCGCAGTTTTTCTTCAGTAGTCTTTTCATTGGTTATGTCACGGAACAGTACAGCAGCGCCCAGCGATTTGTCTCGACGGTCCACTGGAGCAAGTACGACTGAGGCAGGAAATTGTGTTCTATCGTAGCGTTTAATGAAAACACTGGAGCAATTAATCTGATCTCTTCCATCAAACAATTGCTGTATTTCAAATATACCTGTGACGGGCTGAACAGCAGCATTTTCATCAGGAAGCAGAATATCAAACAAGCCCATGCCGACAAGCTCACCTGTCTGATCATTGAGCATCGATTTGGCGGTATTGTTTAACAGGGTAATCCTGCCATGATTGTCGATCATCATCAGGCCTATGCCCATGGAATTTATGATGGCGCCTAATTTGTCTCTTTCCGCTGCCAGCTTAGTTGCCGTGGATTTCTTTAATGAGTCGTAAAGTGCGCTCATTTCATCTGATGATCTTTGCAGTGAGTGCTCGAGGGCGAGTCGATCCTTGTCAGATTTTTTGTAGCTGTGACTGATATGGTTGAGCAATGCGTACCAGATATCTTCGGTCAGTGAATCCAGAGAGGTAATACCCAGCTCTTTTAGCTGGTGTGCCAGATTTTTGTGCATTCCTGTAATCATAAGCTTATTTTAGTTTAGCTTATCTAAGTTTAGCTTATCTAAGTTTTAAATGTTTTCTTTAGCCAGGCAGTCAGAATTGATCCGCTAAATGTTGTGATGATTATCATCAGTAAAACACATGGGTTCAATGCAGGGTTTGAGCACCAGAGTCTTTTTAAGTTACACCTGATTTCACTGAAGTTTCTATGCTTATCTCTATCAACAAAGCATATATCTACCTTTCATATCTTAGCTATATATTCGCAATAATATCCAATTGTAACTACTTTGAGAGTTTATAGTCGCCGTCGAACCAGCAGTAGTGAATGTGTATTATTTCTGCTAGATTTGCTAGAAATACCTGAGGATAATCAGAAAAGAGATAAAATAATGGCATAGTTCTGTCACGCACTGGAGGCGTTACTTATGAACAGGTACATAATCAGAATTTTGAATCTGACACTTATTATAATCTCTGCCTGTGGCCCCATGCATGCCCAGGAGGCAGGTGATCAACTGTCAGCTGGTATGGTGAACCCGGGATATGTAGAGAAGCCTGCCTGGTTCAAGGATTCTTTTCTCGATATCAGGGATGATGTCAATGAAGCATCTGATTCCGGTAAGAGAGTGTTGCTGTATTTTTACCAGGACGGCTGCCCGTATTGTGAGCGACTGCTGAAAGAAAATATGTCACAGCAGAATATCGTGGAAGCGCTTCGCAGTCACTTTGATGTTATTGCGATCAACATGTGGGGTGACCGTGAAGTAGTCGGTCTGGATGGAAATGAAACGACGGAAAAGAATTTTTCTGTAGCCAATAAGATTATGTTCACACCGACCCTGCAGTTCCTCGATGAAAAGGGTCAGCATGTTTTACGCTTGAATGGTTACGTCCCTCCGCATAAATTCAAGACCGCACTTGATTATGTCAGCATGAAAAAAGAAAAGGACGGAAGCTTCCGGGATTATATGGCGATAGTCAATCCGCCCCAGGGCAGTGGCGAGCTTCATAGTGAGTCGACATATTTACAGCCTCCCTATGATCTCTCAATGCGTCAGTCGGGTAAGCCTCTGCTGGTATTTTTTGAGCAGAAAAACTGTCCCCCCTGCGATGAGTTGCATAATGATGTTTTAGCACAGCCGGGGTCGCAGGAACTATTAGAGAAATTTGATATTGTGTTACTTGATACGTGGTCAAAGACGCCGCTAATAACGCCAGCAGGAAAAAAGATGACTGCTGAAGAATGGGGCAGGTCATTGAACCTGACCTATCTACCAAGTATGGTGTTTTTCGATGAAGGCGGATTAGAGGTATTCCGCACTGAAGGGTGGTTGCGCACCTTTCATATACAATCGTCGATGAAGTATGTATTAAGTAAGGCATATCAAAATCAGAAGGAATTTCAGCGGTATGTTGAAGAACGTGCCAGAATATTAAGAGAGCAGGGTATTGAAGTTGACCTGCTGAAATAATAGTATGTGTCAGGGATATGTTACCTTTTTGGAACTTGTCGGCAATTGGCAAGTCTTAACAGACAATTGAACAATAACTGATAAAGAACTGTGGATTACAGGCGACTCATCATAATGCTCTCTTTGTTACTGGTAATCTCTCCGGTTTCAGTCGCCTATTCCTCTCTGATGGAGGATAACGAAACAGAACAGACGTCGCATTGTAAACAGTCTTCACAACAGCAGAGCAAGAAGTCCTGCTGCCAGAATGATCAGTGTAATGATAATCAATGTATGAGTATGCAATGCTGTAGCTTTGTTCAACAGACAATGTCTGCAGGCACTCAGCTTTACGCACTCCAGATTAGCCAATCATTCACAGCTGAGCATTTGTTTTATGGGCCTGAAAAAGGCCCGCCAAATACCCTCCTGCGTCCTCCCATAGAAATACTCTAGGCACTTTGGAAATCCCTGTGCATAGCAGGGTCTGTTGTTGCATGTGATCACTTACATGCGAGTATTTAGGGGTGTAATAAATGAAGTTTTTTCTGACACGGTACCTGTGTGTGCCAGTACTGCTGAGCTTTGCAGTTGAATCCATTGCTTTAGACGTTTTCGTGGATGAAGATATCCTGACACTTGAGCAGGCAATATCTTTGACCAGGAATGCGGAATCTGTTTCACAGTCATATGAATATCGTGCCGCCGGCTTTGAACAGGAGTCTATAGCCGAGAGCAGCCTGCCTGATCCAAAGTTAAAACTCGGTATGATGAACCTGCCGACTGATTCCTTTGATATTGAACAGGAGGCGATGACCCAGCTGCAAATAGGTGTTATTCAGGTCTTCCCGCGCGGTTCCAGCCGCTCTATTAAGTCCAGAATGAATCAGCAAAAAGCAGAGAAGGCGCGTTTCATGTCAAAAAATGCGTTGCTAAAAGCAAGCTATGACGTGAGCAAAAGTTGGCTTGAACTTTTTTACTGGTTAAGAGCTGAAGAGATAGTAAAGCAAAGCCGGGGCTGGTTTAAGAATCTCGTCGGTGTCACTGAGTCCCGCTATCGTGTGGGAAGTGCAACGCAACAGGATGTTGTTCAGTCAGAGCTTGAACTGGACCGGTTGACAGATCGTCTTGAAGGTATACGAATTAAGCAGGACATTGCACGGTCCGACCTGGCCAGGTGGATTGGGCCTTCAGAAAGCATCAAGGGTTTACCTGATCAACTGCCGTTGATGTCCTTACCTGATATCGCAGAAGCAACACCTGTGCTGGCGAGCCACCCTGTGATTCAGGCCACAGATGCAGAGATACAGGCGAACAATGAAAGTGTTGATTTATCACGGCAGTCATATAAACCCGGTTTTGCGCTGGATGTTACCTATGGTGATCGCAGCGGACAGAATCTGGATGGCAGTGACAGGGCAAATCTTCTTTCTGCAATGGTACTGCTGGATGTGCCAATTTTTAGGGATAAGCGACAGGACAGGAAGCTCGCCTCATCGCAGCAGAATCTTCAAGCAGTAAAGCAGGACCGTGAGACGGCAATGCGTAAATTGCATAGCCAGCTACAGCAGTCGCAATCATCATTACGGATACTTGACCGACAGATTCTTCTATACAAAGAAAAACTGCTTCCACAATCACGCAGTCACTCAGAACTTGCGTTGAAGGCATATGAAAATAACCGGGTCGAATTTAACTCTGTGCTGCGGGCACGAGTCGCTGAACTCGATACTCATCTAAAAGCTATCCGTCTGCAAATTGACAGGGCTCAAACTATCGCCATGCTTAACTATCTGGCAGGAGAGGAAAAATGAATAACATGAATTATTTCGTCAGATTGCTGATATCTGGACTGTTAATTGGTCTGTTAAGTGGCTGCACTGAAGCGGGTGATGCGGAAAGCGCAGTGGTGACTGAAAAAGAACAGGAAATTGATTACTGGGTTGCACCGATGGATGCCAACTACCGTCGTGACAAGCCCGGTAAATCACCGATGGGCATGGACCTGGTTCCTGTCTATGAGGAGGCAGAAGATGCTGCGGGTGCGGTAATAATATCCTCTGCGGTGTTACAGAACCTGGGTGTTCGAACTGCAGTAACGGAGAGAGGACGCCTGGGTCGCATGATTGATACGGTCGGTTACGTTTCATTTGATGAATCACTAATCGGACATATTCATCTGCGAGTAGAAGGCTGGATAGAAAAACTGTATGTCACCAACGAAGGCGAGCGGGTTAAAAAGGGGGATCCCTTGTTTGAGCTTTATTCACCGGCCCTGGTAAATGCGCAGGAAGAATACCTCGAGGCATTGAAATCGAATAATCAGCGCCTGATTGGTTTTTCACGTGACCGGCTACTGTCGCTTGATATTTCTGCAGACCAGGTCGAAGCGTTGAGAAAAACGCGCAAGGTAAAGCAGAATGTGACATTCCACGCACGCCAGGATGGAATCGTCACCTCTTTGAATACGCCGCAGGGTATGTTTGTCAAGCCGGCAACACGAATCATGTCACTGGTAGATCTGTCGAAAGTCTGGGTTCAGGTTGAGGTTTTTGAACGACAGGCCGGCTGGGTCAAAGAAGGCTCACCTGCAGAAATGACTCTGGCATTTTTGCCAGGGCGTACCTGGGAAGGCAATGTTGTTTATGTTTACCCGGAACTGGATAAAAAGACCCGTACCTTAAGGGTAAGGTTGCAGTTTGAGAATCCGGATGAAAACCTGAAGCCGAATATGTATGCAAATGTGAAGCTGTATACAGGTATTAAAGACAATATTCTGTTTGTTCCGAGTGAAGCCATAATCAACAGCGGCAGAATGACAAGAGTCCTGATTGCAAAGGATGGCGGGAAATTTTATGCGCGTGAAGTTAAAACTGGCATTGAATCGGGAGAGTACACAGAGATTACTGAAGGTCTGCAGGAAGGAGACAGGGTAGTTGTATCAGGACAGTTCCTGATCGACTCAGAGGCCAGCCTGAAAGGCAGCCTGACACGAATGAGTGACGGGGAGTGATGTAATGATTGAATTCATCATTAACTGGTCATTGAAGAATCGCTTCATGATACTCGTGTTTACTGCTGTACTCGTTGTGTGGGGCATCAATTCGGTTCGAACTATTCCTCTCGATGCGATTCCTGACCTGTCTGATGTTCAGGTAATTGTTAAGACATCTTATCCCGGCCAGGCGCCACAGGTTGTTGAGGACCAGGTCACCTACCCAATGACAACCGCAATGCTGTCGGTGCCGAAAGCGACGACGGTTCGTGGATATTCATTCTTTGGTGATTCCTATGTCTATATTATCTTTGAAGACGGCACTGACCCCTATTGGGCTCGTTCGCGCGTGCTGGAATACCTGAACCAGGTGACTGCAAGATTGCCACCGCAGGCAACGCCTTCGCTGGGCCCGGATGCCACTGGTGTCGGCTGGGTCTATGAATATGCGTTGGTTGACCGCAGCGGCAGGAACGATCTTGCCGAATTGCGCAGTATCCAGGACTGGTTCCTGAAGTTTGAGTTACAGACCGTTCATGGTGTCTCGGAAGTCGCCACCATTGGCGGTATGGTTAAGCAGTACCAGGTGGTAATTGATCCTAATAAGTTGCGTGCATATAACATTCCACTAAGCAAATTAAAGAGTGCGATACAGCGTGCAAACCAGGAGGTTGGCGGTTCGGTCATTGAAATGGCAGAGGCGGAATACATGGTTCGTGCTACAGGTTACATTTCAAAGAAACAGGACCTGGCAAGCATTGTTGTGTCGATGAGTGAGAATGGCACACCTATCCAGCTTTCAGATATTGCAGATATACGAAGCGGACCACAGATGCGCCGTGGTATCGCAGAACTGGATGGGGAAGGGGAAGTGGTTGGGGGCGTTGTTGTCATGCGTTATGGAGAGAATGCACTGACCACCATTGAGAATGTCAAAATAAAACTTAAAGAATTAGAAAAAGGCTTGCCTGAGGGAGTAGAAATAATCGAAACCTATGACCGTTCAATCCTTATCAATCGCGCAGTCGATACCCTGAACAGAAAGTTGCTAGAGGAATTCCTCGTCGTGGCCCTGGTTTGCCTGGTGTTCCTGTTTCATTTGCGTTCGGCACTGGTCATCGTTCTGTCTCTGCCGGTGGGTATCCTGGTGGCCTTTATTGTTATGCAGTCCCAGGGCATTAATGCCAACATCATGTCACTTGGTGGTATAGCTATTGCTATCGGTGCGATGGTCGATGCAGCGATAGTGATGATAGAAAATGTGCATAAACATATAGAACGCCAAGGTGATGCCGAGTTTGATCGCTGGGAACTTGTGCGGCAGGCTTCGATAGAAGTCGGGCCTCCATTATTCTTCTCATTGTTAATAATTACCCTGTCATTCCTGCCGGTTTTCACGCTCGAAGCGCAGGAAGGCAAACTGTTCGCACCACTGGCATTTACCAAGACTTTTGCCATGGCAGCAGCTGCCTTTCTTTCCATAACACTGGTGCCTGTTTTGATGGGGTATTTTGTCCGCGGACATATCACGCCTGAGCACAGGAATCCGGTAAACCGTTTGTTAATTGCCGTCTATGGGCCTGTCATCAAGCTGGTGCTAAAGGCTCCAGTCCTTGTTCTTGTTCTGGCGTTGACGGTGGCAGCGAGTGGTGTATACCCACTAACTAAACTGGGGTCAGAATTTATGCCCGATCTGGATGAAGGCGATGTAATGTATATGCCTACTACCTTTCCAGGCATCTCTATCGGCAAAGCGCAGCAATTATTGCAGCAAACCGATAAGCTGTTAAAGACAGTGCCTGAAGTGAAGTCTGTATTTGGCAAGATAGGGCGGGCGGATACCGCTACCGACCCTGCTCCACTGACAATGATCGAGACGACCATCCAGTTAAAGCCTAAGAGTGAATGGCGAGAAGGTATGACCAGTGAGAAGCTACGTCGGGAGTTTGATCAACTGATACAGTTTCCAGGGCTTACCAATGCTTTTGTAATGCCGATCAAAACCCGTATCGATATGTTGGCAACGGGAATTAAAACACCGGTAGGTATCAAGGTTGCCGGGCCGGATCTCGATGTCATCGAGGACATTGGTAAGGAAGTTGAAAAGGTTATCCTGACCGTGCCGGGTACTGTGTCTGCCTATTCGGAACGGGTTGCAGGAGGTCGTTATGTCACAGTTGATATACGTCGTCGCGACGCCGGCAGGCTGGGCTTGAATATTGCTGATATCCAGTCGGTAATTATGGCCGCTGTGGGCGGAATGAATGTTTCTCAGAGCGTCGAAGGTCTGGAACGTTACCCAATAAATATTCGTTACCCGCGTGATGTTCGAAACTCAGTGGAGAAATTGCGCAATCTTCCTATTGTGACGCCGGCAGGCGCCAGTATCTCACTGGGTGAAGTCGCTGACATTCGAATTGAATCCGGTCCAGCTATGATCAAATCAGAGGATGCGAGATTGAATGGCTGGACTTTTGTCGATATCGAAGGCCGCGATCTCGGTTCTTATGTTACCGAGGCGCAACGTACTGTTTCGCAGCAGGTGAAATTACCAGCGGGTTATTCCATATCATGGTCTGGCCAATATGAATACATGGTACGTGCCAAGCAACGGCTTGCCCAGGTTGTGCCTGTTACCCTGGCTATCATTCTGCTGCTGCTTTATTTCAACTTTAGAAATATTACTGAAGTCCTGATTATTATGGGCACACTGCCACTGGCGCTAACCGGAGGCTTCTGGCTGCTTTATTTACTGCAATACAATATGTCAGTGGCTGTCGGTGTTGGCTTCATTGCGCTGGCCGGTGTTGCAGTTGAGATAGGCGTGGTGATGCTGGTATATCTGAACCAGGCATGGCAGAAGATGAAACTAGAGCATCAGGGTAAACCGGGTTTTGAAGACTTGAAGGAGGCGGTAGTAAACGGAGCTTTATTAAGGGTGCGCCCTGTGATGATGACAGTTGCCGCTATCATTGCTGGCTTGTTACCTATCATGCTGGGGACAGGTACCGGGTCAGAAGTCATGCGTCGAATAGCTGCGCCTATGGTGGGCGGCATGGTGAGCGCTACTCTTCTTACACTGATAATTATTCCTGCGGTATTTCTGATGTGGAAGAGACGCGAAGTAAAGGCTAACGAGAAATAGATACAGCTACGAACACAATCAGGGTAACCAGGAGAATGTATGATGGTTTCTGAAATACGTGCGATTGTTCAGCCTGACAGGTTACAGGCAATTGAGCAACGTCCGCTGGAGATCGATGTCAAGTCTTAGATGTGCTTTGTGATCAAGGGGAGGGGCAATTACGCTAACTTATACGCATCAAGTGGCATGACACAGCGTACCTGTATTGAACTGCTGATCAGGACAAACAGGGCAAAAGAAGTTGCAGAAGAAATAATGGAAGTTGCCGCAGTGGCGTAGATGGTAACGATACAATTTCTATAGAGAAGAAAGATGTCCTGTACAAGATTGGGGACGAAGTCCTTGTGTGAAGAAATCTAGAGTTTAAAGAGACAGGCATTCAAGTACATATAAAAAATTAGACCCAGCATCTTTTGGCCTAAGGCTTAATCTCTTTCAGTCTTGACACTTGAAACCTGAAACTTGACACTTAAGTCCATGAACACCCTTCACGAAAATGGCAGTGCCTTGCGAATAGCGCTGGGCCTGGCTTGCTTTATAATTATTGTTGCAGGCATGAAGGCGGCCGCAACGATTATCGTGCCCTTTCTACTGTCGGCATTTATCGCGATTATCTGTGCGCCGATTATCAATTCTCTGCAAAACAGGGGCATGCCGATGTGGATTGCTCTGGCTACCGTCGTCGGATTAATTGCTATTTTCGGCACTCTCATCATTTCAATCCTTGGTAATTCTATCCATAGTTTTTCAATACAGTTGCCTGAGTACCAGAGCAGGCTTCAGGGTGAGATAAACCAGTTTTTTGCCTGGCTTAAGGGCTATGGCATCGACGGATTTGACGCTGAATTGAGGCAGTATATCAACCCAAATGCCGCCCTCGGTTTTGTGGGCAGAATTTTCAACGGTCTTGGCAGTTTACTGGCAAGTAGTTTTCTTATCTTCCTGACAGTCATGTTCCTGCTTTTTGAAGGCGTCGCTCTAAAAGATAAGATGATAACGATCTATGGTGATGCTGCTGAGCAGACGGAGCAAATATCTGAATTTCTACAAAGTGTAAACAAGTATATGGCCATCAAGAGTATGACAAGCTTTGCTACCGGCTTGTTGATCGCACTGTGGGTGTGGATGCTGGGCGTGGATTACCCTCTGTTGTGGGGTCTACTGGCATTCCTGTTAAATTATATTCCAAATATAGGATCTATCATCGCAGCCATTCCTGCTGTAATGCTGGCGCTGGTTACAGGTGGTCCGGTAATCGCGTTGTGGGTGGTTGTCGGCTACTTGCTGGTCAATACACTGGTCGGTAATATTATTGAACCTAAATTTCTTGGTGATCGCCTGGGGCTTTCTACCCTGGTGGTTTTCCTTTCTCTTGTTTTCTGGGGCTGGGTGCTTGGCACCACGGGAATGTTCTTGTCAGTGCCTTTGACTATGGTTGTTAAACTGGCACTTGAAACGCATCCGGAAACTCGCTGGATAGCTGTGCTGCTTGGAACAGGCAAAATAACGCCTGAAGAGGCAGAAATGTAAGGATTAAGTGTTCGGTTTTCAGTGTTCTGTGGAAAGTGCTATACGTTGTTGATGCATGATAACTAACGCAAAAAGAGATTGAAAAAACGTTAACTGCATACAAGATAGCGCGCATTATTCTTGATAGTAACGAAAACCGTAAACCGAATTCTTTTCAATAACTACATGGCACTAAGTCGTACCGGCTGCCTTCGTGCACCCCATGTTCCCGGAGGGCCATCAAACAAACCGGGTATCTGAGTGCCGCAGCTTTGACAATGGCCGCTGGCATCAAGATGCCATTCACCCAGCTGATACTGGTTGCGTTCAATCACTTTTCCACCGCAGCCATGGCAATAGGTACTGCCGCCGACCGTATCGCTAACATTACCGGTATAGGCATAGTGCACACCGTTTTCCATAGCAATGCGCCGTGCCTTTTTGAGCGTTTGTTCAGGTGTAGCCGGGATATCCTGCATCTTCCAGTCCGGGTGAAAGGCTGAAAAGTGCATCGGTACATCATGGCCCAGGTTTTCTACCACCCATTTCGTCATACGGTCGATTTCCTCGTCAGAATCATTCTTGCCGGGAATGAGCAGGTTGGTCAGCTCCATCCAGGTATCTGTTTCATGCTTGACGTAGGTTATTGTCTCAAGAATTTTATCCAGTTCAGCCCCGCACAGGCTTTTATAGAAGCTGTCAGTGAAGGCTTTCAGGTCAATATTGGCTGCATCCATATAGCGAAAGAACTCAGCACGAGGTTCAGGCATGATATAGCCTGCGGTCACGGCAACTGTCTTGATGTCCAGCTGATGACAGGCCTGTGCAATATCAATGGCATATTCGTGAAATATGACGGGATCATTATAGGTGAAGGCAACGCTGCGGCAGCCGAGCTGCTTCGCTGCCTTGGCGATTTGCTGCGGTGAAGCCTGGTCGGCCAGAATGTCCATTTCACGAGACTTGCTCATATCCCAGTTCTGGCAGAATTTACAGGTCAGGTTACATCCTGCAGTACCAAAAGAAAGTACACTGCTACCGGGCAGGAAATGGTTGAGCGGTTTTTTCTCGATTGGATCGACACAGAAGCCGCTGGAACGCCCGTAAGTCGTCAGGATAATGGCATCATTCTCTCGCGCACGGACAAAACAGAGACCGCGTTGACCTTCTTTCAGGCGGCATAAACGGGGGCATAGGTCACACTGAACTCGGCCGTCATCTAATATGTGCCAGTAGTGTGTTGGGTGGCGGCTGCCGGTGATTGTATTTATATCATTCATGGGAATTTTTCCTCATACTATATTAATTTAAATGGTGGCAGTGAGGAAAGAATGCAATGGTGGCCCACAGGTAATGTAAAATAATTATCATGAGCTAGAGTAAGGGTGATTAGTGCTGGTCAGATAGAGTATGATCAGGTTTATGGCACAAGTGATAAAAGACGAGATTTACAGATGCTAATAAGAGAACCCGCTGTTGCCGGTGCATTCTATCCCGCTGACCCGGAAGAATTGCGCCGCCGGGTGGCAGAGATGCTGGAGAAGGCAACAGTTAAGGACACTCGGCCAAAGGCGATCATTGTGCCGCATGCCGGTTATATCTACTCCGGTGAGCTTGCAGCACAGGCTTATGCCTGCCTGCAGGCTGAACGAGAGATAATTAAAACCGTTGTTTTGCTGGGCCCGGCCCACAGAGTATATTTTCGCGGTATTGCAGCGCCGGCTGCGGACGCCTTTCGCACGCCGTTGGGCAGTATCCCGATCGATCAGAATGCAATTGAAGGCATGCTGCAGAAGTACCCCTTTGTGCAGCGACTACCGCAGTCACACCATGACGAGCACAGCCTCGAAGTGCAGCTGCCATTTCTGCAGGAGGTTCTCGAAAATTTTCGCCTGATACCGCTGGTCGTTGGTGATACAACACCGAACCAGGTCGACAAGGTGATAGATTATCTGTGGGGTGATAAAAGCACCTTGATAGTCATCAGCTCTGACCTTAGCCATTTCCATGATTATGCAACGGCACAATCGATGGACAGCCAGGCTGCGACCGCCATTGAGACACTGCAGCCGCAAGGTTTGAACGGGCAGCTGGCC
>JARFQI010000177.1 GCA_029287855.1 Arenicellales bacterium | reverse complement strand
TTTCAGCCGCCACACTCGACAGTCTGCGAGATCTTGCACCGGTATTCCTGGTTATTGCATTCTTTCAATTGTTGATCCTGCAGCAGCCGCTTGATGGCCTGTTCAATTTAACAATTGGCCTGGTGCTTGTCGTTCTCGGTCTGACCTTCTTTGTCTTCGGGCTGGAGACCGGGCTATTCCCGATTGGTGGCGGTATGGCGCATGCCTTTGCCAGGAAGGGCAGTGTAGCGGGACTGCTTAGTTTTGCTTTTGCACTGGGGCTGGGTACAACCATCGCTGAACCAGCACTGATTGCGGTAGCAGAAGAAGCCTCTGAAATCGCCGCAGATGCCTGCATCATCAGCAATACCGAGGCGGCGATGGAAAACTATGCCCTCGGTCTAAGGCTGTCAGTAGCGATATCGGTGGGTCTTGCCATTATGCTCGGGGTAATGCGCATTATCCGTGGCTGGCCAATCCAGTACCTGATCATGGGTGGTTATATCCTGGTGGTTATCGTTACTGCATTTGCCCCGGAAACGATTATTGGCATTGCCTATGATTCCGGCGGGGTGACGACATCAACGATTACCGTGCCGCTGGTAGCTGCTCTCGGTGTCGGGCTCGCTTCCTCAATTAAAGGCCGCAATCCGATGCTGGATGGATTTGGTCTGATCGCCTTTGCATCATTGCTGCCTATTATCTCTGTGCTGCTTTATGGCATTGGTGGTGAAGCCGGCTGGTTCTGGGCCGAACCGGAGTGCGCAACACAGCGAGTTAAACTGGTAAGCCAGGCAATCCAGCAGTCTGATGTTGCCTCAGGGATCTTTAAAGAATTTGTTATCACCTTCGGTCAGACAATCAGGGACCTGCTGCCAATCATTGTTTTGATAGTCTTTTTCCAGGTATTTGTCATACGTGAAAAAGTAAAGCATCCGGAGCGCTTGATCGCGGGTTTTGGCTTTGTTCTGCTCGGCCTCGCACTGTTCTTGCTTGGTCTCGAGATGGCACTGTTCCCGATAGGAAAGATGATGGCTGCCCAGCTCACGGATCCGCAGTTTATTGCCGGCAGCAGCCGCCTGGTAGAAGCGCTGACATGGGAAGACTATTACTGGGTGTACCTGTTTGCTTTCATGATTGGTTTCAGTACAGCAGTTGCAGAGCCGTCCCTGCTGGCAGTGGCGATCAAGGCCGAGGAAATTTCGGCTGGCGCAATCAACAAATGGGGCCTACGCATTGCTGTGGCCATCGGTTCAGCGACGGGTATTGCACTTGGCACCTTTCGTATCATTAGCGGCTATCCGATCGAGTATTTTATTATCGCATGTTACATCGTCGTTGTTACCCAGACCTGGTTTGCACCGCGCATGATCATACCGCTTGCCTATGACTCCGGTGGTGTTACGACATCAACCGTGACCGTGCCGCTGGTCGCCGCACTGGGACTCGGACTTGCTGAAAACATTCCCGGGCGCAGTGTGCTGATAGATGGGTTCGGACTCATCGCTTTTGCCTGCCTGTTTCCGATCATCAGCGTCATGGCCTATGCGCAAATATCAGAAATTCGTAGTAGAAGAAAATCAACAGGAGAGTAGTCATGCATTTTAAATTAATCATTACATTCGTTGAAGATACCAAGACAGATGCCGTCATGGACGCGGCCAGGGAGGCCGGTGCGACAGGCGCAACGGTGATTAATAATGCCCGTGGTGAGGGTTTGAAACAAAGTAAGACCTTTTTCGGCCTGTCACTGGAAACACAGCGCGATGTTCTGTTATTTCTGGTTGAGGAACATATGAGTAGGACTATAATCGAGCAAATTGCAGAAGTTGCCGAATTTGAGGACAACCCGGGTTCCGGAATTGCATTTCAGGTTGATGTTGAAGATGCGGTGGGTGTAACCAAACAAATTAAGGAATTGAGTGAGGCGGTAGAGGAGCAGTTATGACAGATAAAAGAAGAGTCACCGTGCGCGAAGTGATGAAACTTCAGTACGATCTTGTCGATGGCATGATGAGTGTGCAGGACGCCTTACAGGCGATGAAATATAAGAATAATAAATCGCTCATCGTAGAAAAGCGTGATGAAAATGATGAATACGGAATGGTGCTGATATCAGATGTTGCGACCAAGGTTCTTGCGCTGGATAAGTCGCCAAAAAGAGTGAATATTTACGAAGTCATGACGAAACCGATTGTTACCGTTGATCCGGAAATGGATATTCGTTATGCCGCTCGATTATTCGATCGCTATGATCTCTCCCGAACACCCGTGGTGGAAAATGGCAAGGTGATTGGTATTGTTAGCTACACCGACATGGTACTTAAAGGCATGTGTGAGATTAATTAATCAGCTAATGCGATCAGGTGTAGTGAACAACCAAACACAAAAATCGCATATCGTAAGCCTAGCAACCTGAAATATCCACATTCCTCAACTGCTCAGCCGCGTCTTCCGGGCTGATTGTGTTAACGAACAGGCCTGAGCCGAGCTCAAAACCCGTTGGGATAGACGTCCTCGGGGTGATTTCCAGGTGCCAGTGATAGCTCGGCGTATTCTCTTTAAAGCTGCGATCATGTGGTATTGAATGCAGAAAATAATTGTACTGCACGCCACCTAGTACGGCATCAAGCCTTGCCATTGTGCGTTTCAGT
>JARFQI010000151.1 GCA_029287855.1 Arenicellales bacterium | reverse complement strand
ACTCTGGGGTGTTTATAGTATCCGGTAGATCGGCAAATATTTCTGTAGCATTGCGTTCATTTTTTGCCAGGATGTGCAGTAAGCGTACAGCAGTATACAGGCCATCATCAAAGCCATACCAACGGTCGTTAAAAAAAACATGACCACTCATCTCTCCGGCCAGTTCTGCTCCTGTTTCCCGCAGCCGTGCCTTGATAAACGAGTGTCCGGTTTTCCACATTTCAGGCTTCCCACCAGCACGTCTGATTTCATCGTCAACAGTTCGTGAGCATTTAACATCGTAGATAATGTGAGCCCCGGGAGTGCTCTTCAGAACATCTCTGGCATACAGGATCAGCTGTCGATCAGGCCAGATTATTTTTCCATCCGGTGTCACAACACCGAGTCGGTCACCGTCGCCATCAAACGCGAGGCCGATGTCAGCCCCGGTTTCATGCATAGCATTAATCAGGTCGTTCAGGTTCTCTGGCTGACTGGGGTCCGGGTGATGGTTCGGGAACGAGCCGTCTGTTTGACAAAATAACGGAGTGACTTTACAGCCGAGTTGAGTCAGTAAATCAGCAGCAATTTCACTGGCTACGCCATTGCCGCAGTCGACCACAGCATGTATTTCGCGCGTAAGCCTGCCTTCTGATAGAACGCGCTGGCTGTAAGCCGGTTTGATGTCTATCTCACTAAGCCTGCCATCACCGCTAGAAACCTGGCCAGAGAGTATCCGCTGCTTTAACTCCTGGATCCGCTCGCCGGCCAGGGTTTCACCGGCCATGACCATTTTTAATCCATTATATTCGGGTGGGTTGTGACTGCCGGTGATCATGATTCCGGTACCGGTAGCCAGTTCATAGGTAGCGAAATAGAGGACCGGAGTAGGCACCATGCCGATATCAATGACATCGCAGCCACTTGCCAGCAGACCTTCAGACAGTGCGGCGCTAAGGGATGGTCCGGATAATCTGCCATCACGCGCGATGATGACGCTGTCAACACCTCTTGACAGGGCTTCACTGCCAAATGCCTGTCCGATTTGTCTTGTGATAGTGGTTGTTAGTGCAGAATCTACTATGCCGCGTATATCATAGGCTTTGAAGATTTCATCAGGAAAGGTGTCAGTAGCATTATTCAGCTGAGTCATTTGTGTCGAATTCCATTTTAAAGTGGTGCAGGGTTTCTGTTATGCAGATCCATATTATGGTTCTGATGAGTTATATCGCTATGAAGGCTTTTAATGAGTGCCAGTATGGCCAAAACCGCCTTCACCCCTGTCAGACGCATCAAATTCCTGCACTATTTCGTACTCTGCCTGTACGACAGGGACAATAACCATCTGGCAGATACGTTCACCCGGTTTTACGGTAAATTCAGTATCCCCGCGGGTCCAGCAGGAGACTTTCAGCTCTCCCTGGTAATCTGAATCGATCAGCCCGACAAGATTGCCCAGCACTATGCCATGTTTGTGACCTAGACCGGAACGCGGAAGTAGCATAGCGGCATAGCCAGGGTTGCCGATATGGATCGAGATTCCAGTGCCGATGAGGTGGGTTTCTCCAGGTTTAATGACCAGTGCTTCATCCAGGCAGGCACGCAGGTCTACTCCGGCTGAACCATCTGTTGCATGTTCTGGTAAAGGGATGGTCTGTCCAATTTTTTGATCAAGAATCTTTAGCTGGATATGTTTCATAATAGCGTTGTGCAATTTCCTTAGTTAGTTTTTGAGCCAGTAGGGGTTTACTGCATCGGCTGAGATGGCTGATACCATCACGGTCAATCAGTGTTAGTTCATTCGAGTCAGCATTGAATGCCGAGTTTTTGCCGCTGACAGGATTTGCTGCAATCATATGGATTCCCTTCGCCGTTAACTTCTTTTGTGCATTCTCCACTACTTTTTCCGTTTCAGCAGCAAAGCCGACGGTGAATGGCGCATCATCGAGGGCGGCGACCATGGCAAGGATGTCGGGGTTGCGCACCAGTTCTATCGAGAGGCTGTCAGCATCTTTTTTAATTTTCTGTTGCGCGGGGCTTACGGGTCTGTAGTCAGCAACAGCAGCAACACCAATAAAAATATCACATGATGGGACGTTGGCCATAACAGCATCAGTCATTTCCTTTGCGCTGGTGATGTTGATGTAATCTACACCCGCAGGCGGGGATAATGCGGTTGGTCCTGAAATTAAGGTGATACTGGCACCGGCATCACGCAGTGCGCTTGCCAGTTCATAGCCCATTTTACCTGAGCTGTGATTGGTTAATCCACGGACAGGGTCGATGGCTTCCCATGTGGGACCCGCAGTAACGACAACTTTTTTTCCTGCCAGTAATTCTTGATTTAACTGTTGTTGTAAGTGTTCTGCTATTTGCTCTGCTTCCAGCATACGGCCCGGGCCCTGCTCGCCGCAGGCCTGCTCGCCTTCAGCAGGCCCGAGGACTGTTACACCACGGGAGATCAGCAGCTGTATATTTGCCTGCGTTGCCAGATGCTGCCACATTAGACTGTTCATTGCCGGGGCAAGGGATAAAGGTTTATCACAGGCCAATACAGTCGTGGTCAGAAGATCATCTGCCTGTCCGTGTGCAAGTTTGGCAATTGTATTTGCGCTGGCTGGTGCAATGATGACCAGGTCAGCCCAGCGGGCAAGTTCGATATGGCCCATGCCATGGTCAGACTCTGCTTCGAAAAGATCACAGTGGACAGTGTGACCGCTTAGTGCCTGTAGCGTTAAAGGAGTAATGAAGTGTGTGGCGGCAACCGTCATGATGACACGCACATCTGCACCCAGTCGCTTTAGCTCACGACACAACAGGGCACTTTTATAGGCAGCAATCCCGCCCGTAATGCCCAAAAGAATCTTTTTACCCGCCAACTTATGCATGGCGCTATATTAGCTTAGAATGGTGTTTCACATCGACATGTTGAAAAAAGTTTCATCTCGAAGGCGGAAAGCCACAAGTCGAAACAAATAACAGAATTCTTCCTCACCGCTCCAGTATCCTGAAACTAGTATGAAATTTTTTCTACAGACGGCTGGTTAGTTTAATAGTACTATCAGGTTTATTGCCAATGGACTGGCAGAAACATAAGGAGACAAGGATGTCGATAAAGAACTGGCCTGAAAATGAACGCCCACGCGAAAAGCTTCTGCACAAGGGCCCGTGTTCGCTGAGTGATGCTGAACTGCTGGCGATATTACTGCGTACTGGGACAGCCGGAATGAGTGCGGTGGACCTGGCACGACAGTTATTAATAGATTTCGGTGGATTGCGCCCGCTGCTGGCTGCAGACCGGCAGAAATTTTGCCAGGGCAGGGGGCTAGGTGTTGCAACATATGTGCAATGCCAGGCTGTACTCGAGATTGCGCGTCGGCATTATGCAGAACATCTTGGCGAGCGTGACAGTTTTACCAGCCCGGAGCATGTCCGGGAGTATCTCCATGCTAGCTTACGTGATCGTCATGCTGAAGTCTTCTGTGTGCTGTTCCTTGATAACCGCCACCGTTTAATCAGTTTCGAAGAATGTTTCAACGGCACGATTGACGGCGCCTCGGTTCATCCGCGTGAGATTGTGCGAAAAGCGATACACCACAATGCAGCAGCGGTCATCCTGGCTCACAATCACCCATCCGGCATATCAGAACCCAGTCAGGCTGATATTGCTCTCACCAGCCGCCTGAAGGAGTCTCTGGGCCTTGTCGATGTCCGGGTACTGGACCATTTTATTGTTGGTGATGGTTTGCCAGTCTCTTTTTCAGAGCGTGGGCTGATGTGAAAGTGAAATAATTAAGAAATTTTGCTATTCAGACTGATTTAGACTGTTCAAATGTGCTGAAATCTGCTATAAATTCGCGCCTTTCCGGCACATGTCGGTTTATTTGAATAAATATTTCTATCTGAACACTAAGCTCGCAAGGACTTTAGCAATGGCCAGAGTATGCCAAATCACAGGTAAACACACAGTACGTGGGAACAACGTTTCTCATGCCCATAACAAAACACGCCGCAGTTTTTTGCCGAATCTGCATTACCGCCGTTTCTGGGTGGAAAGCGAGAATCGCTGGGTAAAACTCCGCGTCTCCAGCAAAGGTCTGCGTACCCTTGATAAGAAAGGTATCGATACAGTGCTGGCTGAAATGCGTGCACGTGGCGAGAAAGTCTGACTTAGGGTCTTAGGAGAACAATCATGCGTGACAAGATCAAACTTGTATCAAGTGCCGGAACCGGCCACTTTTACACTACTACCAAGAATAAACGCACTATGACGGAAAAGCTGGAGATGAAGAAATATGACCCGGTTGTCCGCAAGCACGTAATCTACAAGGAATCAAAGATCAAGTAACTATTCCTGTGAATAATAGTGATTTGATTCAGATAGCCTGAATCCAGTGCAAAAAAAGCCGGATAATTAATATCCGGCTTTTTTTCGTTTTTTATTGGAGCTTAGCCTTTATTCTCAATCATCTCCTGCACGATTGGAGCCAGGATCAGTTCCATCGCATAGCCCATTTTCCCGCCAGGTACGACCATGGTGTTACGTCGTGACATAAATGAGTTCGGCACCATGTTCAACAGATACGGGAAATCAACATCAAATTTTGCAGGATCTCTGAAGCGGATGATGACGAAGCTTTCATCAGGAGTCGGAATATCCCTGGCAATGAATGGATTAGAGGTATCAACGGTTGGAACACGCTGCAGATTGATATCTGTGCGCGAAAACTGCGGTGTTATGTAATTCACATAATCCGGCATACGACGCAGTATGGTATCGACGATGACATCGGCGGAATAACCGCGCTGGGCATTGTCACGGAAAATTTTCTGAATCCATTCCAGGTTTACAATAGGGACTACGCCGATCAGCAGGTCGACAAATTTCGATACATCAACGTCACCATCTGCAACGCCACCATGTAACCCCTCATAAAACAGCAGGTC
Organism: Arenicellales bacterium; assembly: GCA_029287855.1. GTDB lineage: Bacteria > Pseudomonadota > Gammaproteobacteria > BMS3Bbin11 > BMS3Bbin11 > BMS3Bbin11. The sequence goes on along the minus strand of JARFQI010000151.1, from coordinate 19,640 downwards.
TGTTTTTTCTGTTATATCTTCCCATGGAGTAAATTCACCGGCTGTATAGGTTGTGCCGCCGAGTCGCTCATTATGGAAAAGGGCTTCTTCATCACTGTGGATATAGTAGCGGCGCTTGCAGCTGCCCGTCTTACCATAAGACTCGAAGGTTTCAGCAATTTTGTCGAAGTGGTTCGCCTCCGGGCCAAAGTGACTGAATGAATTATTACCTTTTTCATCATTTTCCGCGACGGCAACTTTGAATGCGGCGCGGTCCAGGCTATGAAAACTGTCGCCTTCGACGACCAGTGGGGTGATTTCCTGGCGGAAAAAAATGTGTTCGCAGGCATCTTTGACTGTTGAAGTACCAGCTCCCGAAGACCCGGTAATGGCAACGACTGGATGTTTTTTTGACATAGTAGTTCCTGTTACTGATGTGGTTGTAAATCTGGTTGGCAAGCTGCTGCAGCCAAACGGTTACTATTGATGCTGGTCTGTTTCAGGGCAGCTGGCAGAACTAAATATATTATCCCAAAACGCGATTTTTTTCCATAGCAAGAAAGTTGCTACTGCGTTAAAAACTATTAAGAAATGATGACGAAAACGTCGCGGTAGTTAGGTTTTACCGGCTATCAGGGCAGCAGTGTGGGCGTTCGCAATAAATGGCCTAAGCCGGCATCGTTGCCTGGATTGTGTTATCTGGCGCGGTATGTAATACGACCTTTTGTCAGATCATAAGGTGTGAGCTGTACAGTTACCTTATCACCGGTCAGAATTCGAATGTAATGTTTGCGCATTTTGCCTGAAATATGTGCAGTCACAACGTGACCATTTTCAAGTTCAACCTTGAATGTCGTATTCGGAAGGGTGTCGATAATGGTACCTTCCATTTCAATTGATTCTTCTTTTGCCAAAGCAGTGTAGTCTCGTTAGTCAAATATAATGGGCGCGTATGATGCACCAACAACGCTCAGGGGTAAAGGTCTGTCGGTCTGGATATCAAATTTTAGACGAAAAATGCCTGTTTTGGAGTGAAGTATTGCGATATTCATCCGTTTTTTATCTGCTTGAGCAGTGTAAGCTTTAAGCTGTCGGCTGGATTTTGTTGATCAAATGCCACTGCTGCCGAAGAAATAGCTCATAGGGGCGGTAGCGCGTTTTGTAGGACATTTTGTCACACTCGTCTATCCAGTAGCCGAGATAAACATGCGGCAGGCCTATTTCACGGGCTTTCATGATTTGCCAGAGAATGGCATAGACACCGAGACCGCGACTGCTATATTCCGGGTCAAAAAAGGTATACATGGAAGAAAGCCCTGCTGGCAGCCAGTCAATGACTGCCACACATATTAGTTTTCCTGCACAACGAAATTCAACCAAGCGAGAATCGAGGCCTTCAGCAGCAAAGAAACTCATATATTTATCGCGATCATCGGTATCCATGCTGCTGCCTGAGTGCCTGGTGGATTGATAACGCTGATAGAGCTGGTAGTGTTCCTCATGAAATTCCAATGGCAGGCTGCTGAGTTCAAGGTCAGTATTTTTATTCCAGATACGACGTTGTCCGCGTGAAGGATGAAAGCTGACTACCGGGATGCGGATGGCAATACATGCCTGGCATGCACCGCAGTGTGGCCGGTATGCCATTCCACCACTACGCCTGAAACCAAGTTGAATCAATTCAGAATAGGCAGTGGTTTCCAGCCTGATTGTTGGATCAGCGACCAGTGATGCTGCTTCGTGGCCCTTAAGATAGCTGCATTCATGCGAGGTCGAAAGAAAAAAACTGAGTTCGGAAACAGACATGATTAATCAGAATAATGCCAGTGCTCAGTACGGTCACTATTTTTCAGCGCATCTTCAAGCATTGCCAGGTATGCCTTTCGACTGATATCTACCGCACCCATCCTGCTCAAGTGCTCAGTTGGCAACTGGCAATCGATGAAGTCTATTCCATGACTGGTGGCAATTTTAGCCAGGTGCACAAGTGCAACTTTCGATGCATCTGGAGCATGGCTGTACATGGATTCTCCAAAAAAAGCTGAGCCGAGAGCCAGGCCGTATAAGCCACCTGCCAGTTTTCCATCTTGCCACACCTCAATTGAATGGCCATAGCCCATTTGGTGCAGGCGGGTATAGGTTGACATCATGTCATCGGTGATCCATGTGCCTCCCCCCGGTGATTGAATGCGGGGGCCTGCGCAGCCTTTGATGACTTCGCTGAAGGCCTGGTCAGCAGTAACCTTGAAAAGCTTCTTTCGCAGTGTTTTTTTCAGGCTGCGGGAAATTTTTATGTCATAAGGATAGAGAATAGCCCGAGGTTCTGGAGACCACCATAATACCGGCTGGTCTTCACTGTACCAGGGAAAAATTCCCTGTCGATAAGCACTCAGTACACGTACGGTGGTGATTTCACCGCCAACGGCGACCAGCCCCTCTTCTGATGCGGAGTCAGGTGATGGGAACTGTGTTTCAGGTGTGTCAAGGGTGATCAATTGCATGATGATCAAGTATAGCAGTGAGCTGCTGGTGCATCAGCCATTTTCGTTATCATCTTTGAAAGGGCTGCGTTGATCCAATAATTGCTGATAATGTGCGACATGGGCCTTTTCCCGATCAAGAAAATCGCTGATGGCGGATGACAGTTTCTCGTCAGCCATCCAGTGAGCGGAACAGGTGATGGAAGGCAGGAAGCCTCGACTTAGTTTATGTTCGCCCTGGGCACCGCCTTCGAAGCGTGACAGGCTATTATTGATGCAATAATCGATTGCCTGGTAGTAGCAGGTTTCAAAATGCAGGCTGTGATATTCCTCATTACAGCCCCAGTAGCGTCCATAGAGCACGTCTTCGTGGCGGATATTCAGGGCTGCAGCGATAATGTCACCCTGATAATGTGCTTCAATCAGTACGATATTATCTGCCATTCGCTGACCCAGGAGCTGAAAAAAACGGCTGCTGAGATAGGCATGAGAGCCATGCGCCATTATGGTTGAAAGATAAAACTCATACATGTTTTGCATGTTAACAGCCGATATCTCCTGACCACTAACGACATTGAACTCAATGCCCTGTTCACTGACTCTCCTTCGTTCACGGGCAATCTTTTTACGCTTACGTGAACTCATCGTCGAAAGAAATTCCTGAAAACCCTGATAGTTGCGATTATCCCAGTGGAACTGAACATCGTGACGAACTTGTAAACCTTGCTGTTGCAGATAGCTGCACTCATCATTGGTTGGAAAAAGATAGTGCAGCGATGAATAAGACGCCTCTTTGGCAAAGTCGATAGCAGCCTGGTGCAGACCATTGATTACTTGTTCCTTCGCATAACCATCAGCGATCAGGATGCGTTGACCGCTAACTGGAGAAAAAGGTACTGCAACAATCAACTTCGGATAATAAGCCAGGCCACACTGCTGCCATGCATTGGCCCAGGCCCAGTCAAAGACATATTCTCCCCATGAATGATGCTTCTCGTACATTGGTAATGCACCGGCAAGATTGCCGCTTTCATCATGCATGACAAGGTAACGGGGCAGCCAGCCGGTTTTGTTTCCTATGCTTGCAGATTCCTCAAGCGAGCTGAGAAAGGCATAACTGGTAAAGGGATTGCCATCAACGTTTACTCTGTCCCATTGCTTAGCGGGGATGTCGAGCAGTGACTGATAGATTTTAACGAGCATTATTGTTCAGATCGTATATATTGAATCTGGATTGAGTGGGTATATTTAACGGTATTACGATTCAACTTCGTTGTAATTCCCACCGATTGCATTTAACACTCTTTGTTATCTGGTGTGAAATACAGGCTGGAAGTGTATCATTCACCAATCATATTAATCTGACACTATCCTTGTGCCTGATAGTCGTCAAAAAATCAATCTATCGGTCGTATGAAAAATAGTATATCAATTGCCCTTGCCCAGCATGACAGCCTGGTAGGGGGCTTGCAGGGAAATGCTGAGAAGATTCTTCAATGGGTCAAGCGGGCGAGAGATGAGTTCGGAGCAGATATCATTCTTTTTCCTGAGCTCAATTTGACAGGCTACCCTCCTGAAGATTTGCTGCTGCGCCATGGTTTCATTGAAGATACTCGAAAGGTACTCGACGAGTTGACTGGTAAGATACACGGCATCACTGCCATCATAGGATGTCCGATACTGGAAAGTTCCAGTCTCTACAACTCTGCTGTTGTGATCAAAGATGGCGTCCAGGTATCGCGCTACCATAAGCAGAACCTTCCCAACTACAGTGTTTTCGATGAAAAACGCTATTTCGTAGCGGGTGACAGCCCCTGCATAGTAGAGACGGAAGCCGGCAAAATTGGCATCAGCATCTGTGAGGATGTCTGGCAAGACGGGCCCGTCGAGCAGGCAGTGCAGGCAGGCGCGGAGCTGATTCTCAATCTTAACGCTTCTCCTTTTCATATCGATAAGCGTGATGAACGCTTTGATGCAGTCTCAAGGCAGGCCAGGCAAAACTCTATTCCCATTGCTTACGTCAACATGGTTGGTGGCCAGGATGAACTGGTTTTTGATGGAGGTTCATTTGTCGTTGATCAGCACGGTGCAAGACAAATGCACGCTCCTGTTTTTGAGGAAAGTCTTTCACTGGTCGAATTCACCAATACAGGAGATGGCTTGCGACCTGTTGCATCTGTCATGCCAGCAGACTTGCCTTTGAATGAAAGCGTCTATCGTGCACTGGTGCTGGGTGTGCGCGATTATGTTACAAAAAACGGCTTTAAAGGGGCAGTTATCGGTTTGTCAGGCGGCATAGATTCAGCACTGACTCTCGCTGTCGCATGTGATGCACTGGGAGCAGAGAACGTCGAGGCAGTGCTGATGCCTTCACGTTATACCCAGTCAATGAGCATTGAAGATGCGATTGAGCAGGCAGAGAATTTGGGTGTACATCATCGCATTATTCCTATTGAGAAAATGTTCACAGCCTTCCTTGATGGGCTGCAGGAGACTTTTGCTTCTGCACCAGTTGATACCACCGAAGAGAATATACAGGCAAGATGCCGTGGGATTATATTAATGGCCATCTCCAACAAGCAGGGTCGCATCGTTTTGACTACCGGAAACAAGAGCGAAATGGCTGTTGGTTATGCCACCCTCTATGGTGATATGGCGGGTGGTTATGCAGTTATTAAAGATGTACCCAAAATGCTTGTATATGAACTGGCAAACTGGCGAAACCAACAGCAGCAGGTCATTCCACAACGGGTTATCGATCGCCCTCCGAGCGCAGAACTGGCTGATGACCAGAAAGATGAAGACTCACTTCCTCCTTATGAAATTCTCGATGTAATTCTCGAGTTGTATATAGAAAAGAATATTGGCCTCGAGGAGATCGTCGCCAATGGTTTTGACAGGGACACAGTGCGCAAGGTTATACGTCTGGTTGATCTTAATGAATACAAGCGCAAACAGGCTGCTCCGGGGGTGCGCATCACGAAACGTGCATTCGGGCGCGACCGGCGTTATCCAATCACCTCCGGCTATATGCATCACGTACTTTCGAATGATAAGCCTTAGTGATCAGGAGATTCCAGGCAGTGGGGTTGTTCATGTCTGGACTATCGATCTAGAGGAAGCGGCTCTGGATTTACCAGAATTATTATCAGATGATGAAATCACGCGTTTTAGCAGCATTAATCACAAAAAGGCGAGGCTGGACTTTCTCCGTAGCAGAGTTTCCTTGCGCCTTATTCTCGCCAGTTATCTGGGTGTTACAGCCGCAGACATTGCGTTTAGCTACAATGAAAACGGCAAGCCGGAACTTGCTTTATCTGGATATCCAATGCTGAATTTTAATCTCAGTCACAGCGATAAATATTGCCTGTTGGCAGTCGCAGCAGACAGTGAAATCGGTGTCGATGTAGAGCGAGTACAGGCAACGCGAGACTACCACGCGCTTGCACGTCGTTTTTTTACTCCCAGTGAGTTTCAGCTGATTCGAAATGCTCAAGATGAGAGTCTTTTTTACAGGATGTGGGTGCTAAAAGAGGCTTCAGTGAAGGCTCGAGGAATGCAGTTGCTGGCAGGCCTGGACCGGTTTAAATGCACCGTATCAAAAGATGGCACACTGAAAGTCTCTGATAAGTTGGGGCAGGATGATCCCGGCAACTGGTCTGTAAGGCAATGGCAGCCTGATAGTCAATCTTCAGCGGCGCTGGTGGTGAGAGATGCGGAAGCGGAATTCGTTGATAAAACGCTGGCGGGATTGTTAACGACCCCGATAAAACATGATATGGCAAAACACGGTTCCGTAAGCTGAGATCAACTGCCCCCGGCTAATGCCTTTTCTACCCGTTTTATATAACGACTTTCGGGGAAATTAAGTTTCAGTACCCTGAGGCTGTCATTGGCCAGGTCCGGTATTCCGATAGTGGCATAAATAGTAGCCTGCAGCCCCAGCGCATCTTCTACTGCTGGAGTACGCTGGTAATTCTCTATGACATATTTCGTGCGGTTGAGGGCGGCGACGTATGCTTCAATTTTAAGATAGTGGCGAGCCACTTTGATCTCATGCACAGCCTGCGCTTCCAGAATGAACCTGATGCGCTGGCGAGCATCATCGGAATACTGGCTATCGGGGAATTTCTCGATCAGGACAGAGAAGTCCCTGTAGGCCTCTAGTGCTGCTTTCGGGTCACGGTCAGAATAATCGTAGCCACCAGTGATTCTATCGATTATAGAATTACTGTCCTTGAAGTCAGCCAGCCCTTTCAGGTAATAGGCATAATCCAGGTTTGGATGGGTGGGATAATTGTAAATGAAGCGATCCACTGCAGCAATTGCAGATTCGGGTTCATTCGATTTGTAGTAGGCGTAGGCCAGTTCGATCTCACCCTGTTGTGAATATTTTCCATACGGGTATCTTGCAAGCAATGCTTCATACTGCTTGATTGCCGCTTCCCAGTTATCTGATGTCAATTCTTTTTTGGCTTGGTTATAGAGAGTTTGAGCTGGTACTGTATCGTCAACTTTTTCATTGTCCTTAAACCATGAACAAGCTGATAGAATCAGTGACAGAGATAAAATTAAAACAAGTCTTGTGGTGCGCATGGAAGATTGCTGCAATAGTGTTCGAAAAAGGAACTGAAGGATAACCTGAAATAAGCCCATGGTGAAGCCAAAAGATATGGATCCAGCGGAAGTTACCCAAATACGGGAGAGAATTCCTGAAAATTGTCATGGTTTTCGTCTCGATAAGGCATTGGCGACGATGTTTGGTCAGTATTCACGTTCCGCGCTCCAGCAGTGGATCAAAGATGGACTGGTAACGCTGGATGGCCAGGCTGAAGGGCAAAAAACAAAGGTAAGAGAAGGGCAGTCTGTTGTTATTAATGTACCTGAACCGGTAGCTACGGATTCTCAGGCCCAGGATATTCCTCTCGATCTGGTGTATCAGGATGAGGACATCCTTGTTATCAATAAGCCTGCCGGTCTTGTCGTGCATCCAGGTACAGGAAACCCCGACCGTACACTGCTCAATGCCCTGTTGCACTTCGATGACTCATTGGCCGTGCTGCCACGAGCAGGCATTGTCCATCGAATTGATAAGGAGACCACCGGATTGCTGGTGATAGCCCGTAACGACAGGGCAGTAAAGCAGCTGGTTGAGGCTATTCAGGAAAAGCAGGTCAGGCGTGAATACCTGGCGGTTATCACCTCGCAGATCGTCGCAGGTGGCACGATTGACGCACCGATTGGTCGGCATAGTCGCGAACGAACAAAAATGGCGGTAAGCAACCGTGGTAAACCCGCCGTGACACACTACCGTGTCGAAGAGAAATTTCGCGCGCATACCCTGATCCGGGTAATACTTGAGACCGGTCGCACTCATCAGATTCGTGTTCATATGAGTTGGCAAGGCCACCCCATCATCGGCGACCCCGTTTATGGCAAGCGCCTGCAGCTGCCGCCAGCATCATCTGAAAACATGATCAATACGCTGCGCGACTTCAAAAGGCAGGCATTGCATGCTGAAACACTGGCATTGCATCATCCAGTGAGTGGCAAACTGCTGAGCTGGACAGTTCCGCTGCCTGCAGATATGCAGGCACTGGTTGACACACTCAGAGAGGACACGAAGGAACATGCCACCGCATGACTGGATAGTCCCTGAATGGCAGGCGCCACCCCATGTGCGAGCAATCAGTACCACTCGACGCGGCGGCTGTAGCCAGGGGCACTACAGAAGCATGAATCCCGCCAGCCATGTCGATGACGACGTTAAGGCGGTCAATGAAAACCGGGCATTATTACAGCAGATACTGGGACTCGAGCAGCCGCCGCACTGGCTGCAGCAAGTTCATTCGACGAAGATAATTGACCTCGACCAGTTGCAGCATGACAGTGAAGCAGATGGCAGCACAACGACGCGTTCAGGTACGGCATGTGTGGTGATGACTGCGGATTGTCTGCCTGTTCTGCTAACGGACAGAGAAGGTAAACGTATCATGGCCATCCATGCAGGTTGGCGCGGCCTGGCAAATGGGATTCTCGAAACGGCAGTTCAGCAGTTTTCGGATAAAATGGAAATTCTAGCCTGGCTCGGGCCAGCTATTGGACCTGACATGTTCGAGGTTGGTGCAGAGGTCGTGGAACAGCTATCAGGTGAAATTTCAGCCGAGACAGATTGGTACAGAAGAATGCCTGACAGCAATAAGTACCTGGTTGATCTATATAAGCTGGCAAGCTGTCGGTTACAGCAAGCCGGCGTCACTGAAGTGACCGGTGGCGGATACTGTACCTTCAGTGATGAGAAGCGTTTTTATTCTTATCGTCGGCAGGGTGTTTGCGGTCGGATGGCAACGGTAATCTGGCTTGATGATCAGGCCGGCGACGAACAAACATTACCATCTTGAACCATAACCAGGCGGGCACCAGCCCGAATAGTGCAAAACGCCACAGCATGCCGACGACATCAGGCCAGTAAGTAATAGACACCATTAGCATGACATATAGCCATGCGATGATAATTATATGCATCCAGACTGCCGTTTATTCATCATTACCCTGTTTAGTCTCATTCTTTTCTTTCCAGGCCACGTAGCAATCCAGGCCGCAAAAGTGTACTACATAATCTTCTCCTTCCTCAGTCACGGCAACTGAATCCGGAATTTCCTTAAAGCAGATTTCACAATCAATCAGCGTTGGTTCTGTGGGAAACAGTTTTTCATTCATCACACACCTCCGAACAGGTGAAAGATATTTCTGACACTGACAGTAGACGCTTCGACGAGCAAAAAATCAATAAATCCACAATAAAGCCGTATGAATCTTAATTATTGGATCTACTGGCAATTGATAGGTCAGATGCAGTGTTGTCCTGTTTCAGCTGTTATTGACGCTGGAGCAGTTTCAACCCATCTTTTAATTATCTTCAGAAGTTATGATCTATGAATCTGTGCAGTGCGGAGTGGCCATGAAGGTGCGGAGTGACCGTGAATAAGTGTGTTGAGCTCGTCAGTGACGGTTTTGATCGTCATGGCTTCGGTTTTATCTATTGTCAAACAAACAGCGGTTTCTTCAACGTTCAGCGGGTCATGGTTCTCCTGCTGGTGAAAAAGAACATCAAGGGTTGCCTCTGATGCATCGCTGCCGTATTTTCGCCTTTCAGTTATGCGCTGTTCCAGTATTGTGTGCTCGGCACGACAGTCAATAATACGGAAAGGGACATTCAGCAAAGAGGCCAGCTGGCTAAAGCGTTTACGCTGGTCAGCATGTAAAAATGCCGCATCTACAATTACAGACATTCCTGACAGGATAATGTCTTCACTAAGGCATCGCAGATGGTCATAGGTCATCATTGTTGAGTCGCCGCTATAGATACCCTCGTTGATTTCACTACTGGTCTCGCCATTGTCGCCGGCAATTGTATTGTCAGTCGTGCTGTCCTGAAACAGTCGTTTACGTTCAATGTCTGATCGAATGCGTATTGCTGGCAGGGCTTCAAGGATAAACTGGCTGATGGTTGTTTTCCCCGAGCCACTAAATCCATGCATGATAATTAACAAAGGTTGGCTGTCAGTGATGTAGTGGCTAGCCAGTGCGGTGTAATTCTCGACTTCACTATGTACCGATTCGATCTCCTGCTGAGACATATCGTCCTGCCCAAGTCGGAGGGAATATACCTTTGCGCGGACCATCGCGCGATATACCTTGTAGTATTGAAGTATGCCAATACTGCTATAGTCACCGGTTAGTTCAAGGTATTTATTTAGCAGCCGTCTTGCAAGATCTGGCCGCAGATGGTCATCCAGGTCCATCACCAGGAAGGCGATTTCACTGAGAACATCAATCCAGCGCAAATTTTCATTAAACTCGATGCAGTCAAAAGGAATAATTTCTTCATTCCACAGTGTGATATTGCCGAGATGTAAATCACCGTGGCATTCGCGGATATAGCCGGACTCTTTTCGCTTTATCAGCAGCGTCTGCAGATTATCACTGGCCTGTGCACTCCATTCTTCAATCGCATCGATCTGTGTCAGTAGCCCCGCCTCATTGATTTGCTGGCGTATCTGTCGAAAGTTTTCTTCCACGGGTTGAACAACAGCTGGCAGAGTGCCGAATTCACTTTTGGCTTCTGCAACACTGGCCTGAAGATGAAAATTGGCGATATTATTGGCAAGCCTGTCTATATGTGATTCTCGAAGGTCGCCACGGTCAAGCAAAGTAGTCAGCAGGGACCCAGACGGAAACTGTTTCATCTTGACCGCGTATTCGAGTACCTCACCATCGCCATCGATGCACGGCTGATCTTCACTGCCAGTTATGGAAGCAACTTCGAGGTAAATCTTTGCGGCAAAGCGCTGATTCAGGCGCAGTTCTTCGTTACAGAAATACCGGCGTTTTTCCAGTGTAGAAAAATCGAGAAAGCCGAAATCCACCGGCTTTTTTATTTTATAGGCAAAATCGCCGGTGAGGATTACCCATGAGATATGGGTCTCCAGCAGTTCTATCTTGTCTACCGGGTGCTTGTAGGCTGCGGGCTTAAGCAGAGCATTGATAAGTTTAGTCATGCTTACCTGCGCCAGCTAGATGAAATCGCAACAAGTGTATTTTCATCTATGCACTCTGTATAACGAAGTTTCATGCAAATTGGACCTGCTGCTGTGGCTTTATCGTTCTCGGTCATGCTATTCCTTTGCAGGGAAGTAACTTTATTAGAATATTTATTAGCTTAGTCTATAGCGAGTGGATAAAGGAAACAAATCAAACTAAATGCCTGGCACGCTGCAAATATAGCCGAGCTGTGATCGATAGACCTGGAATATTAATTGCTTCAGATGGAGGTGCGTCATTCTGATATTTCATGGTAGCCAGGGCGCAATCGATAATAGCCAGGCAAGTTGTCGACGACAAAAAAGGCCCTGCATATAGCAGAGCCTTTTACGATAAGCAGATCAGTGTCCGCTATCACACTTCGAACAACGTGGTTACTTCCTGTTAAAAATAAACTCACCATCAGCGGCATCAACCTCGATGATGTCACCCGGCAGAAATTTGCCACTCAGAATCTCCTGTGCCAGCGGATTTTCAATCTCATTCTGAATTGCACGTTTCAATGGCCGAGCTCCATAAACCGGGTCAAAACCTTCAGCAGCAATAAGATCAAGTGCTGCTTCTGTGAAACTCAGGTCGAGGTCTCTGTCTTGCAGCCGCTTGCTCAGGTACTGAGTCTGGATTGCTGCAATGCCCCGCAGCTGTTCACGATTCAGCGGATGGAATACAACGATTTCATCAATTCTGTTGATGAGTTCAGGGCGGAAGTTTTTGCCGACGATGTCGAGCACGGCTGCCTTCATGGCATCGTAATTCTCTTCACCGGACATTTCCTGTATTACGTCTGAGCCCATGTTCGAGGTCATGATAATCACGGTATTACGAAAATCTACTGTTCGTCCATGACCGTCAGTCAGGCGACCGTCATCAAGAACCTGCAACAGGATATTGAAGACATCTGGATGCGCTTTTTCAACTTCATCCAGCAGAATCACTGAGTAGGGCTTTCTGCGCACAGATTCAGTTAAATAACCACCTTCCTCATAGCCGACGTAGCCTGGAGGGGCTCCTATCAGGCGAGCAACCGAATGTTTCTCCATGAACTCCGACATATCAATGCGAATCATTGACTCTTCAGTATCAAACATGAAGTTGGCCAGGGCCTTGGTCAGTTCAGTTTTACCGACCCCTGTCGGCCCGAGGAACAGGAAGGATCCCGTTGGTCGGTTAGGGTCAGACAAGCCTGCACGCGAACGGCGGATGGCATTGGAAACAGCAGTTATGGCTTCAGACTGCCCAATCACACGACTACCGAGGGATTCTTCCATGCGCAACAGCTTGTCACGTTCGCCTTCGAGCATTTTTGATACAGGGATACCTGTCCACTTGGAGACGATTTCAGCGATTTCTTCTTCAGTGACCTTATTCCGCATCAGCGTCATTTCTGTCGTCTCTGCGGCTTCGGCTGTTTCCAGCTGCTTTTCAAGCTCAGGGATACGGCCATACTGGATTTCTGACATACGCCCGAGGTCACCGGCTCTACGGGCATTCTCAAGTTCATTGCGGGCATTTTCCAGATCTTCCTTGATATGCGTCGCCCCCTGTACGGAGGCTTTTTCTGCCTTCCAGATTTCTTCCAGGTCAGAGTACTTGCGCTCTAGTTCAGCGATCTCTTGCTCGAGAACTTCCAGGCGTTTTTTTGACGCCTCGTCGCTGTCTTTTTTCACAGCTTCGCGCTCTATTTTGAGCTGAATCAGCCGACGGTCGAGTTTGTCCATTTCTTCTGGCTTGGAATCAATCTCCATGCGGATCATGGCACCGGCTTCATCAATCAGGTCTATGGCCTTGTCCGGCAAATTGCGATCAGAGATATAGCGGTGCGACAGAGTGGCCGCCGCGACCAGCGCGGGATCAGAAATATCGACACCATGATGGACTTCGTAGCGCTCCTGCAAGCCGCGCAGGATAGCTATTGTGTCCTCTACACTCGGTTCATCGACCATGACTTTCTGGAAGCGCCGTTCCAGCGCCGCATCTTTTTCCACGTATTCGCGGTATTCATCCAGTGTTGTTGCACCGACGCAGTGCAATTCACCGCGTGCCAGGGCCGGTTTCAGCATGTTGCCGGCATCCATTGAGCCCTCTGCCTTGCCGGCACCAACCATGGTATGCAATTCATCAATGAACAGGATGACATTGCCTTCCTGTTTTGCCAGGTCATTGAGGACTGCCTTCAGCCGTTCTTCGAATTCACCGCGAAATTTGGCACCGGCAATCAGGGCACCGAGATCAAGTGACAGCAGACGCTTGCCGCGCATGCCTTCTGGCACTTCGTTGTTGACAATACGCTGAGCCAGCCCTTCGAGGATGGCGGTTTTACCGACACCGGGTTCACCGATCAGTACCGGGTTGTTTTTCGTGCGACGCTGAAGCACCTGGATAGTGCGGCGGATTTCATCATCACGGCCAATCACCGGATCCAGTTTGTTCTGCTCAGCGCGTTCCGTCATATCGATGGTGTATTTCTCAAGTGCCTGGCGTTGTTCTTCAGCATTTGGGTCATCGACACTTTCACCACCACGTACATCGTCGATCGTTTTTTCAAGCGCGCCACGAATCACACCAGCCTTGCGCAGAAGGTCACCAAGAGTGTCTTTGTCATCGACCGCCGCGAGCAGAAACAACTCGCTGGATATGTACTGGTCATTGCGTTTTTGTGCGAGTTTGTCAGTGACGTTAAGCAGACGATTCAGATCATTGGAGATGTGTACATCACCGGCAGCTCCTTCAACCGTCGGCAGGCGATCAAGTGCTGCATCCAGGTTGCTGCGCAAGGCAGCGACATTGGCACCTGACTGGGCCAGTATAGGGCGTACACTGCCGCCCTCCTGATCCATCAGGGCCGCCATCAGGTGTATCGGTTCGATGTATTGATTGTCGCGCCCGACTGCCAGACTCTGCGCATCAGCAATCGCCATTTGAAACTTGCTTGTCAGTTTATCCATTCGCATGCTAGTTAAATCCTCACGTATTTATAATCTGCACAATATATGGGGTTGAAAAAGATTAGTCTCAAGTTCCAGGTCTCAAGTTCCAGGATTAATGACACATTTACGAAATCACTTTCCGTTATCCCAGCTGATGTATTTGTTTTTCTAAGGACCACTACTTCAATTTTTTCGATTAACGTGATCTTGAAACTTAAAACTTAAAACTTAAAACTTGGAACCTGGAACTTGAGACTGTGATCTTCTATTCCCCAATCACCGCTGCTTCACGACCACGTTTTTCGTTGACAGTAAGCAACACCACCAAGCCGGCAACAAAAAACATTAGCGTTGAAAAAATGGCCTGGCGATGGTCGCCATCGCTGAACCATGCAATAAGACCATAGCTCATGGGACCAACAATAGCCGCCAGCTTGATTGACAGGCCCCAGAGGCCAAAGAACTCAGCCGAACGACCCTGTGGCGTGAATAGTGCCACCAGGGCGCGTCCAGCAGATTGACTTGATCCCATGGCAAGGCCAATCAGGTTTGCTGCAATCCAGAACATTGTTCGGGATTCACCCTGCCAGGCGATGGTGATTGCCAGTATCCAGATCAACAATGTCAGTTCCAGTGTTCGGCGTGCGCCAAGTCGATCCTGAAAGAGCCCAAAGATAAATGCGCCCGCTGCCGCCGTGATATTAACGACCATGATCATGATAATGTTTTCAGTAGTACTGAAATGCATTACTTCCTGTGCATAGATCGCGGCAATCACAATGACGGTATAGACCCCGCTGCTGAAGATGCACAATGAAATAAGAAAGCGAAACAGGTCACGAAACTGGTGGCGATGGCGAAAGGTTTCCCTGAGGCGGGAAAAACCGACGCGTGCGTAGGCAGAGATTGAGGCAGGCATGCTGTCTGCTGCCTGTGTTCTCTCCTTTAAAAAAACAAAAGTAGGGGTTGCTGCGAGAGCAAACACCGATGCTGTAATCCACAATGTGACCGGTACATACTGCTCTGCGGTATGCCCCAGTGGTTTGACAGTCTCGATATAGAGAAGACAAATAGCCAGTACCAGGAGACCTCCGATGTAGCCGAGCGCCCAGCTGAAGCCTGAGACTTTACCAATTTTTTCAGGCGGAGCGATCTCCGGCAGGAAGGCAGCGATCAGGTTTTCGCCGGTGCCAAACATAAATGCAGAGCCCGCCAGCAAGAGCATGCTGAGATAAAGCTGGTCAGGGCCGGCAAAACCTAACAGGGCGGTCATACTTATGCAGCCAACTGTGCTGATGGCAAGCATCTTCTTCTTCGATGCGGAAAAGTCGGCAACGGCACCTAGTATTGGCGCTGATAGCAATATAAGGGTATTCGAGAGACCAATACTAATGCTCCATAATAAGGTGCCGGCACCTCCATTGCTGCTATCTACTGAGGCGGCCAGCACACCAACAAAATAGGCATTGAAAATGGCAGTCAGAACTACCGTCGTATAACCAGAATTGGCAAAGTCATACATTGCCCAGGCAATCAGTTCTTTACGTGGCGCCAGGGTTCTGGTGATGTATATCATTAGCAGGCGCAGGTATTCATGTGCTGCAACGGGAAAGAATTAGCATGAACTCATTCTTACTACCTGTATAAATATTCAGTGGGGTGAAACCGGCTTTCTTTAATAGTTGCTGGATCGAATCAGCAGTGTATTTTCGACTGTATTCGGTGACAATGTGTTCGTCGTTTTCAAAATCGAGCTTCAAATCGATGCCACGCAGCGTCACAGTTTGCTGGCAACGGGAACGCAAACGCATTTCAACCCGCGACCTGTCTGCATCGAAAAAGGCATGATGCTCGAACGATGCGGTATCAAAGTCACCGTCAAGAGCTCGATTCAGGACATTCAGCACATTCAGGTTAAAGGCTGCTGTGTAGCCATTACCGTCATTATAAGCAGCATTTAAAATCCGCTGGTCTTTGACCATATCGACACCCAGCAGGAACCAGTCGTTGTCACTGGCAGTATTTCTTACATCACTTAGAAAGCGGGTTGCCTGGTCATAGGAAAAGTTGCCTAATGAACTGCCAAGAAAGGTATACAGGCTGCGCTCATGAGTATTCTCGAATTGCTGCATATCATGCAGAAAGTCACCGTGCCAGGCATCTATTGATAACCACGGGTAGCGCTCAATCAGCCGTTCAGCTGATTCGATCAGAATTTCCTCACAGACATCGAGTGGCAGATAATGCAGCCAGTCGTGATGCTGGTTTGCCGCCTTGATAAGTATTTCAGTTTTTTCCGAGGTGCCGCTGCCATATTCAACAATTGCTGTTGGCCTTACTGTAGAGACTATTTCATCGGCATGGTTTTCCAATAGTGATGATTCTGCCCGGGTCAGATAATACTCGTCAGTCTGGCATATCTGATCAAACAGTTTTGAGCCACGTTCGTCATAGAAATATTTGGGTGGTAAAGAACGAGGGGGATCGGAGAGCCCAGTTTGTACATCCTCTATAAGGCTATCATGATGCAGATCTTGCGATAGCCGGTTTAACTGAAATCGGTTTATACCTATGTTTGCTTTTTCCTGCATGGCTTCCTTTACACTTTTATGCCTGTTTTCATTATACTGTGTGACCTGTTACAGACAACTAAAGTTTCTGAAATCAATTTATGTGCAGACTTGCAGCTTACATCGGTCCAGCAATCTCTCTCGAGGAAATATTGCTCAAGCCGGAACATAGCCTGGTGAAACAATCCTGGGCGCCAAGAGAAATGATGGAGGCAAAGCTAAATGCCGATGGTTATGGTTTCGGCTGGTTTGACCAGGAAGGAAAGCCTTTGCGATATCGGCAAACCATGCCTATCTGGACAGACCCTAATCTTCCTGAGCTTGGCCGTGGGCTAAAATCTGATACGTGGGTGGCGGTGGTGCGGAGTGCTACCGCCAACATCCCAATCAATCTTGCCAATACCATGCCTTATGCCGATGAGAAATTTCAATTTATGCATAACGGATATATCAATCAATTCTCCAGGACATTGCGCTCATGCATGCGACGTGAATTTAAACCTGAGTTCGAAGATTTGATCGAAGGCAATACCGATTCCGAGCACCTGTTTATTCTGTTCAAACACATTATGTGGGAAATCAACACTAATGACCCGGCACAGGTACTGGGTGAAATGGTGAGCAGATTGAAAAAATGGCTAAACGATGAGCGTGCCCTGCTGAATATTATGGTTACCGTGCCGGGTAGAATATGGGCGCTGCGATGTGCTATCAATGGAAATTGTCCATCACTCTATTACTCACTCAATCCACCCGCTTTTCCCGGTGCGAGCGTAGTCGCGTCAGAGCCATTGACTGATGAAGATGACTGGACAGAGGTTCCACCTCAGTCATTACTGGTCTTTGATGTCGGCAATGAACCGGAACAAATCCATTTGTGAGTGCCTGTGTCAGAAAAAAATGAAACTGTAAAAAAAATATCCGCGCTGCATAAAAGCCTGTTAGACCAGTATTCATCATATCCTGAACAGGATCTACGTACCCAGTATCATCCTGACCTCAGCCAGCTGGGCTGGCATCTTTGCCATGTCTCTTTCATCGAACAGTACTGGTTGCGTGAAGTTGTAGTTGGCGATGACAGCCGGACCAGCGGGTTACATAAGGATTTTTTCCCTGAACTGATTGAAAAAGGTAAACGCGGAGGTTTGCCGGTGCTAGCTGATTTCGATCAGTTGCAGGCTGATTTTAATGATGCTGAAGATTTATTGTCGCAGCTTTCCTCGGCTGCCTGTGATCATCCTCTGATGAAAAATGATTACCTTGGCTGGTTTTTGATACAGCATGCGGAGCAGCACATGGAAACCATGCAGATGGCATTGCAGCAGAGAGCAATGACAAATGTCTCTGAAGCAGTTTTTACAGCAAAATATTTCGACCCGCGGGATCCGGTAATTCCAGATCTGATTATTGCTGCCGGTGAGCATGATATCGGTTCAGATGACATATTGGCCTGTGATAACGAGCAGCCTGTTCATAAAGTAACGCTGCCTGAGTATTTATTCGCCTCTAAAATGGTAAGTAATGCTGAATATCTCGGGTTTATGCAGGCAGATGGTTACCTGCGGCAGGAATTCTGGAGCGATGAGGGCTGGCAATGGAACAGGAATTGCCAGCACGAGGCTCCTGAGTTCTGGCAACAGGATGGTCAGGGCAACTGGTATAGCCTGTCGGCACAAGGTCAGTCAGATATTGACGCTAATGCCGCCGTGTCTGGCCTGAGCTGGTATGAGGCCGATGCTTTCGCGCGCTATGCCGGCTGCCGGTTACCACATGAGTTTGAGTGGGAGGCCGCAATGAACTCTGATTCTGCACTCATGCTTTCGACTGGCCAGGCATGGGAATGGTGTGCAAATACTTTTTTCCCGTATAAGGGATTTCAGGCATTTCCCTACGAACGTTATTCGACGCCCTGGTTTGATAGCCAGCACTATGTAATGAAAGGAAGCAGTCTTTACAGTGGAGAGTCTGTCCGTCAACCATCTTTTCGGAATTTCTATCAGCCGACCAAGCGGCATGTATTCGCCGGACTGAGGCTGGTGCAGGGACTGTGACGCAGATTGCAGGGTTCGAACCCATCATCAAAAAAAATTGCAGGGTGCTGATACTCGGGTCTATGCCAGGAGTGGCTTCATTACAGCAGCAGCAGTACTATGCCCACCCGCGTAATGCATTCTGGCCAATCATGGGAGAATTATTGTCTATCGATAACAGCCAGGAATATGCAAAACGCTGTTCCATATTGTCATCTGAAAAGATTGCTTTATGGGATGTTTTAAAGTCCTGTAAGCGGACTGGCAGCCTGGATTCGAGAATTGAGACGAATTCTGAACAGGCGAATGACTTCGACAGATTGTTTTCAGTCTATGACTCAATCAGGGCGGTTTTTTTTAATGGTGGTACTGCTGAACGGTTATATAAAAAACATATCCTCAGATCAGAATTCATGCAGAAAAAAGACCTGTTTTACTACCGGCTGCCTTCAACGAGTCCTGCTTATGCAGCCATGACATTTGACGAAAAGCTCGGGCAGTGGCGCAAAATGCTTGACTATCTTTCGGATTGATATGATGTCAACTGGCCAAACTACAATATTTAATCATACTAAATGTGCATGGAGCTTTTGAGCCTTATGCATGTATGTATACTCGATCCTGAATGTCCTGGATCATTTTAAGTTTGCATCCGTAGAGTTTTTCCAGGCGGTTTATCGTCAACATTTTTTCCACCGTGCCGTGTTCTGTTGAGCCATCGGAATACAGCAGCAGCGCGTGACTGGTATAACGCCATGCCTGGTTGATATCTTGAAGCACCACCAGGTTGAGGTGCCGGCGGTTTTCACTTATTAACCGTAAGACGCTGTTCTGGTGTTTGAGGTCAAGGTGATTGGATGGTTCATCAAAAAGACGGACAGGCGTCTCCTGAGCCAGGCAGGCCGCGATTGAGACACGCTGGCGCTCGCCTCCGGAAAGGCTATTGATATCACGTTCCTCAAACCCGGCAAGATCAACCTTTAACAATGCCTGTCGGGCAATATCAAAATCTTCACGGGTCTCGGTTTGCCAGTTTGGTACATGCGGGTG
>JARFQI010000121.1 GCA_029287855.1 Arenicellales bacterium | reverse complement strand
GGTATCAACACCACGGCTCCAGCGCTTTAAATTTATAAATCCTCTGTCATGCAGTTCGGTTTCGAGTGATGCAGTTGCAACCATTGTTGCACTGCTCGAGTTATGGAATCGTCTCATGTAGGAATAGGACCATGATAACGGTACTGGTATTCGAAGGCGTAAGTATTCAGGAAAGCGGGTATGGTACGCTGATGTGTATTGTAGTCCGTGTTTAAGGCAGTAGTTCCTGGCGGCTTTTCCCAGGGGCCCTTCAGTTGAGATATGAATAGCATCTGCTCGGAAGACATCAAGCATTCTACTCATTTTGCGACCAGGGAACAATGAAAGACGTATCTCGGGGTATCCCGGCATCGGGAAGGTCATGAAATCTGAAGGATTGATTATGGCCACCTGGTGGCCCATACATGTTAACTCTGAAATAGTTTTCTTAAGTGTGTAGACAACACCATTAATTTGCGGGGACCACGCGTCTGTCACGATTGCTATCTTCATGCGGTTGCACTCCATCTATAAGTTCAGCGCTTTCCTCCAGCCAGTGGATAAGGCGCAGTTTTCCATCTTCATCTTCTGCTAATGCTGTGCAACTCTCTACCCAGTCACCGCAGTTGGCATACCTGATCCCATCGTAGTCTGTGATGATGGCGTGATGTATATGGCCACAGACAACTCCGTCAGCGCCATGCTGGCGGGCCGCGTAAACGACGGCTTCTTCGAAATTGCTGATGTAGTTAACCGCTTCCTTGACTTTGTTCTTGATGTGCCTGGATAGCGACCAGTAACCAAAACCAAGTTTTCTTCGTCCCCAGTTGAACCAGTGGTTCAACACGATTAACAGGTCATAGGCTTCACTGCCAAGTTTTGCTATCCATTTATTATTTAACGTCACGGCATCAAACTCATCGCCATGAAGAATTAAAAGTTTCTTGCCTTCCCGGGTAATGTGCTCCGCTTTTTCAGTCACCTTGATACCGGAAAAATACGAGTCGGTATAATCACGAAACAGTTCATCGTGGTTGCCTGGGACATAAATGACAGAGGTTCCCCTGTTTGCCTTTTCCAATACCAGACGAACAATTTGATTGTTGATGCTCGGCCAGTGCCAGCCGCGTTTAACCTTCCATAGATCGATGATATCTCCTACCAGGTATAGGTACTCTGATTCTGTATGTCTGAGAAAATCGTAGAGGTACTCAGCGCGGCAGGCTTTTAAACCCAGGTGAGTATCAGATATCCAGATCGAGCGATACGTTACTGGTTTCATAGTGTTCTCCGTTAATCGTTCTCAAGGCGGATATATACTATTCAGATGTGACAGTTATGTGATGGTTTAATGACGAATTTATTAAGCAGGCAGGGAATTCAATATTTATCAAAATAATTCATCATACTGTCATATAGCATGTGCATATTTGAAACAATGAATCTTCGTGTTGCATCTGATCTTCTTAAGAGCTTTTCACCTCGCCGTTGGCCTGTCGTGTATGGTCTGAAAGAAACAATATATGGACTATGGCAAAAGCTGATTATCAGAAGCTGAGTCAACCTATGCGCAGCCTCATGCGCATTGTGTATGCGGCTCGCTGGTCGATGAAAGGGTTTAAATCAACCCTGAAAACCGAAGAGGCATTTCGGCAGGAATTGCTGCTGCTGATTATTCTGACACCACTGGGCATCTGGCTGGGTGACACAGGTATCGAAAGGACATTACTTATTGGAACTGTCCTTGTTGTTCTGATTGTTGAACTACTGAATTCAGCAGTCGAGTCTGCAATAGACCGGATTAGCGAAAAGCATCACAAATTGTCAGGAAAGGCAAAAGATCAGGGGTCGGCCGCTGTTTTTGTATCCCTGGTGCTGGCTCTAATGACCTGGCTGTTCGTGCTTCTTTGAAGAATACAGGCCCTGTAAAGCAGTTGCCTGGCCAGGGCCTCACCTGATTCCTGCAACTACTATAATCCTTTGAATGTAGACCCGTGTCCTGCTCATGCTGATGGAATATTGCAGTCTTAACGATATAGTCCAATTTTGCCGATACAAAGGTCAGCTGTAAATTCTCTGCCTATAGCGACCACACCGATTCTTTCAATTTTTTCTAGCTTTAGTTTTTTGCTGGTACGATATGGTGTGAAGTCTGTAAACGGGACATAAAATGTTTTCCATACTGCAGGGGCTATGAAGCTGAAGCGATAGGATTGCCATGGCAACCACAAATTGCTGGTGCGAAGATGAATGTTGTATGACTCGCCATTTCCATAAGCCTCCAGCACCAGTCCGGTATAGGATGCAATGTCGTCCAGTTTGTCTTCTGTGAGATTCAGCGCCATTTGCACGAAGCCGCCATTATTTTCAAGTTTTACATCACCTTGCATACGCAGGCATTGCCGGTCACTGACCGAATCGGCGATTAGCCGGCCTTGCGATATGCCACCCATAACATTATCAGTCACCAGGCGCCATTGGACAGCATTCACTGTGTCACTGCTACTGCCTGGATCTTCGATAATGAGTATTTTTTCTTCAGCCATTAATTCCTGCATTGGTAAGAGTAATAATAAAACCGCAATGATGTGGTAGCGGATGTAACATAAAACGGTCATTTGCATATTCTCATGTATCCTGTTCTCCGCATTGATATATTAAAGCATATTTAAAACGCAGTATTTCGAGCGGCCGTGATAATGATATTACACTAATACAAACATGACAGGGTTAACAGGTTTATGAAAACAAATAGTGATTCTGCGTATGTGGCATTGATGACTATCGAAATATTCATTACTGATGCGCAGTCATTAAAGGAAAAACGGGGCGTAGTGAGAGGTCTGTGTGATCAAATCAGGGCTCGTTTCAACGCCTCTGTCGCCGAGATTGGCTACCAGGACAAGTGGCAGAGATCATTGATAGGCGTGACTATAGTTAGCGGGGATAGACGAAAACTTGAGATTGAAATGGGTCGGGTTCAGCAGCTCTGTGAAAAGGCGCCTCGCCTGGAAATAGTCGATATCAGGCAGCAGTGGCTTTAATAATTACAGGGAAAATCGATCGTTATAAATGAGTTGTTCTTGCAAGCTTAAGGTTTATTGTGGTATTTCCATTACTGCACCAGGTTTGATGATAATTTACGAAGCTATTTCATCGGCAATTTTACCTTGCTAAACAGCAGGCAGGTCAACTTATAAAGGTAGGCAAACATGGTTCCAATCAAGTATCAGATAGTAGGTGAAGAGGATTACGCATTTGTCGTCGAGATTGACAGTAGCGGAAAATTTGTCGTTCAGGATGGCACCTATACTACCGAACCACCGCGTAGCGGTCAGCTAAGCAGTAGCCAGGAAGCAGATATCCTGGGTGCAATCAAGGAACTCGGTATTCCACTGCAACACGACATGCCAGAAGGAGCTAGTGCGTTCCAGGCAAAAATGATTATTGGTGAAAAAGGCAAATCTGTTACCTATCCGTTCTGGGAAGGTGCGCTTGAAGAAGACCCGAAACTGAATAAACTGGTACGATTGCTAGAATTGCTCTAGGTCCCCGGAGATATAGTCGTTTTCATGTTTTCACTGCCAGGAATGAAATTGAGGCCAGATCTCAGGTGAAGCTCTACCTTGCACAACATGGCAATGCGCTGACAAAGGATATCAATCCTGACCGGCCTTTGAGTGAAGTCGGGCAGTTAGCGGTTGAACAGCTGGCAAGGTCTCTCGCAGAATGCATTGAAGTATCACGTGTAATACATAGTGGTAAGACGCGGTCTCGGCAGACAGCGGAGATTCTTGCGCGGTATGTCTGCAGTGAACCATCGATCGAAGAATTTAATGGCATTAATCCCAACGATCCGGTCGAGGCCTTTGCACAACTGATTGACGACTGGAATGACGATCTTTTAGTCGTTGGCCATCTGCCTTTCATGTCTAAGCTGGTCAGTTTACTACTGACAGGGTCAATAGAAGAAACCATCGTGGCCTACACGCCTGGAAGCATTGTCAGTCTCGAATTAGTTGAAGAAGAAGGCTGGCAACTGCTGTGGATGGTAAGTCCCGAGTTATTCAGTCATTAGCAAACCGGTCTAAGTAATGACTACTTGAGATTATCTAGACAAAAACAAACTTTTTGAACACTTTCGTCGAATAGCTTATGAGAAAGGATAATTATTCTCTGAGCCATTTTCTTTTTCGTCCATTTCGTTTTGAATCAACAACTGCAGTTTGATGAAGGTTTCTTTACGATAGCTGCCCTTGCGGTAAAGCATGCCGATCTGGCGACTGGGCCTGGGATCAGTAAACGGCAGGTATCGTATCGTATCAGTTTCGCTTCTCCGGGAAGGGATTGCCAGTTCCGGCATCAATGTAATACCCATTCCTTCCGCAACCATTTGCCTGAGTGTTTCCAGGCTGGAGGCGTGAAAACCGACATTCTCTGTGGCGCCAGCCATAAAACAGACATCGAGTGCCTGCCCACGCAAGCAATGCCCTTCTTCCAGCAGCAGCATTTCACGCTTGCTAAGTTCAGCCAGGGCAATCATTGGCTGCTGAGCAAGTTCCTCGTCTTTCGGCACAGCCAATTGAAATGGCTCATTGAAAAGGTGTATCTCGGTAAACTCATCAGTATCGACCGGCAGGGCGAGTATCAGTAAATCAAGCTCTGCACGCCGTAATTGTTCCAGTAATACGGATGTCTGGTATTCGTGTAACCAGAGTTTTAGTTTCGGGTACTGCGTACGGATTCCAGGCATGATGCGAGGTAGCAAGTAGGGCGCCAGTGTCGGAATCAGGCCAACATGCAGTTCGCCGGCCATCGGGTCATCGAAGGATTGCACGATTTCTTTGACGGCTTTTACATCAGCCAGGATTATACGGGCCTGCTGTGCTACGGCTGCTCCTACATCGGTCATTGCCACCTGGCGTCTTGTGCGCTCGACCAGCATTACGCCAAGTTCATCTTCCAGTTTCTTAAGTTGGCCGCTGAGAGTAGGCTGGCTAACGAAGCAGCGTTCCGCCGCTTTGTGAAAATGTCGCTCTTCATCCACAGCCACCAGGTATTCCAGATCACGTAATTTCATAATTTACCTCGCTAACATCATCATAGATATTAACAATCAATAATAAATAAATAAACGATATTGACAATTATTCTTTTCACCCAATAATACATTCCAACAGCAGTTCATAAAGCAGCAAGCAGGAGAGGAATCTGATGAGGATGACGATAAGTTTCGCTATAGTGCATTTGTAGATGTTGCCAGCGATCAAATCTTTAACGGCAGGATTGTTATCGTATTTTCTCTCCCCGGAGCATTTATACCAACCTGTTCGTCTACACACTTGCCGCGCTTTAGCGAGCTGGCTTCGGTGTTCAAAGAGAATGGTGTCGATGATGTCGTTTGTATGTCGGTAAACGATGCCTTTGTGATGGATGCCTGGAAACAGGATCAGGAAGCAGAGAATATTACTGTTATCCCTGTCGGCAATGCTGAATTCACCGAGGCTATGGGTATGTTGGTTGACAAAATTGAGCCTGGTTTTGGTAAACGGTCATGGCGTTATTCTATGCTGGTCAGGGATGGTGTAATTGTGAAGCAGTTTATTGAAGCAGAGACTGAAAGTGATCCGATTGAGGTATCTGATGCCGATACCATGATTGACTATATCAATCCATACGCTGCTAAAACAGATGCTGCCAGTATTATTACCCGGCCAGGCTGCCCGCACTGTGCACGGGCAAAAGCGATAATGAATGAAAGGGGCATTGCCTGCGAAGAAATCCACATCGGCAAACAGACCACGTTGTGTTCAGTTCGAGCCATTGCAGGCCGCGAAACAGTACTGCAGCTTTTTATCAGTGGTCGACATGCCGGTGGTGCTGAAAAACTTCAACAGTATTTCGCTGAAAAATCATCTGAAGCAGCGTAGTCTATAGTGTCATTGCGGGCATAAAAAAATATACGTGCCCGCATTTATAATTGTAAGAGGAAATCAATGAATAGCGCTAACATCAATATCAGGCCAGCGAACGTAGATGATCTCGATCCGCTAAACGGGGTTGTCGAAGCGGCGGTGATGAGCTGGCAATTACCGGAACGGGTGAAGCGACTTGCCCTGCCGAGCTATCGCTATGATGAAATGGACCTGAACTATTATTCACTGGCTGTGGCTGAAGAAGATGAGACGATTATTGCCATAGCGGCATGGGACAGCGAAGCACACCTGGGTAAGCAAGGCAGTAAGGGATTGCTGTTGCATGGTATATACGTGCAACCAGGGCATCAGAGACGAGGCATAGGTTCGAGGCTATTCGCAGAAGCCGAGAATGCCGTAAGAGAGTCAGGACTGGACGGTCTGCTGGTTAAGGCGCAGAATGATGCGGTAGAATTTTTCCTTGCACAGGGGATGCAGAAACTACAAGCAGAGGATCAGCATCGAGACTATGAGAATAGATACTGGAAACAGTTAAGCTAATCAGACGACATAGACTGTGATAGATTAACTTGCCATATGACGAGGTGTTAAAATGAAAGCAACCGCAGAGCTACAGGTCATTCCACTCGGCGCTGGTGTTTCCGTCCGGCAACAGGTTTTGCGTGTGGTCGAGTTGCTAAAACAGTATGACTTCATTCTAGAGACGCATGCATCAGGTACCAATATCGAGGGGGAAATGACGGAAATTCTCACTGCAGTTGGACAAATCCATAAGACTTTGCACGATGAAAACAGCATTCGTCTGCTCAGTTATCTGAAACTGGAAACACGCACTGATAAAATGCCGACGCTTGCCGGGAAACGGCTTTAGGCGAACTTCTACGCTAATTACAGGTATTGATGCATACCTGCATTGAAATTTATGATGCCTGTAAATATCTGATTTAATACATCTTATGGTGATCTCTCCTGCAGAGTGCGGATTACCGTTGACTCTTTTCAGATTATAAAAAAAATCGTAAAATGAACGGTTCATGGCTTTTTTTGCTATGGGGTTCTGTCTGAGGTGCTTCAGAGATTATGAGGGCTTCGGCGATGATTTCATTCCTTAAACATACTTAAAGGAGAGTACCTATGAAACTGGTTAAAGTTATTTCAATTACTGCTCTGATGAGCGTTTCTGCTGCATCATCCGCCTGGTGGGGTAATGGCTGGGACCGAAATGATGGCTACGGGTCTGGCTATGGATCTGGTTATGGCGACGGTTATGGATACGGCGACGGAAGCGGCTACGGCTCGGGCTATACAAGAGGCCGCGGCGACGGTCGTGCTTACGGCGACGGTGATATGGATGGCGATGTTGATGGTGAATTCAACATGAGCTTTAAAGGCAGCGGCCGCGGCAGAGGCCGTGGGCGTGGTCATGGCTATGGTTCTGGCTATGGTTCAGGTTATGGCGACGGATATGGCCGTGGCTACAATGACTACCGCGGTTATGGCCGTGGCTACAGCAACCTGGACAATCGTTATGGCAGCTATGGCTATCGCCCATACGGCTATCGCGCACCTTATGGTTGGGGATATGCACCTTATGGTTATGGTGCCCCTGTTGTTGCGCCGGCAGCACCAGCTGCAGCTCCTGCCGCAGCAGCTACAGAAGCCAAGTAAAGATCAGCTTCACTCTGCAGCAAGGCCTGTGCGGCTTTTCCGCACAGGCCTTTTTTTCATCTTCTTACTGAAGTGGACGCAGCACGGTTTACGCGTCCTTATCCTGTTCAATGGTTGTTGTGGCCTCTGAAATTATTACGGTGATGTTTATGGCCGTGTTTATGTCCACGTCCGCCATGGCGGCCTGGTCGCACGACGCAGTATCTATGATTATCGACATGGCGATAGCGATGCACTGGTCGATAACTATCGTAGTAAACAACTGCTTCGGGGTAGTAGCCGTAGCTGATTGAAAATGACAGGGCAGAGCCATCATTATAATAACCATGACTGGCGTGTGCACTGTTGACTGTCGTGATTCCAAGAGTCGCAATGAGCATAAGGCTGGCAATGACCAGGCGTCGTGTTTTTTTGTCAGAATGTGTTTTATTTGCATTCATAGCTAAATCCTCTTTTTAGTTGGCTTGATTGTTATTAGACGATAATGAGGCTGAATCAAAGCTGAACAGGTGGAGGATCTTTAACGATTCAGCAAGCCATAAATAGATTAGTGATGAAATGGCGTCCGAAATGGATGATCTCCTTGCCGACAAAGCCAGACATCGATAATCATGTTAGGATTAATGGCGAGTCTATAGCCATTGGTCTTTCACCAATCCAGTAAACCAGGGGTAGCAATGTCCAAGCGAATTATTCTAAATGCCGATGAAATCATTACCTGTCCTGAGTGTGAGCATGAATTCGAATTGCGTGACGGTATTACCCAGCAGACGATTGAACGCTATGCGGATGAATATGATGCAGCAATGTCGGAAGAACGTGAGAGACTAAGGCAGACAGCTGAAAAAGAAGCGCAGCGACAGGCCGCCAGGTCATTCGAATCGCGCATCACTGAACTAACCGAAAAGCTTGAAGAGACTAAGCAAGACAGCGATAAACTGAAAAAAGAGATCAATCATGCAAAAGAGAAGGCCGCTAAAGAGGCCCGCGCTGATGCCGAGGCTCGCTTGAAAGAATTTCAGCAAGATCTGGCAAATAAGGACAAAAAACTGGATGAATATCGTTCACAGGAACTGCAACTTAGACAGAGCATGAGCAAGCTCGAGGAGGACCGTAAGGAGTTTGAGGTCAAATTGCAGCGTCAGCTGAATGAGGAGAAGGAAAAGATTCAGAAACAGGTTTCAGATGATTTTAATATGCGGGAAGCCGAGCTGCGAAAAAAGATCGAAGATGCCCAGAAAGCCAATGAAGACCTGAAACGCAAACTAGAGCAGGGTTCATCACAATTGCAGGGTGAAGTGCTGGAGCTGGAGCTTGAAGGTATCCTGGGCTCTTCTTTCCCGCTGGATGAAGTCGTAGAAGTCAAGAAGGGCGTCAGGGGGGCGGATATCACCCAGACTGTGATGACGCGAACAGGGACGATATGCGGAAAGATCATCTGGGAGGCCAAGCGTGCTGAAAACTGGTCAAATGCCTGGGTTGCCAAACTAAAGGATGATCAGCATGAAGCCGGTGCTGAAACTGCTGTTCTTGTCACTACGGCATTTCCCCATGATACCCACGAGCCATTCCTGTTCGAAGAGGATATCTGGATTGTAAGGCCTTATGCGGTACGACCTGTTGCAGAAGCACTCCGCATGACACTGATAGAAAAGCAGAAACAGAAACTGGTGGAGCACGGTAAAAGCGAAAAAATGGAAGCCGTTTACGATTATCTCTGCAGTCCGCAGTTTGCCCAGAAAATCCGCGGCGTAGTTGATGCCTACCAGGCGATGAAAATGGACCTGGAAAAAGAGAAGGCAGCGATGCAGCGGCTGTGGAAAAAGCGCGAATCTCAGCTGGACCGTATTACTGCCAACATGATGGGCATGTCGGGTGAACTGCAGGGTATTGCAGAAGATGCGCTACCTGCGTTGGAGAAAATCGGCCAGTTGTCAGAACTGGACGATGACTAAAAAAAGCATTCCATCAGCTTATTGTTTCAGCAATGCAGATAGCACTTCAGCAATTTATTCATATAGTCATAACGATCAATATTAGTCAGGCCTGTGAAATAAAAAGCGTCACCTGGTGATTAAAGAGAGAGCCTTGCAATGCAGATTGCGTGGCTGCTTACACGCGCTGACGCATGCGGGGTTTTTCATGACAGGGCACTCGCCGCATAATCCCTGCCGTGACATCTTTACCACTCACGGAATGGGTGCAATCAAAATGTGATTTCCAACTGATTATGATTGTAACGAGCTAAGGTGGTGAAATTGTGGCTAGTGCATGCTCATTATATGGGTATAGTGTTTCATGCTGCTGGTGATATGTTAATGTGGGCTTGCGATCATCAATACAGGTTTTATAGAAGGTCATCACTAAATGGCTCGTTGAACTGCGCAGACAGGCAGCAGATATGTTCATGGCCGTGCTAGTGTAGGCAGTGATTTTCCCTGCCGAATTTGGGCAGGGTAGATAAAACTAGATGAGGAAGGGCTGTGGCAAAAATTCCCGATTTTGATCGTACCGACTTCCTGCTGCGCCGTCGGCTGGTGTTCTTTATTCTTGTGACAGCATACATGACGGTGTTTTTCCATCGCATGGCGCCCGCCGTGGTGGCCGAAGATCTGGCAAATGCCTTCCAGACCACCGGTGTCGCGCTGGGATCGCTGGCTGCTGCCTATTACTATATTTACACCGCTATGCAGATTCCAGCGGGTGTGCTTGCCGATACACTCGGTTCTCGCAAGACGGTAACCATCGGCTCATTCCTGGCAGGATGCGGGTCAATTCTTTTTGCACTGTCTGCCGATTTCGATACAGCAGTGATGGGTCGGTTGCTAGTTGGTCTTGGCGTTTCGGTAGTATTTGTCGGCTTGATGAAATCAAACGCCGTGTGGTACGCCGAGCGAGAATATGGACGCATCAGCGGCTTAACACTTTTGCTCGGAAACCTCGGTTCTATCCTTGCAGCAGGTCCATTGGCTCTATTGCTTACCGCTGTCTCCTGGCGCCAGGCTTTTATCGGTGTCGGTATTCTGTCTCTGGTGCTCGCGCTGTTAAACTGGATCTGGGTACGCAATAGCCCGGAGGATGCCGGCTTCCCATCGGTGCAGGAACAGCAGGGGCTGCCGTCATTTCCTGCTCGTGACCGCCATTGGATATCCGATCTGCGCGACGTTGTCATGCGACGTGATATATGGCCTGGATTTTGGGTCAACTTCGGCATCACCGGCACCTTCTTCGCTTTTGCCGGCCTGTGGGGTGTGCCGCTGATGCGAGACCTGCACGGTCTCGACCGTGCCGGGGCGTCACTTTACACTACCGTTGCACTGTTCGGTTTCGCTATCGGCGCATTCAAGGCCGGTTGGCTGTCAGACCGTATTGGCCGTCGCAAGCCGGTTATCGTAGGCGGGGCTGCGCTGACCTGTCTGTTCTGGCTGGGTTTGATCCTGCTACCATGGCATAACGGCTGGTCAGGATTATTGCTCTATGGCGGGCTCGGGGTAGTGACCGGCGGTTTCGTGGTCACCTACGCTGCGGCGAAGGAACTGCTACCGCCCGGTGTTTCTGGCATGGGGATAGCCCTGGTCAATACTGGTCTGTTCCTGGGAGCGGCATTAATGCAGCCAGCATTCGGCTGGACCCTTGACCTGACATGGGACGGTATGATGAATGAAGGGGTGCGGGTCTATGCCGCCGGTGACTATCAAAATGGTCTTTGGCTGAGTTTTTCGATGGCAACCATGGCACTGCTGGCAGCAACTCGTATTCGGGAGACCTGGTGCCGGCATGTCTAAATGCACGGCACAGGGTTTATATTAATTTATTTAAATACATAGCTTAAGGAAATTCTGATACATCGAATAGAGCCCGCTATTGACGCTTTCGGGTATTCCCTGCGGCCACGAGCACGAAGCGCTGCAATCTCATGCGATACAATCAATAACATAGAGATTGCCGCACCATTCTGTTCCTCGCGATGACGAATAAATCTGAGGAAATTTACATACTTTCTCTACATACTGAAGTCGATATCCACGCCAGCATCGAGTAACTGTTTCTGCCTTATACCCAGGTATTTCAGGTAAGTCGGATACTGTTGATAATAGCCGCCAGAGACATAGCGTAATAATTCCTTGTAATGAAAATGATACAGGCGGCCGTCAGCACGGGTGATTTCATTACCTTCATTGAATAGAACAGTACCAGGCCGATAATCGAGGTTTAAATGACCTGCCCAGTCCCGCGCAGTGGTTTTGTTTCCATCAACATCAATCAAAGGTTTAGTCGATAATGCATCCAGTCTGACCACGGTGAATTTCTGCATTTCGGTCAGGACATCCCGATGCATGAGAACTTCTTTACGAAACTCATCACAATCAGCGCAGCTCTTATCTTCAAAGATAATGGCCAGTGGACCGTTAAACTTTGAAAAATCTTTCACATCTTGATATTGCGGGTGAGGCTTTAAGGTGTAGAGAGATTCATCCTGCTGGCTTACATAATCGACAAGTTTCATATTCAAATATTGTTTGTCGTTTACATAATTCAGTACATGTTTAAAGGCAGCAGGATTACGGTAGCCGTTCATCTGAAATACTTTCTTACCGTCGGCGTTGAGAAAAATCAGGGTAGGGGTGAAATGTACGTTTAACTCAGTCGCCAGAGTCTTCTCGCTATAGCTTGAATTTTCATCCCACAGGATTTCTCGATCGCCCCGTATGTTAAGAGCAATGACATCAAAGTGATTCTCAATGTATTGCTGTCTGTCGCCGCTCCTGAAGTTTTCATCCAGCATCCTGGTGCAATAGGGACAGCGATCAATATGCATGAAAAGCATGACATGTTTCTTGTTGCTTTTGGCTTCTTTTACTTCCTCCTGAATTTCGAGAAAACTTTCTTTAAACCAGGTCGGCAGCGTATAGGCATCCTCGCCTATTATTTTGCCATGCACTTTTTCAGCAGCGAATGCAGGGCTAAAAAGAATGAAGAAGAAAAGAAACAGACAATATTTTGTCATGGAGTGCAGCTCATCCGCTTATAGTTTGTTTAAAAGTAGAGCCTGAATAGAAAATAATGGTGTTCCAGTCTAATGTCTTAACGAATCGGTGACAATCAGTATCCATTGGCGTTAAAATCAATTTTATATGTTTGCCGTATGTTTTCTGCATGGCTTCCGTACCTTATCTCATACCAGCGGGCTCTGCAGAAGTCCAAATGGAGTAATAAATGCCACCACAAACTCAGATGATCGACCGTCGCGAAAGCAGCGTCCGTAAATTAATTGCTGAACTGTTTGATGCAACCGACAAGGCTGTGAAAGATGCGCTGCAATGCGTGAAAGATCATGATATGCAACTGGCTCAGACCATCATTGATGACGATGCTGTAATTAATGCGTTGCACCACAGTATTGAAGGGGAGTGTGTGGCAGTGATTGCACGCATGCAGCCGATGGCTGGAGATCTTCGCGAACTCCTCTCAGACATACAGATTGCCGCAGAGCTTGAGCGTATCGCTGATTATGCCTGCTCTATGGTCAACAACGTACAGCAGATGAAACAGCCAGCGACTGCAGAGATTACCGATGCAGTGCTAGAACTGGGTGGTAGCTGCAGAACGATGCTGGGCATTGTTCGTCAGGCCTATGAAACCCGTGATATACAGCTGGCGCGGGACGCCGCCGCGATGGACAATGCGGTTGACGAAGGTGAACAGGATATCATCAAGCAGGTATTTGCCTGGCAGAAAGAGCACCCTGACGATTTTATGATCAGCACGCATGCCTTGTGGATTACCCACAGCATGGAACGCATTGGAGATCGCGTGACGAATATTGCCGAGAGGGTGATTTATATAGCAACCAGTAAAACAGAAAAATTGAACTAAGCCATTTTTATTTTTAAATTACATCAGCAATTACTTCTTTAACTGGCTGGCGAACTGGCCATAACCTTCTTTCTCGAGGTCTTCTTTCGGAATAAATCGCAAAGAAGCTGAGTTGATGCAGTAGCGCAATCCAGTAGGCTGCGGACCATCGTCAAACAGGTGGCCAAGGTGTGAGTCAGCGTACTTTGATTTCACTTCAGTTCGCAGAATGCCAAATTTTCGATCGGGTTTTTCGACGATATGGCTGTTCACCAGTGGCTGCGTGAAGCTTGGCCAGCCGGTACCTGATTTGAACTTGTCTCGCGAACTGAACAGTGGCTCGCCACTGACGATATCAACATAGATGCCTTCTTTCTTGTTGTCCCAGTAGGCATTATTGAATGGCTGTTCCGTCGCTTCTTTCTGAGTTACGCTGTATTGCTCCGGGGTGAGTGTTTTCTTTAGAACTGCATCATCAGGTTTATGCCATTGCCCGGTGTTTTCGGTTACTGGCTGATCAGGTATTTTTCCCAGGGTTGAAACACTCTGGTCTGCGATGGCATAAAGTCCCCATGCGGCCAGCATGCCTATACTGGCGAGCAAGATGCGATTTATGATGGTTTTCTTTTCTGCCATGCGGTTTTCTCCTGGTGTTTCTGTGATGTTTGATTATAACTTTTGATACGCACAGAGGACAAAAGTTCACTTCGGCAGCGCCTCGTTCTATTTTCTCAGTTCGCTAGCATGTAATTATTTAACTTGTATATTCCTGTATGATCTTTTTATAGTGTTTAAATCTCTGTTCGCTAATTTCCCCAGCCGCATAGGCATCTTTAACGGCACAATCAGGTTCTATATCATGTTTGCAATCTGAAAATTTACAGTGCCCGGGAAGGTTTCTTAACTCGACGAAACCGTATGTCACGTCATCGGCACTGGTATTCCATAAGCCAAAATCCCGCACACCGGGTGAATCAATAATATCTCCGCCCTCCGGCAGGTGATAAAGAATCGAGCCGGTAGTCGTGTGTGTGCCTTCGCCACTGGCTGCAGAGACTTCTCCGACACGAATATTCTGATCCGGCAGCAGAGTATTAATCAGCGCAGACTTCCCTACACCAGATAAACCGACCAGTATGGATGTTTTATGGTTTAGGTGTTGCTGTAATCTATATATGCTTTTGGCATCAGATATGCTGGTTGGTAGAACCTGGTAACCCAGTTTTTCATATTCTTCAGACAGACTGCTGAGGATGCTGTCGTCTTCTGCCAGGTCCATTTTATTAAGAAGAATGAGGCCATCAGCATGCAAGTTCTCAGTGGCGACAAGATAACGGTCTATCAGATATGGATTTGGTTGCGGCCGCACAGCCATTACAATCACAACCTGGTCAATATTTGCAGCCATGGGTTTCAATTTGCCGCCAAATCCCGGCTTTTTTAGTAAAGAATCTCTAGCTTGAATGGCCGCCACAACGGCATCGCCGTTTTCCAGTATCTGAATAAGTACATTGTCTCCGCAGACTATTTGTTCAAGATTTTGTCTCGGCAGGCAACGGATTAGCTGTTTGTCGGTAAGCTCGGCAATAATGCTTTTGCCGTAATTGGTAATGACGCGCGCAGGAAGTAACTCTGATGTAGCATCTTCGTCCTGTTCATAGCTGGCCAGATGTTTTTGCTGATTTTCCTTGATTTGTCGATGTTGCTGCTGAGTAAGTTTCTTGGCCATCAGGGATTATTCTTCAGCTGATATCAGAGGTGCTGTTAAAACTCGCAGCTGGGCAGGGAATGCAGCCCTGTCATTTGTTTTTGCACTTGAGTGGAGGCCTGGCAGGAGAATGAAGAATGACTATCAGATGTCATAGCTTTCACTGTTTTTCTGTCAGTCGTTATCAGCAAGCATCATCTCTCTGAGTTCGCCGACTATATTACGGTAATCAGCTGCCAGTTGTTTGGCAACAATTGTCTGAAAATGGTGGGGCAAACGTGTGTTGTACTGGTACAGTAGATTGAATGCTGCGCTCGGCAAATAGGCCGCTTTCACGGTTCCTTTAGCACGACACGAGACAATGGGGCGATTGTGGCCTATTAAGCCGTGTAATCCAATCAGGCTTCCAGGGCCCATCGTAGATATGCGTTGCAGGCCGCGTTCTGTATCTTTCTCGTGAGTAACTTCAACTTCACCGTCAATAAGCACATAAAACCTGTCGTTAATATGTTCTTCAGAAACGATCTGGTGGCCATCGGGGTAATCTTCTATGACCATCGATTGTTCTAAGGTTCTCAGTTCATCGTTAGTCATTTCACTAAATAAAGGAACTGATTGAAGCTGCTCAATAAAACTCATATCTGTTTCCCCCCATGGCCATGTAGCTTCTGTAGAATATTGCGTCCCCATTCAATCAGGCCAGCGTCATGACTGGAGTCGTTCTTTGTGAATCCTTCAATATAGGAATATTTGCTGAACAGCAATTTGTCAGCTACACGGCAACGGTCAACCATGATAGAGCACATCATGCGTAAAATATTACCTGTCATCACAGGATGGTGCTTATCCAGCCTGCGGAAGGCATCATGCGATAAAACAAGCAGCGTGCTATCTTCTGTAGCAATGACTGTGCTGGTTGAAGGGCCCGGGTCAAGGATATTCACTTCGCCAAAGATATCGCCTTTATTGATTGAGCCAAGCCTGATGCTTTCTCTAGCGCTAGTGATCTGTGAAACAAGTTTGCCTTCAGCGACAAGATAAAGTGAGTCGCAATATTCACCGTCAGTTGTCACAGTTTGTCCGTTTTTAACGTGTTTTGTTTGCAGGACAGAGAGCAGATCATTCAGCCCGGCAGGACCGCAGTGCTCAGCAATTGACGGGAATTGTTCAGTGAATGAAGCAGGAGTCATGTTCATCAAGTGTTCCTTTCTACTGGTCAACTAAAAATTGATTATAAGGTACGTACTAATGAATTATTTCGTCTGTTTCTTGTTGCTGACTATCATTGAGTAATCATGAAGTCATGGTTCAATGCTCAGTAATAGAAGAATATATACGAAATTACGTGGCTGTATATATTAATTATATCAATAGTGGTCAAGCGCTGAAGCTTTGATATTGATTGTCAGGGGGCAGCCCGCGAATTGTATAGATAAAAAAATACGGACTGCCACCCGACAATATTTTATGCTGGTACTTATTTTTTTGGTGTGTATTTATATTTCTGACCAGCAAGTACCGCCTGGTACATCAGGCCACCCTTGGCTACGGTAAAAACAGCCATGCCCTTGTGGTATTTACCTGCCGTAGTAGCATCGTTTTTACCGCCGCTGGCACCGGCAGAACTGCCACCTGTTGAGGCGCTGGCAGAGGCTGCTGCGGTAATAGCTACAGCATTCGCATCTGCACTGAACTCAAAATTTCCGCTGGTAAATTCATCAAACGAGCGCTTGTCCTCAAAAAAGACAATCTGGCTGTAGGCCTGGCCGCCTAGTTGCAGCCCTATGCTCAATTGATTCATCGTCGTATCGCCGACATATTTACCTTGCTCATAGACCCTGCCGCTGCCATGCGCGGCACCAATACCTATCCCGCCTTTACCGATCGTGGGGAAAAGAGCGTAGCCATAGCTATTACTGAAGAAATTACCACTTGCACCGGCATTCTTGAAAATCTTTACAGTGTCTTCATACTCGTCAGCCATTGCACCGGAAAAAGGCAGAGCAAGAAGCATCATTACTAGAAAATACTTGAGTGTTAGTCGCATTATGTTATCTCCTTTTGTTATTTATATACACCTCGTGTATTCAGCTGGGAGCCAGTATACAGACTCTTAGCTTAATCGAGGCGTGGCAGAGTCTTCTGTCACTTTGATGATTATATCAAACATGAGCAGGCAAAAATCCAGTGCGCTCTGCTTTTTCTGCATTCAGCTATCATTTGTAGAAGTTTGACAGCAGCAACAGAGGCCAGGGATTTTGATCTCGATAAGCGGTAAATGAGCACAATTTCTCATAAACATGAATAACCTTACTTGCGGCGTCGTTTATCACCGTCTCTGCTGGGCCTGTTATCACTGGTAACGCGGTTCTTACCCTGTTTAGTGCCACCACGACGTCGTTCATTTTTTTTGTGGTGCTGGGTATTCTGAATTTTCCGGCCGGTATTTTTGTCAGCAGTCGTATGCTTGTTGTTACTGTTGCGCTCAGTGATTTTATAAGCTGGTCTGACATTTTCTTCAGCCCCTTTGAGTACATGCTGCCAGTTATCCTTGCCTTGTTTATGCACATCAACCCTGTGCTTCATATATGAATGGTTTCCTTCATGTTGGGCTGTACCGCGATTGTTCCGCGCCTGATCAATCATAAATGAATGTTGCGGGGAATGTGCTTTGTATGTATCACGAGGCCTGGATGCTTTTTTATCATGCCTGTCGAAATGCTTGCGATGCTTTTTCTGCAGGTGCTGGTTTTTCCATGGCTTGTGGTGATCAGAACGCATAGAGTATCGGCGATGTTTGTCAATATGGATGTATTTCGGCAGTTTTTTAACGCTTATCCAGCCACGCTGTTGATGGCGATAGTGATATATGCGCCGATGTGAATCATAGTAAACATCTGCATTGGGAAAGTAGTGGTATTCGATCGATTTCGATGTTGCTGGCTCGTAGCCATAATGCCTATAACCGGCGTTTGCCGTGCAGCTGCCGAGGAATATAGTGGTGATTAACATCGCTATACTTGCAGTCGCCGGTTTGCGAATTGTATTAGTTGTTTTATATGTATTTGTATTCATGTGGTCCGTCCTTTGTGTTGTGTCAGCTTTATCTAATACCAGGGCGGATGAATCTTTGCTGAATGGAGAGAAATATCTTTTGTATGTGATTGTTAGTCGTTGGTGGTGTTAAGGTTGCAGCTCCTGCTGCCGCATTGCATACTCGGATATAAGGCAGCTGGGGGGTGACAGGTCTATGTATCGATTAATTTATAAAAGCAGCAGTGCGGTAGAAGTTAACTGGGACATGGTTCGGGACATCCTTCGCAAAAGTACAGAACATAATGTTGAAGCCGGTATAACAGGAGTATTGCTGGCAACTGAACATCATTTCATGCAGGTCATTGAAGGGTCTTATGAAAAGGTCAACGAGACCTTTATGCGCATCGTAAAGGATCAGCGTCACAAGGATGTCTGGATAGTCAGTTTTGGCGCCATTGACGCCCGCATCTTTCACGGCTGGGGTATGAAAGGCATCGGTGTGTTTGATATCAACCGCGATCTTGAGGCGGATCTTATCCGGAAATATGGCGAGGAAGATGGCGGCCTGCGATTTCCCCTCGAGGAATGGATGGCGCTGGCATTGATCCAGGATGTCCAGCTTATTGGTGGTTTACCGACATGGAAAGCAGGACAGCAAGGGGAAACAGACTACTGACTGATGTTGACATCGAGCTGTCAATTAGGCCGCTTATCATCTGCTGCATCTTTATATAATGGCTGCCTTGCCAGTAAAT
>JARFQI010000107.1 GCA_029287855.1 Arenicellales bacterium | reverse complement strand
GGTACAGCAAAATCAGTAGCTTTTGACAAAAACGTCTCTAAAATTAATTGGCGCTGTCATTCGAATCCATATTCAATGAGCGACTCGGATCAAAAATATAAAACCTGAATGTAGGTCAACAGTGTAAAACGTTGATCGTTCGCCAGTTCATTGCCTCTTTGCAGGCCCGTTCTTTTTTACTTGACTATTTAGAACTGCGTATCGCAAGTCGACTTCTAAGATAAAGTAATGGTTCTTTTCTCAGCTCACGCCGTGCTTGTATAAAATGGTTTCTATAGATAGTCTCATGTGGCACCTGTTTGTATTGTTGTCATGGATATACTCATTTAGACCTACCAGCGAATCTGTTTCGGCATTTAGTTTAACTTGAACTTTACCACCTCGGTTCAATGAGATGGTCGATGGCAGGCCTGTTTACCGCACTTTGAACGATAGGTACTATCTAGACCTCATCGCCGTTACGCAGATCTTTGCTGGAGATCTAGTCATTAAAAGTCTAGCTGTAGAGCCAGTCAATGGATTGGCTTCATCATGAATAGCTGATATAGATTGTCAGGTAATTTTACACTTTGATATATGATACGAAAGTTAATCTCTGTAACTGATTGTTTTTCCAACATGGGTACGAATATTGCCTTATTATTCCTGCACCAGTGAATGATGAGAGGAGAAACGAAGAAAACAGTAACGCTGACGACAGCAATATTAGTTTCATGCTATTTGCACCATTGTTGGTGGCGCGTACAACAATACTTCTGACCCGATATTCTAGCGTAACTCCTTGCGAGTAATGTTGTTGCTGAACTAAATACATATAAAACATTAGTGTTTAGTCCATAGTGCTGGGTTTTATGTATTTCCATCGTGATGAAGAGATGAAAGATAATTTGATGAATAATAATCAGGATATCGCCAAGAAGGATCACGCAGAGGTAAAAAAATACAAATGGACCGCGCGTAGTGGCACTGATCGTCGGTCTGGCATTGACCGTCGTCAGTTGCATAGATTGTATAGACGCGCAAACGATCAAGTAGAACAACGAAATTCCACGGAGCGTCGCGAGAGCGGTGAGTTACGTAGTAATTGGGTCAGAATTACTTCATGGAGCAGTATCTATATCAATTCATCTTACTTGAATTCTTAGTAGCTGCAACATTGTTCTGATCAAATTGAATACGCGACTATAATAAATACGAAAAAATTCGAAAGGATATGAATCATGAAAACATCAATTTATACATTTCTGACTGAGAAATGGCTGGAAGAAGATAGTGACGGTCTGAAATCAGTTTTTATGGATAGAAAAAACCAGGCAACTTATATAGCAATGGTGGATGCTCTGGGTAGTGATTCCATCTACGACGAGGAAGTCCTGGAACGGCTGTATTCTGACATTCGTACATTAAATGATATTAAGAAAAAACCTGACATACTTAAAGTATATCCGCTGCAACGCAGGAGATGGCAAAGTAACACGGCAAACAGGACTTAAAGTAAAGCTTTTGAGATTCTATGCACCGCTCACGCATGAAGTGTTATTTTATTAACGACTAGTATCTATCCTATCTGCACACATCATATTTTTTATTGTCTGCTTTCTACATCGAAAGCAGGCTTTCATACAGATAAATAACTATAAATTCTGTAAACCGAGAATTGCTATTAATCATACGGGGAGATGATGCTGTCCAGCTCTTCCCAGATTAAAGTATTCGGAAATCCCCAATAAAAAAGAAAGTTTGATTCGGCACTTACCGATCATCTAGCTCTAGAGTCGGTTGCCGATAGCTATCAATTGATTGTTGTTTTTTCGTATTAGTAATTACAATATGTTATTAATAAAGGGGATTATAAAATTATAGAGGGTACGCATACCCCGATTACTTGGTACAGGAGACCACCAGGATGATTAATTTTTCCCGAAAGAACAGCAGCGATTTACGCCAACTATCGTTATTAGCAATTACCATTACTACGTTAACCAGCGGATCAGTCCATGCATTCACTTTCAGCAAAGGTGAAGTCGAAGGGAGTCTTGATACAACCATCTCGTATGGAGCGCGCTGGCGTGTACAGGATCGAGATCAGTCTATCATCGGTATTGCCAATGGCGGCAGCGCCTATTCGGTTAACGGCGATAATGGCAATCTAAATTACGACAAGGGGCTGGTTTCCAATGTCATCAAAATAACACCTGAACTGGAGCTCAAGTACAGAAACTACGGTGCATTTGTCCGCGGCACCTACTTCTATGATTTTGAAGTCATGGATAACGATACTGCACGCACACCGCTAAGCGACGCCGCGCTCGGTGAAGTTGGGGAAAAAGGCGAGTGGCTTGATGCCTATGTCTGGGGCAGCTGGAATCCCGGCGAAAAACCCCTCGATGTGCGTATTGGCAACCAGGTCGTCAACTGGGGTGAAAGTACATTTATCCAGGGCGGTATGAACAGTATCAACCCGGTCAATGTCAACAACCTTCGGGTCCCCGGTGCGGAACTTCGCGAGGCGCTGAAACCGGTACCACGGCTCTGGGCCAATCTTGGCGCTACCGATAAGATATCAATAGAGGGCTTCTATCAGACCCACTGGAAAGAAACGATTATTGACCCTGTTGGCTCCTACTTCAGCAGCAGCGATATAGCGGGAAAAGGAGCAGAGCAGGTGATTCTCGGTTTTGGCAGTTTTCCAGATAATCCCGCGTTCCCTGGAACGTTTGTTCCCAGGGCTGACGACCGGGATGCGAAAGATGGAGGCGAGTACGGCATTGCGATGAATTACCTCACCGATGATGCCCTGGAATTTGGATTTTATTTTGTCAATTATCACAGCCGGCTGCCAATCATCAGTGCGAATACGGGCACTGTAGCGGGTGCGCAGGGAGGAGACTACCTTGGCAGCGCTAATTATTTTCTTGAGTATCCTGAAGATATCAAAATCCTCGGCACCAGTTTCAATACCGAAATTGGCACCAGTGGGATATCCTGGCAAGGCGAGCTGACCTACAAGATTGATGCCCCGCTGCAGATCGATGACACTGAAATACTGTATGCGGCACTCACTCCTGTGAACCCTGGACTCGGTGCAATTAACCAGGTAGGGACCTTCGGCTTTGACGAGGAAATCTCTGGCTATAAAAAGCTCGATGTTGCTCAAATTCAGACAACGATGACCCAGGTGTTTCCACACATCATGGGTGCAAACCAGCTCGCGATTGTCGGTGAGATTGGTTTTACCCAGGTCATCAATATGCCAAGTTATCAGGAATTGCGATTAGAAGGACCGGGTTCCTACACTTCGGGCAACCCATTTGCTACCGCGGCTGGTGTGCAGCCGGCAACGGAGGATCCACAAGCATTTGCAACAGCTACCTCCTGGGGATACCGTATTTTGGGCCGCTGGCAGTACGACAACGTCTTCAGTTCAATCAATTTAAATCCACGCGTAGCCTGGGCACAGGACGTTGCCGGCACAACGCCCGGCCCGGGGGGGAATTTCGTCGAAGGGCGAAAGGCATTGTCACTCGGTCTCAATGCTGTGTATCAGCAGACCTGGTCCGCTGACATTGCCTACACCCGTTATATGGGTGCTGGCGCATACAATCTTATCAATGACAGGGATTTCGTCTCTTTTAACATCAAGACATCCTTCTGAGACGAGAAAGTTAAGGAGAACACATCATGAAAATATATAAAACTGTACCACTTCTGGCTAGCCTGGCATTGGCAATATTCAGTCTCAATACGGCCCAGGCTGCCGTATCAGAAAGCGAAGCAGCTCAACTTGGGCAGGACCTGACTCCACTGGGTGCAATAAAGGCTGGCAACGCAGACGGGACCATCCCGGCCTGGGAAGGGGGAATTACGACGCCGCCAGCAGGATTCAAGACCGGCGATCACCACCCTGACCCGTACGCAGATGACAAGCCGCTTTTCACCATAACTGCACAGAATAAAGATCAGTATAAGGACAAACTGACCGCCGGCCACCTTGCCATGTTTGATACCTATCCTGATAGTTTCAAGCTAAACGTCTATCCAAGCCGTAGAAGTGCGTCGTTTCCACAGCGTATCTATGATGCAACCATAGTCAATGCCACCAGGGCCAGGCTGGTTGATGAAGGCAATGGTGTAAGTAATGCCATTATCGGTATACCGTTCCCTATTCCATCCAGCGGTGAGGAAGTTATCTGGAACCACCTGTTGCGTTATCGCGGAGAGACTGTAGGGCGATGGATTGCGCAGGCAGTACCAACACGCAGCGGTAAATATACCCTGGTCAAGTTTGAAGATGAGTTCGATGTTCTATACAGCAAACCCGGGGCAACATTTGAAGGCCTGAATAATATTATCCTCTATTTCAAGCAGAAAGTTATCGCACCGGCTCGACTTGCCGGAGCCATTCTGCTTGCACACGAGACACTGAACCAGGTCAAGCAGCCTCGTGCCGCATGGACCTATAACACCGGTCAGCGCCGCGTTCGCCGTGCGCCGAATGTCGCCTATGATAATCCAGGGACAGCATCGGACGGCATGCGCACATCAGATCAGTTTGACATGTTCAACGGCGCACCTGATCGCTATAACTGGGAACTGGTTGGTCGTAAGGAAATGCTGGTTCCGTATAATGATTACAAGCTTCATAGCAAAGATGTCAAATACGATGAGATCCTTACCCCTCAGCATATCAACCCTGACCTGGCACGTTATGAACTCCATCGCGTGTGGGTAGTAGATGCCACGGTCAAAGCTGATACTAACCATATCTATTCACGGCGCACATTTTATATTGATGAAGACAGCTGGCAGATTCTCGTCGTTGATCAGTATGACCGGCGTGGAAACCTGTGGCGCGTCTCTGAGGGTTTTCCTATCAATTATTATGATGTACCGACACTATGGTCAACACTCGAGGTACACACTGACCTGCAGGCCGGCAGATACCTGGCGATTGGCCTCGACAATGAAAGCCGCATGTATGACTTTAATCTTAAAAGAACAGAAAAGGACTTTACTCCTTCCGCGCTGCGCCGTGATGGTGTCCGCTAACAGCGACTGGACCTAACCGACTGACGTATCGGATATTCTGGATATTTCGAGTGCATCGACATTATCGAACGATATCTGTCTGTTTCGCGTTGTTGATTGCATCAATGCTGTGCCTGGGGTTCGCTACAGCAGAAGTTCAGTCTGAACCGGCAAAGCTGGCCAGTCAGTCACTGCTTCTTGATATCACGCATGCCGGCAGCCGTCTCGTCACAGTTGGTGAGAGAGGACATATACTGGTATCGAATGATGAAGGGAAAACCTGGAGCCAAAAGCAGGTTCCGACACGTAGTCAGCTCACCGCTGTTTTCTTTACTGATGAAAAACAGGGCTGGGCAGTCGGTCACGATGCAGTCATTTTAACTACTGCGGATGGCGGTGATACCTGGACCCTACAGCACCAGGACAAGCAGTACGATGACCCATTGCTCGATGTCTGGTTTCGCGATCAGAACTACGGCATTGCAATTGGTGCCTATGGCCTCTACCTGTCAACAGATAATGGAGGTAGAAGCTGGGATAAAAGACATATCAGCGATGATGACTTTCATCTGAATGGCATAACTTCTATCAACGACAGCGACCTCTTCATCGCGGCAGAACAGGGACATCTGTATCATTCGAAAGACGGTGGTTATAGCTGGTCAGAATTG
This sequence comes from Arenicellales bacterium, assembly GCA_029287855.1. Classification (GTDB taxonomy): domain Bacteria; phylum Pseudomonadota; class Gammaproteobacteria; order BMS3Bbin11; family BMS3Bbin11; genus BMS3Bbin11. Next base: position 2,703 of record JARFQI010000107.1, on the reverse strand, counting down.
CCGTCACCATACGCCGGTTCTTTTTTTGGTATTGCAGCCGTCAGTCAGGACAGTCTGCTGCTCTATGGCCTGAGAGGAAATCTTTACCGCTCAGGCGATAAAGGAAAAAACTGGGAAAAAATCGAAACCGCTACTGAAGCCTCATTGATGGATGCGCTGATTCAAAAGAATGGCAACATACGCATCGTTGGACTTGGTGGCAATATCCTGACAAGTCTGGACAATGGTTACCACTTTACTCTTTACATCCACGAAGACCGCAAGGCTATTACTGCGATAATAGAAACAGCCGATGGAACCCTGGTAACCAGTGGTAGTGCTGGGATCAATATTATAGCTACAGGGAACTCCATTGAGCAGTAGACCAAATCTGCTACAGCATACGAGTGATCTGATCTTCGGTTTCAGGCCCCTGGTGATACTATTTTTTATCGTAGCCACACTCTTCATGATATGGAGCGCCACTGCACTAAAGGTTGACGCAGGATTCAATAAACTCCTGCCGCTAGAACACCCCTACATGAAAACCTTCGTCAAGTACCAGGCAGAATTTGGTGGAGCAAACCGTATACTGATCGCCATCACTGTCGAAAACGGTGATATCTTCACCCCAGAGTTTTTCAGTACATTAAAGAATATTACCGATGAAGTGTTCTTTATAAACGGTGTCGACCGTGCCCAGGTAAAATCACTGTTCACCCCAAATGTACGATTCATCGAAATTGTCGAGGATGGCTTCGCCGGCGGCAATGTCATCCCCGCTGACTTTCAGGGCACAGCTGATGACCTGACCCAGGTAAGAAAAAATATTATCAAGTCAGGCCAGGTAGGCCGGCTAGTTGCAAATGACTTTAGCGGTGCCATGATTACGGCTGGCCTGCTGGAAAGTGACCCCACAACCGGTGAACGAATCAATTACCAGCAAGTGGCACAACGTCTCGAAGATATTCGGCAAAAACATGAAACCAGCAATATTCACATCATTGGATTTGCCAAGATAGTTGGTGACATCACTGATGGTGCACAGAATGTTCTGCTTTTCTTTGCCGTCGCATTCGTGATTACTGGAATACTTGTTTACGTTTATTCACTGTCGCCCTGGCTAACCGTATTACCCCTGCTCACATCACTCACAGCCGTTGTCTGGCAGCTGGGACTTTTGCCGCTGCTAGGGTACGGCATCGACCCTATGTCTATACTGGTTCCTTTCCTGGTGTTTGCTATCGGGGTTAGCCATGGTGTGCAAATGATAAATTCTGTGCGGGCAGAAATATTCTCAGGGGCATCACACCTGGATGCGGCAAAAGCGAGTTTTAAACGCCTGCTTGTTCCTGGCGGCATTGCCCTGGCAAGCGACACAATCGGTTTTTTGACTATCCTGCTGATCAATATCGAAATTATTCAGGAAATGGCTATCACTGCCAGCATCGGTGTCGCTGTCATCATTCTTACAAACCTGATACTGCTTCCTGTACTGATCTCCTACCTGCCTCAGTCAGGTCAAACTCTGCAGCGGCGACTGATTGATCGCACTCAGCGCCTGAAACCATTCTGGCATCGATTATCGGCTTTTTCCAGCCAGCCCCTGGCGACAGCAACCATCATCATCAGCCTGATGCTGCTCGTTACTGGGCTCTGGAAAGGGGCTGATATTGAGATAGGCGATCTGGAACAGGGAGTTCCCGAGCTGCGCAGCAACTCCCGTTATAATCTTGACAGCGCAATCATTACTGATCGCTTTTCGATCGGTGTCGATATCTTGACCGTTATTGCAGAAACTACGGCCGACGCCTGTATTGATCATGACATTATGTCGACGATCGATAGGTTTAACTGGCATATGCAAAACATTGAAGGTGTACAGTCCGTTATTTCCCTTCCTACTCTGGCCAGGCTTTATAACGCTGGCTGGAACGAAGGCAACCCCAAGTGGCAGGTTCTACCGCGTAATCAGCAGGTGCTTGTTCAGGCAGTATCACCTGTCGATACGGCTACTGGCCTGTTGAATGAAGACTGCAGCGCTATGCCAGTGCTGATATTTACCAAAGACCATAAAGCTAAAACCATTGCCAGAATCGTCGAAGGAGTCAAAGACTTCGAGAACAACAATACCAACAAGGCAGTACAATTCAAGCTGGCCAGCGGCAACGTCGGTGTCATGGCCGCAACCAATGAAGCCGTCGATGCTGCCCAGTTCCCGATGCTGCTTTATGTCTATACAGCCATAATAACGCTATGCCTTGTGACATTTCGCTCATTGCGTGCAACGGTGTGTATCGTTCTGCCTCTCGGACTGGTCTCAGCACTGGCATACGCTCTGATGAGTATTCTTGGTATTGGGCTCAAAGTGTCCACTTTGCCCGTCGTTGCACTTGGAGTTGGAATAGGCGTCGACTACGGTATCTATATTTTCAACCGTCTGCATGAACAGCTGGATCTGGGGATGTCTCTTCGTGATGCCTATGAACAGACACTTAACATGACCGGTAACGCGGTCCTCTTCACCGGGCTGACACTCGGCATCGGAGTATTCACCTGGATCTTCTCTGATCTGCAGTTTCAGGTTGATATGGGCATCCTGCTGACTTTTATGTTTCTGCTGAATATGATTGCAGCCATTACGGTGCTGCCTGCGCTGGCAGCATTGTTATATCGCAAGCACAAATAAAATCCGGATATCGAATATCAACTTATTCCGGTTGT
>JARFQI010000104.1 GCA_029287855.1 Arenicellales bacterium | reverse complement strand
CTCTTCAGTAAATGTTGCCTGTCCATCTGCCGCTGAAATAGCATCACAGATGCTATCCTGTAAACTAAGCAAGTAGTTTTTCACTTCATCCAGATTTACTTCACTCATTATTTAACCTGCTAATTACATATACGACCGTACAAATTACCAGCCATATTATTGTCAATTTTCTATAGCACGACAATCTACCTCAAACCGTGACCGTTGACACCTGCAGATTGATCAATGACATCACTTTCCCACACAAAGCCTGCAAGATTGATTTATGCATAGAAAATGTCAGTCATGCTACTGTGTTCTGACACCAGGGATAGGCAAAATTAGCTGGAACATACCCGGTTGAGAATAACAGATCATTTTACTAACTGGAGGAGTCAAAATATGACAACTGTATTAATCAAGCACCCGGTTGAAGACTATGATAAATGGAAAGACGCATTCGATGCTTTCATTGATAACCGCAAGGCTGGCGGTGAAAAGTCCTATCATATCTACCGCACCCTCAATAATCTGAATAATGTGGTTGTCATGTTCGAATGGGACAGTGCAGAGAATGCGATTACATTTCTTCAGTCGGACGAACTCAAAGCAGCGATGCAGCAAGCAGGCGTTGCCGGCCCGCCGGAAATCAACATAATGGAAACAGCGGAAAAAGGTGAAACCTGATATTCTGATAGTGTACTGCTGATGATTGTATTGTTGCAGGAGCGTCACCCTCGGCGGAATAAGATTAGTAGCTTTACGAATTACGTTTTAGGTGTTACCTGGGACATAAAATGTAAATCGTAAAACTGAGGCATGAATCTCGCCGAAAGCGACCTTCCTATATTGTTAGGTTGCCTAGTCCCACAATACTTTCATTTTCACTCTATCTGGTCGTGTAATTACTGCCTTTTCGGTGACAATAGCATCTACTAGCTCAGCAGGAGTGACATCAAAAACTGGATTCCATGCGGTTGCCTTCTGCGCAGCAATCCTCTGCCCAGACAGTGACAGTATCTCATTTGAATCACGGCCCTCGATCGGAATTTCATTTCCTGATGGCATTGCAGGATCACAGCTAGAGACCGGTGCGACAACCATGAATTTAACACCATAGTAGCGTGCGATAATTGCAAGATTACAGGTGCCAATTTTATTGGCAACATCACCATTGGCAGCGATTCGATCAGAACCAACGATAACCCATCCTATCCTGCCACTGGCCATCAGCGCAGAAGCGGCCCCTTCGACGACAAGGCTGGTTGGGATGCCATCTTCGATCAGCTCCCATGCCGTTAAGCGCGCCCCCTGCAGCCAGGGACGTGTTTCATCTGCATAAACGGCGTCTATGCGCTTCTTTTGCCAGGCCCTGCGGATAACCCCAAGTGCTGTGCCGTAACCGCCAGTCGCCAGGCTGCCGGCATTGCAATGTGTTAATACACCCTTGCCCGGCAGAATCAACTCTGCACCCAGTTCTCCCATGTGCTGGTTGGCAGCAATATCTTCTTCATGAATCGCCCTGGCTTCTTGCAGCAATCGAGTCACTGGCTCGCCGTTAACCTGATTGAAAACCCTCTCCATGCGATCTACCGCCCAGGCAAGGTTGACAGCGGTAGGTCGTGCATCACGCAGCTGTTCAAGGTCTGATCGAATCAGCGACCGCCAATCCCTTGGCGAACTTGCATATTGTGCCCGGGCCGCCATGACAATCCCGTAAGCAGCGGTAATCCCAATCGCCGGAGCACCTCGAACTACCATATCGCGTATAGCCGCTAAGGTTTCATCTGTATTCCTGATATCCAGCCAGACTAGCTGATGCGGCAGCAGCCTCTGATCTAGCAGCTTGAGGTGATTGTCCTGCCATTTTATAGCTATTACGGTATCGTAAGGGGGCATATGTATTTCCTGTATTTTATTCAGGTTTATTATATTTTTATTTTGTATTGACTGATAGGAGAAGGTTTCTCGCCGGAATCCATTTATTCTAGATTTCTGGATATGGTCTGCAGCGGCGCGAAGGCTGGATGATCATGATGCGTACACTTCTATGTAAGGTGCCACCGCCCCGGTGTTGAGCTTGTTTTTGATCTTAACTCCCCTTTCGGGTTGTCGAGCACTGGAAGCTTAGAGCGGATTAGCGCGAGGACTGTCTGAGCGCAGCGAGTTCCGCAGTGCCCGCTATAATCTGAAGCGCACAGAGCAGCCGAAGGCCAACACGGTAGAGTGGCCTTTCTTTTGGTACCTTTTCTTTGGGCACTCAAAGAAAAGGTACTCGCCCATAAAGGGCGAAGACACAGCTCAAATTGAGCAAACAATAAAAGAAGAAAACCAATCAGCCGTGCTACAGCATGTAAGAAGCAACCACCTACATGCCATTCCCGAATTTGGAATTAAGTGTAACACCCGAATCACGAACCGGCTTCAATGCTTCTGCATACGCAAGTAAAACATCGAGGGTCCAGCTAATGCGCTCACGAAAATAACTGTCGGGACTTTCATTGTTGTCGTCGGGATTCTCATTCAATACGCTCTCAACATTCCTTACTATGACATGCTCTGGGATATAAAGTATGCGATTATTCTTATAGCTGCTGATGCGCAGTTCAGCGACTGGATAAGAACCACCATCTGCAGAGGAAACAGCAACAATCATTGCCGGCTTATGGCCGACATCGAAGCGGCTGATCATGAGAAAGAAGTTCTTTAACCCTGCCGGCACCTGCCCATGCCATTCTGGAGCAACGATAACTAGTCCGTCACAGGACTGGAGTTCTTCCCGGATTGGGTTGAGGAGTTCTTCCCAGGCTGGCTCCTTATCCCATATTCCCTCTTCCCATAGTGGCAGCGGATTATCTGTTAGTGTGTATAACCAGGTGTCACCACACTGCTCCTTGTCTACAAGTGTTTTTTCTATGAAACGTGACACCTTTTCACTCTGCGAGTTAAT
>JARFQI010000072.1 GCA_029287855.1 Arenicellales bacterium | reverse complement strand
AAGAGACAGCAGCTGAACAGCTTGAACGACTGGCCAAGCTTTATGCCGATCCGAACATTAAGGTTTCATCCTTCTGGACCATGGGCTTCAACCAGCACACACGTGGCGTCTGGGTAAATGGCCTGATGTACAATGTCCACCTGCTGATGGGCAAAATCTCTGAGCCTGGCAATAGCCCGTTCTCTCTGACAGGCCAGCCATCCGCCTGTGGTACAGCACGTGAGGTCGGCACCTTTGCCCACCGCCTGCCAGCTGATTATGTGATCATGAAAAAACCTCATCGTGACCTGGCTGAGAAGATCTGGAAACTACCTGAAGGCACAATACCTGGCAAGAAAGGCTATCACGCGGTGTTACAAAGCCGCATGCTGAAAGACGGCAAGCTGAATTGCTACTGGGTGCAGTGTAATAACAATATGCAGGCTGCGCCGAATATGAATGAAGAGACCTATCCTGGCTGGCGCAACCCTGAAGCGTTTGTCGTTGTTTCTGATCCCTACCCGACGGTCTCTGCACAGGCTGCTGACCTGATCCTGCCGACCGCCATGTGGATTGAAAAAGAAGGCGCCTACGGTAACGCCGAGCGGCGTACCCAGTTCTGGCGTCAACAGATCAAGGCACCAGGTGAAGCACGCTCTGATGTCTGGCAAGTGGTCGAATTTTCCAAGTATTTCAAGGTTGAAGACGTCTGGCCGGAAGAACTGATCAACAGTATGCCGGAGTATCGTGGCAAGACTCTGTACGACGTGCTCTACGCCAATGGCCAGGTCGACAAATTTCCCAAACAGCAGGTCACAGATAACCGTGACAATGTTTACGACAACGATGAAATGGAATACTTCGGATACTACCTGCAGAAAGGGCTGTTTGAAGAATATCGCCGTTTCCAGCATGAAGGTCCAAAGGTCGGACACGAACTGGCGGAATACGAGTCGTATCACAATGCACGCGGTCTGCGCTGGCCTGTCATTAATGGCAAGGAAACACTGTGGCGTTATCGCGAAGGCTATGACCCCTATGTCAAAGCCGGTGAGGGCGTGAAATTCTATGGTAAACCGGATGGCCGCGCCAACATCATTACAGCACCTTACGAACCACCTGCAGAAAGCCCGGACAAAGAATACGATCTGTGGCTGTGTACAGGACGCGTACTTGAACACTGGCACTCCGGTTCAATGACCAGACGTGTACCTGAGCTGTACCGCGCTTTCCCGGATGCTGTCATCTTTATGCATCCTGAAGATGCAAAGAAGCGTGGTCTTAAGCGTGGCATGGAAGTGAAGGCAGTTAGCCGTCGAGGTGAAATTAGCGCACGCATTGAAACGCGCGGACGTAACAAAGTGCCTGTGGGGCTGATTTATGTTCCATGGTTCGATGCCAGCCGCCTGATTAACAAACTGACGCTTGACGCTACTGATCCGCTTTCCAAGGAAACGGATTTCAAGAAGTGTGCTGTCAAAATAGTTAGCGTGTAACTGCAGGCTAAGCGAAATCGGGCAATGTCTACTCTGGTGAGATGTCAACAATGAAGTTCTCCGGTAAACGCAGAAAGTTCCTCACCGAAACCGCCAGGACAGCAGCGGGTGTCGGTGTGGCTGCGTTGATGATGGGCTTCTATACCCGTCAGTCTCGAGCCTTGCCCGCTGATGCCATACGACCGCCAGGAGCTATTGACGAGGATAGTTTTCTTGGCGCCTGCATTCGTTGCGGTTTATGTGTCATAGACTGTCCGTATGAGACACTAAGCCTGGCTGCAGCGGGTGATGATGTGGCTCTCGGCACACCCTATTTCACAGCACGCAATATTCCTTGCGAAATGTGTCAGGACATACCTTGCATCAAAGCCTGCCCTACCGGAGCGCTTGACCACGGTCTGGAAAAAATTGACGATGCTCGCATGGGTCTCGCCGTTGTTATTGACCAGGAAGCCTGTATCGCTTTCCAGGGGCTTCGCTGTGAGGTCTGCTTTAATATCTGCCCGATCCGTGGCAAGGCCATTGACCTGGATTATCGACATAACGCTCGCAGCGGCAAACATGCCCTGTTCATTCCGATCGTACACTCTGATGCATGCACCGGATGCGGAAAATGTGAGCAGGCCTGTATTCTCGAACAGGCAGCGATCAAGGTTATGCCTCTGAGTCTCGCAAAAGGACAAATGCAGGGGCACTATCGTCTCGGCTGGGAAGAAAAAGAGAAGGCTGGCGGTTCTTTGATTGATACCGAAGATAAGCATGAATACAACCTGCCTTCAGGAAGTCGTTACGACTACGAAGGAGAAGGTCTAATTCCTGGCGAAGGTAATGATGTACCGTTTTCGGATAATCCGCTCGATACCCTTAACGGCCTTAAGGAGGGTATGTAATGGCTAATTCTAAAGCCGTACAACCCGGCACTGACGCCATTGCTGCCAAGGGTTGGATAGCAGCACATAAATGGCTGATTTTGAGAAGAATTTCTCAGCTTGGCATTTTAGGCCTGTTCCTGCTGGGTCCATTGGCCGGTATATGGATCATCAAAGGGAATCTAGCTTCCAGCCTGACGCTTGATGTCCTGCCTCTAACAGACCCCTATGTCCTCATTCAATCAGTTCTGGCCGGACAAAGGCCCATCCAGACTGCAATTACCGGTGCCGTAATTATCACTGTATTCTATTTATTGGTTGGCGGCAGAACCTACTGTTCATGGCTTTGCCCGATCAACATCATTACCGATGCGGCCGCCTGGTTGAGAAATAAGTTAAGTTTGAAAGGTGGTGCAACGTTTTCAAAAAATTCGCGTTTCTGGCTGCTTGGTGTCACCTTGCTGCTGGCCTTGATGAGCGGAACAATCGCCTGGGAACTGGTGAACCCGGTATCTATGGTGTTTCGCGGACTCATCTTTGGCATGGGGATGGCGTGGGGAATTGTTCTGGCAATATTTTTACTCGACCTTCTTGTTAGTAAACGCGCGTGGTGCGGCAGCCTTTGCCCGGTTGGCGCCTTCTACAGTCTGCTCGGACATACCAGCCTGTTACGTGTGTCAGCGGCCCACCGCGAAAATTGCAACGACTGCATGGACTGCTTTGTCGTATGTCCTGAGCATCAGGTCATTAAACCAGCTTTAAAGGAAATACCAACAGGAACAGGGCCAGTAATCCTGTTCAGTCAATGTACTAACTGCGGCCGTTGTATCGACGTCTGCTCAGAAAACGTTTTTCAATTTGATTTTAGATTTAACAATACCAAAACCACGAGTGTCGCCAACAAGCATGAGGTTCTGTCATGAAGAAAATATTTTTAATGAGTATGGTAATTACTGCCGGGATGTTCGGGCTCAACCCTTATGCCTTCGCTGAGCATGTACAATCATTGCGAGGAGATCTTTCACTTGAAGAAAATTCTGTCGCACCGACGCTTAAACAGTACCAGAAGGATGAAGCACCGATCGCGCGGGACTATCTTCAGCAGCCGCCCCTTATACCGCATAAGATTGATGGCTACCGTGTCACGATCAAACATAACAAGTGCCTGAGTTGCCACAGCTGGACCAACTACAAGGCTCGTGGTGCTACCAAGATTAGCCAGACACACTTCGAAAGCCGCGATGGAGCTATTATGTCAAACGTAGCCCCACGCCGCTATTTCTGCAGCCAGTGTCATGTACCGCAAGTCAAGGCTAAAGAATTGATCGCCAATGATTTCGAGCCAGTGGAAGCGATGCGTCATTGATCATTAAGCAATTCCTGCAGCTAAATTATTGGGAGAGACAGCATGTCTAAAAAGAAAATTTCACTTTCGGTGCTGATCATTGGTTTTATCATCGGCGTCATATTCTGGGGTGCTTTTAACTGGACCCTGGAATTAACCAATACAGAACAATTTTGTATTTCCTGCCACGAAATGCGCGATAACGTCTATGTTGAATACAAGGATACTATTCACTATGCAAACCGGACGGGGGTCCGTGCAACATGCCCGGATTGCCATGTACCAAGGGAGTGGATTTACAAGATCAGGCGTAAAATCCAGGCCTCTAATGAACTTTATCACAAGGCGCTGGGTACCATTGATACACGTGAAAAATTCGAAGCCAAGCGCCTCGAACTGGCGCGTCATGAGTGGGTCCGCATGAAGGAGAATGATTCGCGTGAGTGTCGCAACTGCCACAACTATGACGACATGGATTATCCATCACAGGGCCGCCGCGCTGTAGACAACCATGTTAAGGGCTTTGCCAACGGTGAAACCTGCATTGATTGCCACAAAGGTGTCGCCCATGAATTGCCAGATATGTTTGAAGATGACGCCAGTGCGGTACTGCTGAAACACTGAGATTTCTCTATTCTCGAGTAATAAGTACCCCGCATTATGGCGGGGTTTTTTATTCTTTAAATGACTGCAGTCTGTTTTTAATAGATCAATATTACTACTCCATAAATACTTATTATTACTAGTAAAGCTTGTCATTGCTGCAACTGACATCTATGCTGTCAGCTCACATATATACAATTATGCTGTAGTATTTTGCAGGAGAATTACTTTATGTCTGCTTCTTCTATCACCAGGAGACAGTTCAACAGGTTGTTGGCAAGCGGCCTGATGGCAGGGAGTGCAGGGGTATTCGGGCAAACGGTGCAGGCTCAACAGCAGCTACCTGGCAACAGACACCCTGTTCAATTAAAAGTCGCCGCTATCCAGATGCTACCAACGCTGGGTGATGTGTTTTCAAACATGAATCAGGCAGAACAACTCATTCTCAAAGCAATTCAGCAGGGTGCCGAATGGATTATCTTACCCGAAATGTTCACCTCTGCAGTTGCCTTCCATGATAGTATGTTGAAAGCTATACAGCCCCTTGATGGCCCACCTCTTCAGTTACTGAAAAAACTCGCGTATAAAAACAACGTCGTCATCGGTGGTTCGTTTCTCGCTGCAAGGTCACAACAGGTCTTTAATACCTTTGTCCTGGTCTTTCCAGATGGAACCATGTTTCAACACGACAAGGATATGCCGACCTACTGGGAAAACTGTTATTACCAGGGGGGTAATGATGACGGAGTCCTATCAACACCAATCGGTCCAGTGGGTTCAGTACTATGCTGGGAGCTAATTCGATCACAGACCGCAAGACGATTATTTAACAAGGTGAATATGGTAGTGAGTGGTTCCTGCTGGTGGACTTTGCCCGATGATGCTGACCCCGATAGCCCACGATGGTCAGATAATCTTAAGATGTTACAGAATGCACCACAGAAAGTGGCAAGAATGCTTGGTGTACCAGTTATTCATGCCTCCCATGTTGGAAATTTTGAAGGTTTTTTCAGCCCTGAACTTCCTGATGTTCCTTATCACTCCAGCTATCTAGGTGAAACCATGATTGTAGATGCCGATGGAACCGTGTTAGCCCGTATATCTGATAATCGAACAGAAGGTGTGGTCACTGCAGAGATCAAACTGGTAGACAAACCTACTCCCACCGAGGCCATCCCTGAAGCATTCTGGATTCCCGAGGAGATGCCTCAAGACTGGAAGGAAGCATGGACTCGCTGGTTTGAAAGAGGTGCTGACTATTTTAACTTGGTCACACAGCCATACTTGGCCACAGGTCAGATCAATGAATACACCCCAGAATACATGCGCTAGCAACCCAATTTTTAAAGATCTCTTTTCACATGATTCCAGGTCATACTCTAAACACCGCCCTGGCTACCCGGAATCTCTTTTTTCCTATTTGGCCTCAATAAGTCATCCTCAACAAGCATGGGACTGCGCGACGGGTTCCGGTCAATCCGCTATACGGCTGGCTAAGTATTTCCAAAGTGTCATTGCTACGGATGCCAGCGAGTCACAAATTAAAAGCGCACAAAAACGGGATAATATTCGTTACTATGCCGCTACAGCAGATAAATCTGCTATACAAAGTAAATCCATTGACCTGATCACTGTGGCTCAGGCCCTGCACTGGTTTGATATTCCAGCTTTTACTACAGAGATTGCACGCATTCTAAAAACACGCGGCATTCTTGCAGTGTGGTCCTATAATTTACTCACGGTACGCCCCGACATAGACATGCACATCAATCATTTATACGGCTCTATACTCAATCAATACTGGCCTGCAGAACGGAAAATAGTTGAAAATGGCTACAAATCTGTAAATTTTCCATTTGTGGAGTTAAGCGTACCCAGATTTCATATGTCTGCAGAATGGACGCTAGAGCAACTGATTTCATATTTATCAACATGGTCTGCCGTCAATGCCTATATTACCCGTAACAATCAAAATCCTGTAGATCTTATCTATCATGAACTGCGACAGAGCTGGGGTAATATAAAGACAAAGAGAGCTGTTGCATGGCCACTAACTGTCAGAGTCTGGCAAAAATCCTGAATCCATTTTCACATGTCAAAAATCCACCCTGAAATCACCGATAAGCTCTCCACATTTATCGAACAGCAGAAAATATTTTTCGTAGCTACTGCTGCACAGCAGGGCAGGGTAAATATCTCTCCAAAAGGCATGGATTCGTTGCGTGTTCTAAATGAAAAGCGCGTTATCTGGCTGAACCTTACTGGTAGTGGCAATGAGACCTCGGCACACTTACAGCAGGCGAACCGGATAACCATCATGTTCTGCTCCTTCTCCGGCACACCGATGATACTTCGCCTTTATGGCAAGGCCAGAGAAGTCTCCCGCGAAGATTCAGAATGGGAAAGACTTCATTCATTATTCAAACCCCTGCCGGGTTGCCGCCAGATATTCGATATCGAAGTTGATCTGGTCCAGACATCATGCGGAACAGGGGTTCCTTTATTTGAATATATTGATGATCGTGATCAGTTAAACAGCTGGGCAATAAAAAAAGGCGAGCAGGGGATCAGGAAATACTGGGAAGATAAAAACCAGCTAAGCCTGGATGGCTTTGCAACGAATATAATTAAGAAAAATGGCTGATCATCATTCTCAGCAGAATCAATAAATAATCACAAAGAAAATGCTCGCTTATGCTGTCTCTAAGTTACTGCTGCATTCTATACAGTAACGCGAAGCAGGATTTATCTGCAGGCGCTTCTTGGCAATTTGTTCACCGCATTCTTCACAAAAACCATAATCACCGGAGTCGATTCTTGCTAATGCCTTGCTGATATCACGCAAGGATTGTTGTCGCCGTTTTGATGCTTCCTGCAACATGGCTTGAGACTGCATGGCATCCATGCGTGACAATCGTCCGACACTGGTCTGATCCAGTTTTACGATACCAGCAGCACTCTTTCCACTTTCCAACACGTCCATCAGACTTTTCTGTTGTTGAAGCAGTAATGCTTTGAACTGCTCAGTATCCACAGGCACTTTTAATCTTCATTCAAAATACCTGCCAGTGTTGCACCATCCAGCGGTGACAGTTCATGTCCAACTGGAACAGTGATCACCCTGGCACGTCCGGACAGGGCGACAACATTGTTCAGGTCCTGGCTCATACCTGGAACCATCCAGTCCCCTGACATCGTCAGGTTGTGCCCACGTACGACAGCAATGTATTCCAGATCCGGATGCGGCTGCACATTGAGCCATCCAAGATAGGTGCCGGGTGTTGCTGGCAAAAGATCAACCAGTAAATGGCGCGATCTTTTTATGGTGTGATAGTCGCTATCAGCAAAAAAATCAGCGACATAACTAAATGGCCAGGGTACATCGGTGGCATTCAGAGCCTGTATCGTCCTTTCTGTTCCCAGGTTAGGCCCGGCTACTGAAATTAGCCTTACAACACCTGAAGCAGTACCCCTGACCAGAACGGTCCTGGCTATGATGGCACCAGCTGAATGACCTATTAGAGTTATCGGCTCGTCGGGGTAGCGCAATTGAATATCATTTAATGCCATAGTCAAGAGACCTGCCTGGAGGGCAATTGGTGCTTCAGAGGGCAAATCAATAACAAAAACCTGGTTTTCAGCTGTACTTTCTGGTGCCGGAAGAAATTGCACAACCGGTCCGGCTGTCGTGTACAGACCCGCCCTGGACCAGCCATTTTCCTGCAAAATCGACGAGACACCGCTTTTTTCCCATGCTGCGGCACTACTATGGTAGCCGTGAATTAACACAGCTATCTCAGCCATCGCCGGTAAAGGTGACAGCAAGCACGCAATTAAACTAATTTTTCCGAATAGCGACATATTCCTAAACCTCACATCTCAAAAATCATTCATCTGTTAAATAACTGTTTATTGACCACATAGTATTGGATCAGAATGCTAATATTATATCTCTGTTAGACAGTTATTGATTTGATATTTTTTGCCAATGAACCAGGACTCAATTAACCGTTTCAACGAAAATCTTTATTCCTTACCGGACCAGTTGCAGGGCGGCGTCGCGCTGGTATTTGAAGAAATATCTGGTTACCTGCCGGATACTTCAGCGGTAAATGCTGGTGATTTAACAGTAGATGCAACAATGAATACTGACTGGATCAGTGTACTGCCAACCGTTTTAAGTGCCAGCCGTTTTATCAGCGGCTTACTGCGTAAGGATGCCAGCTACCTAACAGAAATCATTGATGATGGCAGCCTGTTCTCGTTTCTCGACAGCGACCATATGGCTTCGGTGCTAGCCACCTCGCTTGCAGCGACAGATGATGAACAGGAAATCATGCATATCCTGCGTCGTACTCGAAACCAGGCTATGCTGCATATCGCCTTTCGTGATCTTGCCGGCTGGGCATCTCTGGATGAGGTCATGTCCAGCATATCGCTGACCGCTGAAGTGCTCCTTTCCGCCACACTTGCATGCAGCTACCGACTGACCAGTATGAAATCGGGTGAACCAGTTGGTGAAGAAACCGGCAATATACAACATATGGTTGTTCTCGGAATGGGAAAGCTCGGCGGCAGCGAATTGAATTTTTCTTCTGATGTCGACCTGATCTTCTGCTTCCCTGAAAACGGCAAAACGACATTCAGCAGGCCTATCAGCAACAGCGAATTCTTTATTCGCCAGGCGCGACTGTTTATTAAACTGCTAACAACTCAAACAGCCGATGGTTTTGTCTACCGCGTCGATACCAGATTACGACCAAATGGCGATAGTGGAGCGCTTTGCCTGTCTTTTGCAGCAATGGTTAATTACTATCAGCTACATGGCAGGGACTGGGAACGATATGCCCTCATCAAGGCCAATATCGTAGCCGGTGACAGTAGACGCGGAGAACAACTGTTAAATAATTTGTTGCCATTTGTCTATCGTAAGTATCTTGATTTTGCTGCTGTTGAATCAATTCGTGACATGAAAGAAATGATTGAACGCGAACTAATGAGAAAAAAAGAGTTAGAGAAAAACATTAAGCTTGGCCCCGGTGGAATCCGTGAAGTTGAATTCATAGCACAGGCTCATCAGCTGATTCGTGGCGGTCGCAATAAAAATCTGCAGCAACGTAGTTTGCTTACTGTACTTAACCAGCTCAATGACTCTGGTCTGCTCGAAGATGACGAATTAAGCAGCCTTCGAAACGGATATTATTTTCTACGTCGATGTGAAAACAGGCTGCAAATGTATGCGGATCAGCAAACCCATAACCTTCCAGAGGACAAAAAGCAGCAAATCGCTGTTGCACATTCTATGGGTTTTACAGACTGGCCGTCATTTTATGAAGAACTGCACCGACATACACGGCTTATTCATAGGATCTTTCATGACCTTTTCATGTCGACGGCTAATCCGGATCAAAATTCTCAAACACTTAGCCTGTCTCATCTCTGGAACAATGAGCTTGAAGATGATGTTGCCACAACATTGCTGGTAGAAAACCATTATCAACAGGCTGCTGAACTTTATTCAAGACTACAGCTTCTGCGCACCGGCTCTTTCTATAATAGCCTCAGCGCTTCGGCCAGAAACCGACTTGATCGCCTGCTTCCGGTTTTGCTGCATGAGGTCGGTACAACAGTAACGGCAATAAAAAAACAGGCCATCAAATGTGCAAACACAGACGATACCATTCTGCGCTGCCTTGATCTGTTAACTTCAATTGCACGCCGGCCTGTTTATCTTTCACTGCTGTTGGATAATGAAGCCTTACGCCACCAGTTAATTCGCCTGACCAGTGCTAGCCCTTACATATCGATTTTACTAACACGTCACCCAATCCTGCTTGATGACCTGCTTATTGGGTATTCACTTGCTGATTTTGATCTGGAGACGCTTGATAAAAGCCTTGAGAAACATCTTTCAACTGCAGAGCAGGGTGATCTTGAACAACAGATGAACCTGCTGAGAGAGTTTCATAACAGTAAACTTCTTGGTGTTGCTTCGCTGGATATCTCAAGCAAGCTGTCTGCCAAAGATACCGGTAAATCTCTATCAGCTATTGCAGAAGCATGTGTAAAAGCCAGCCTCAAGCTGAGTATTCATGACATTGTTTCCAGCCACGGAACGCCGACAAACTATACTCAGGATACCCTGCCATTTTGTGTCATTGCCTATGGCAAACTTGGTAGCCGGGAGCTGCTTTTTGGCTCAGATCTTGACCTCGTTTTTATTTCAGCCGGTTTGCCTGACTCTGACAGGACCAGCGGCCCGCGGAAGGTATATATTCCGCAGTTTTTTGCACGTATCGGTCAACGTCTTGTCCATATAATATCAACACGTACCCCGGCCGGGCGGCTATATGAAGTAGACATGCGCCTCAGGCCAAGTGGAGATTCAGGACCACTGGTTACAACAATCAGCCGCATGCAGAACTACCAGAGAAAGAAGGCATGGACCTGGGAGCACCAGGCATTGGTAAGAGCACGTGTAATCGCCGGTGATCAGGCCCTGGCTGAGGAATTTAATGTCCTGCGAAAGGAAATTCTCAGCCGGCCTCGTGACGATAAAAAACTGCGAAAAGACATCGTTGAAATGCGTGAAAAGTTGCGCTCAGCAAAAATATCCTCTGATAGTGATGAATTTGACCTGAAACAGGGCCATGGAGGTATCGTTGACATCGAATTTATGGTGCAATATATGGTTCTGCGCTGGGCACATGAGTATCCGCAGCTGACCAGGCATACTGAGTCGCTAGAGCTGCTTGATACTCTCGCAGGTCTGGAATTATTAGAGCCGAATCACCATCGTATATTATCAGGCGCACTTTCCAGCTGGTTAGAGAAGAGCTACCAGTTGAAATTGAGCGATCATGATGCGGTCATTCCTGGTAGCGATGAGAAGCCTTTGCGTCAACAGGTAACTGAGATCTGGAACAATATGTTTGCCCGGAATAACGGGTCGTAATAAATCATCCTAACAGGAGAATAAATGATGTCGATGTCTGACCGTGACGGTGTCATCTGGTATGACGGTCAACTGGTTCCCTGGCGAGAAGCCACAACCCACGTACTGACCCACACCCTGCATTATGGACTGGGTGTTTTTGAAGGTGTACGCGCCTATGATGCAGAAGGTGGAACTGCGATATTTCGCCTGCATGAGCACACCAACCGGCTTTTTCGATCAGCACATATCCTGCAGATGGACATTCCTTTTAGTAAGGATGAGTTGAATGATGCACAATGCCAGGTCGTACGCGAAAATAACCTGAATAATGCCTACCTCAGGCCAATGTGCTTTTATGGGGCAGAGGGCATGGGTCTGCGGGCTGATAACCTGAAAACACATGTTATCGTCGCCGCCTGGGACTGGGGCTCTTATCTTGGAGAAGAAGGGCTGGAGAAGGGTATCCGTATACGCACCTCTTCTTATACCCGCCACCACGTCAATATCACCATGTGCAAGGCAAAATCAAATGGCAACTACACCAATTCGATACTGTCGCTGCAGGAAGCACGTGCAGATGGTTATGACGAAGCCTTATTGCTTGACCCTGAAGGCTTTGTTGCTGAGGGTAGCGGTGAGAATATTTTCATCACGCGTGACAATGTCGTATATACCCCAGAGCTGACCTCTGCACTGGATGGCATTACTCGAGATACCATCATTCATTTCATTGATGAGCTGGGACTAAAACTAGTTGAAAAGCGCATAACACGCGACGAAGTGTATATCGCTGACGAAGCATTCTTTACCGGCTCAGCTGCAGAAGTAACACCTATACGCGAGCTAGATAACAGGCAAATTGGTGACGGTGGTAGAGGCCCAATTACAACAAAACTGCAGGCTATGTATTTCGATCAGATTCATGGTCGTAGAGAAAGCCATCCTGAATGGTTGACCAGGGTTTATTAAAGCAGGAGTTTTACTATGCAAAATTCTATAAGCGAGCAGGGCAATGGAAGCACAAAAATGACATCGCCGCAGATTCACAACATTAGCAAACAGGACCTGCCTGTGTCGTGTCCTCTACCCAGCGCAAGCCAGTGGAACGCCCATCCCCGTGTCTTCCTTGCACTGGATGATGAAGGCAAAGCTACCTGTCCCTACTGCAGCACTGTCTATATCCTGCAGAAAGAAGACTGATCCCGCGAGGGCTACTCTTTGTGAATACTGCTGAGCGGATTCTTGTTGTCGGCCCGTCATGGGTTGGTGACATGATGATGGCACAGTCACTTTTCATCCTGTTGAAACAATATAAACCGAACTGCATCATTGATGTACTTGCCCCCGCATGGTCATTACCTTTAATCGCACACATGCCGCAAGTTTCTGACTCTATCGCTTCCCCATTCAAGCATGGACAAGCCAGCCTTCGACAACGCTACATACTAGGTAAATCTTTGCGTGGCCATAACTATGATCAGGCAATTATCCTGCCTAATTCATTCAAGTCAGCCCTGGTCCCATATTGGGCCCACATTCCTCGCCGTACGGGTTTTATTGGCGAGATGCGCTATGGCCTGGTTAATGACGCCAGAAAACTCGACCGTGAAGCATTACCGAAAACTGTCATGCGGTTTGCCTCACTGGCACTGCCTGCTGAGCAGCCGCTTAATATTAATATTCCAATGCCGCACCTGGAAACTGATGATAAGAGTACATTTTCCAGTCTCAATGCCTTAAATTTAACGGCCCCAACTACACCCGTTCTTGTTTTATGCCCCGGAGCCGAATATGGTCCAGCGAAACAATGGCCAGCAAGGCACTTCGCAAAACTTGCCAATCATTACCTTGATCTGGGCTGGCAGGTCTGGCTGCTCGGTTCAGCAAAAGATGATGCTATTAGTGCAGAAATTAATTTATCTACTGCAGGCCGTTGCCATAATCTCGCAGGCAAGACAGAACTTGGACAAGTCATTGATTTGATGTCTATCGCGTCAGCAATAGTTTCTAATGATTCAGGCCTTATGCATATTGCCGCCGCGCTTGATAAACCACTGGTCGCCATTTATGGTTCATCAGACCCCGGGTTCACACCGCCCTTATCTAACAAGGCTAAAATTTTAAGCCTGTCACTTACCTGCTCACCATGCTTCAAACGACAGTGCCCTCTAGGACACCTTGACTGCCTGAATAAACTTGAACCAGAAGACGCCACTAATGCCATTGATTCCTTACTAGAAAGTCAGAGAAATGATTGACTGGCAATCGATTGATCTAGATGTTATCCGGCAACATGCAACCGCGACACACCGCAAGGCGCATGGTTCAAGGCCTGATGTTTTGCAGATTAGGTATGAAGGAGACGAAGCAGTTCTGAAAGATTATACCTACAGCGATACATGGTTCAGGAGACTTATAGCGCCTCTACTGGTGTTGCGTGAGGTTCGTGCACTTAAGCAACTCAATGGTGTCACTGGTGTACCTCAACTCTATTTTGTCTACAACCGATACGCCTTTCTGGTTGAATCTGTCAACGGGGTGGCTGCCAGTCAAGTGCAAAAAAACACTCTCGATAATGAATTTTTTGAGCGTATGAAAAAGGTTTTAGACAACATTCATGAGAAAGGCGTTACTCACTGCGATCTTCGTAGTGCCGGCAACACCTTGATCACCCCTGATCATCAACCCTGGCTGGTTGATTTTGTTGCCAGTATTCATCAAAGCAGCCGCTGGAATTTTGTTGGGCGGTGGATCTTCGATCAATTCGTTGAAGCTGATTACGGCGCGGTACTAAAACTAAAAAAACGACTGGCTCCAGATCTGCTAACAGATGATGATATCGATAAAATGGAACACCCACGTTCAATCGCTGAAAAAATAGGAAGAAAGGCAGGAAGGTCTGTGCGTTATATCACCCGCAATCTTTTTACAAAAAAAACAAAATAATTCATTCAAAAATATTCATATTGTTGCTTAGTTGAATAATTGAAAATTGTTTTCAACGGTTAAAACTCAAATATAAGTTGCTTAATACGGATGAAAGATTGAAATTTTCAAATGCCTTTTTCCTGCTTTAGTATTTTTTTTTAATGAATTATCAATATTGATATTTATCATGGTTGACACGGTAACCTGCAATTCTCATCACTAGCTTTTTTTATACAAATCCAGAAGCGCCTTAACCTGGAACCCCTTGAAACTTGTTGCAAACAATAGGAACTAACTTGACGGGCATATAACTCTCCTTACTTCAGGCCAAATTATCATCGCAACATTACTATTCTGCTATAGAATATATTCTGTCGCAGGTTAAGTAATACACTCTAGTTTCAATTTAAGCATGCAAGGAGGCACTGACTGCTATTTGACTTGTTATTGATTTGAGAAACGCTTGAGGAGGTGAATATTATTAGTGTGTCAGTAACAATTACTTACCGATGCAAAATGAACTAAATATCCTGCCTAGCAGGTCCTCTGAACTAAACTCGCCTGTTATTGTATTTAAAGATTTCTGTGCCTGTCTGCAATCTTCTGCCAGTAATTCAAGTTGAATAAATGGTGTCAGGTGGCCTGCTGCATTTAATAATAACGCCTGAGCCTCTTGCAGTGCTTCTAGATGTCTTCGTCGGGCAGTAAACACACCTTCAGTTAGCGATTCAGTCGCTACAACTTCTCTTAGGTGCTGATACAGTAAATCAACACCGATTCCTGTTTTTATTGAAAGCAATATTTCGTATTGATTATTGTTTTTTATAATTTCAGGTTGTTTTCCAAGCAAATCAATTTTATTTCTAATGATAGTTACTGGTGTTTCATCATCAACAAAATCCAGTAATTCTCCTGCCAGTTCCTGATCATAATCTGCTTCATCTATGATGAGTAAAACTCTGTCTGCTTTTTCAAGTTCCTTCTGCGCGCGTCTGACTCCCTCAGATTCGATGACATCTGTTGTATGCCTCAGGCCTGCTGTGTCCGTAATATCAATGACTAAACCATCCAGATCAATTCTGTCCCTGATGATGTCGCGGGTTGTACCCGCCTGTTCACTTACTATCGCTGTATCGTTTTTTGTCAGTATATTCAATAAACTGGATTTACCTGCATTAGGCTTTCCTGCAAGGACCAGGTGAAAACCATCTCTTAATAAATTACCCTTACTTGCCATTGCCAGCAGTTGGCGAATACCGTTTGTCAAATCATCAAGCTTATCGGTAAATTCTTTCTGAGGGATTTCAGAAATTTCTTCATCCGGGAAATCCATATAGGCTTCAGCCAACATTCGCAGATGCACAAGGTCTTCGACGAGCTTATATACTTCTTTCGAAAATTCGCCTTCAAGCGAGCGCATGGCACCACGGACCGCAGAGCGTGTATGGCTTTCTATGATGTCGGCTATTGCTTCCGCCTGGGCCAGGTCAATCTTTCCATTAAGATAAGCACGCTCAGAAAACTCACCTGCTCGTGCCTGGCGACATCCGAGTGAAAGAACATGTTCGAGCAGCATATCTAGAACAATGGTTCCGCCGTGGCCCTGCAACTCAAGGATATCTTCACCAGTAAATGAGTGAGGTGAAGGAAAAAAAATTAGTAGTACCTGGTCAATCAGTCGATTCTGCTGATCGTGTATTTTTGCAAGTGTCGCCTTTCGCGGCTCAAGGTCCGTAGCACATAACTTTTGTATGATTTCTTTTGTCGCTGAACCAGAGATACGAATAACGCCAACACCGGCATTGCCACGGGGAGTGGCAATGGCTGCAATGGTGTCTGTATTTTTTACATTCAATGAATAACCAGTTATACGCCCATCTTCTTATTAATTGTGTATTGCTGGGCTATAGTCAGCAGATTATTAACAGTCCAGTACAATACCAGACCAGAAGGGAAGAACAGGAAGAAGAAAGTAAATACCACCGGCATCGCCATCATTATCCTCTTTTGCATAGGATCCATCGCAACAGCACTGAGGGATTGCTGAGCAAGCATTGAGACGCCCATTAATATAGGCAATATAAAATAGGGGTCAGGCGCTGAAAGATCTTTAATCCATAATATCCAGGGTGCCTGGCGTAGTTCTACACTCTCCAGTAATGCCCAGTAGAGAGCGATAAATACAGGTATTTGAATTAGTATTGGCAGACAGCCACCAAGAGGATTAATTTTCTCCTCCTTGTATAACTTCATCATCGCCTGATTTAACTTCTGCTTGTCATCTCCATAACGCTCCTTCAGGGTCTTTATCCTTGGCGTCATTTTTCTCATATTAGCCATTGATTTATGGCTTGCTGCAGAAAGAGGGAAAAAGGCAAGCTTAATCAGTATGGTCAGTATAATTATTGCCCAACCCCAGTTTCCTACAAATGAATGAATCTTATCGAGTAACCAGTAAAGGGGCGATGAAATAGGCGTCAACCAGCCAAAGTCTACTGTTAATTCTAGCCCTGGAGCTGCTGCTTCCAGTCTCTTTGTCTCTTTCGGACCAACAAATAATCTAGAAGAAAGTTCACCAGCATTTCCAGCTTGAATAACTACCGGTGCTAGCGATTTATAGCCCAGGAAGAAATTGTTGCCAGGTAACTTATTTGAAAAGATTTCATATTTGCTGTTTTTTTCTAGCAGCCATGAGCCAACAAAATAGTGCTGCAACATACCAACCCAGCCATTCGTTGTTAGAATAGAGAAGTTTTCATCCTGCATATCTGAAAAGCTTATTTTTCTATATTTATCCTGCTCATCATAGATTGCTCCGCCTGTATAGCTTGGAACCATGGTTGCTGGATTGAATGAATTCTGCGCATCTACCTGAGTTCTCTTGAACTGGTTATATTGATAGCCAACCCACTCTTTAGAACTTGTATTAAAGACTTTGTATTTAATATCGATAATGTAACTATTACGAGAGAATGTATAGATTTTCTTATAAGTTATACCATCAGGTGAATTCCATACAAATTCGACGTCCAGTGTGTCTTTGCCCTCAGGCATGCTGTATTTTTTATTTGTACTGGTGAACTGCGTTTTATGTGTTGGAAATTCTCGTCCCTGTACCAGCAAACCGCCTTGCGCCGTAAATATATCTTCGCCAGAATCATTCATTAATTGCAGCAAATCATCTGGATGATCAATGTCGACGGTATATTTCTTTAGCCAGATTTTATTGATACCTGCGCCAACGGTATTGAGCTCAACTTTATAGGTGTCTGTTTCAACGAACACCGTTTCGCCTGTCGGGCCTCTATTGGCTGACAGTGTTGCAGAATCCTGTGCCATGCCTGGTGTATCAGAGCTAATTGCAGGTGTTTCTGGAATACTTGCAGTTTCTGCAGTCTCTGGACTTGCATTGTCGCGTGTTGATTCTACAACTGGTTGCTCAGGCGAGCTGTATTCTACCCAAGATTGCCAAAGCATAAGGAACAGGAATCCCAGTACAACAAAAAGTATCAATCTCTGATTATCCATCTAAGTGTTCCTTGTGATTACAGGGCACATAATCAATGCCGCCCTCGTTCCACGGATTGCAACGTATTATTCGGTAAATCGACATCCAGCCGCCTCTGATAACACCATGTTCGGTAATTGCTGTTGCCGCGTATTCGGAACATGTGGGATAGAAACGACAGTGTTGGCCAAATAAAGGGCTAACCCAGCGCTTATAGAATTTCAGCATGCTAACGGCAAACTTACGCATTTTCTGAAATTTTCCGCCAGTGTGTATCGAGTGATGTGCGAAGAACAGGTTTTTCGGATACGGCTGCAGCTTGTTTTGCAACGACAACACAATCCATACCCATAAGAAGTTTTTTATTTAACCTGAATGATTCTCTGATTTGTCTCTTAATCCGGTTCCTTATTACTGCTCTTTTTGAAACTTTACGAGACACTGCAATACCCAGTCTTGCAGATCCTGGTTTATTTACACAGAATACAACAAGGAAAAATTTTCCATTATCCCGTTTGCCAGTAGAGAAGACGTGTGAAAAATCTGCCTTTTCGAGCAGCCTACAGGATTTGTCAAAAGCCTCTGACACGAAGGCATAGTTTATCAGGCGCTGAGTGAAGCACGACCCCTGGCACGACGAGCATTTATGATTGCGCGTCCACTGCGGGTTTTCATTCTTGCACGAAAACCGTGGCGACGTTTACGCTTTAATACGCTAGGTTGAAATGTTCTTTTCATAATATCTGTCTTCGAATTTAGCTAGGCCGAAAACCTGATTCAGGCCATAGCCATCAAGGAATTACGGTCAAGATGTAAAAGGGCGGAAAATGTACTTTTTGTTGGCTTCTATGTCAACAGCAAATTGCTTTATTTAAATTTAAAAATATCATGCTATTACCAACATTGCCTGTGGATAACTCCAAACCTATTAGTTAAACTAACGAGTTCAACAATATATAAATTACTACCAGTAGTAATGCTATAAAAGATAATAATTATATAATTAAACGCTTAATTATATCATAAAATTCAGGGATTTATTTTGCCTAGAAAAACCTTTTGGAATGACTGCCTTCTCCATTTGGAAGGAGAGTTATCCAGTAATCATTTTAATACCTGGATCCGTCCTTTGCAGGCTGAAAAAAACCATAATAAATTATATCTTCTAGCGCCAAACCGCTTTGTTAAAGACTGGGTGGATTCACATTACTTAAAACGAATTACTGAAATAGCAGGTTCAATTGGCAAGGGTAATCTTGAAGTAATCCTTAAAATTGGCAGCACTACTGCTGATCGCTCAGAACAGGCAACCGACAAAAAAACCTCTAATAAGAAAGTCGCTCAGAAAGCTCGAAAGAAGAAAATTCGTCAGGAATTTTCTACTGTATTAAACCCAAAATTTACATTTCACAGCCATGTTGCTGGTAAATCAAATCAGCTGGCACGTGCAGCCGCACTTCAGGTCGGTGAGAATCCAGGCCAGAGTTACAACCCTCTATTCATCTATGGCGGTTCAGGTGTAGGAAAAACCCATCTGATGCAATCTGCAGGGAACCTCATTCTTCAACAGCAGCCTACGGCAACTATTGCCTATGTACGCTCTGAGTTTTTTGTTCAAGGTTTTGTTAAAGCACTTCAACATGGAACCATTGATGATTTCAAGCTTCACTATCGATCAGTCGATGCATTGTTAATTGATGATATACATTTCTTTGCACGAAAAAATCAATCACAGGAAGAGTTTTTTCATACATTTAATTCTCTGCTGGATCTCAACCGTCAGATAATAATGACGAGTGATAGAATGCCTCAGGAAATTGAAGGACTCGAAGAAAGGCTCGTGTCTCGATTTGGCTCAGGCCTGACTGTACCCATTGAGCCTCCAGAACTCGAAACCAGGGTTGCAATCCTTATCACCAAGGCAACTGAAATGGGGATCAATCTTCCACAGGAAGTGGCATTTTTTATCTCAAGACAGATTCGTTCCAATGTACGTGAACTTGAGGGCGGTTTAAATCGTATCGTCGCCAGCATGCGGTTTACTGGTAGAGAAATTGACCTGGATCTAGCCAAAGAAGCACTGAAGGATATTGTCGGTTTCCAGCAGCGGATGATAAGTCTGGAAAATATTCAGAAAACCGTTGCTGAATATTTTAAAATCCGCGTTTCAGACATCAGATCAAAAAAGCGCACAAGAAATATAACCAGGCCCAGACAGATTGCGATGGCATTATCTAAAGAATTAACGAATCATTCATTACCAGAGATTGGTGATGCCTTTGGTGGAAGAGACCACACAACAGTCATTCATGCAGTAAAAAAAGTCTCTCAGTTAACTAGTGAAAATCCTCAGTTGAATGAAGACTATGAAA
Organism: Arenicellales bacterium; assembly: GCA_029287855.1. Taxonomy (GTDB): domain Bacteria; phylum Pseudomonadota; class Gammaproteobacteria; order BMS3Bbin11; family BMS3Bbin11; genus BMS3Bbin11. Next base: position 19,914 of record JARFQI010000072.1, on the reverse strand, counting down.
ACCTGTTGAAAATACTAAGTAACTAATGAATAAATTGGGGATAAACTCTATTTTTGCTTATGCTTACTGACTTACACACATTAATTCACAAAGTATTCTTACTCTAAACAGTATTTATTAACAGGCATATATATTTCATAACATAATGATTAATAAGAGTTAATTTCAGTTTTACACAGCATCAATATGTGCTAATAGCAATAGAAGTAAGATATATAAAAATAAGGTAATACTATGAACATTAAGTTATCCAAAGGAGCATTACTCAAACCACTTACGTATGTAAGCAGTGTTGTTGAGAAGCGTCAAACGCTACCGATACTTTCAAATGTATTAATTCAATTTGATGGAAAAAATAGACTGTCACTTACTGGTACAGATCTAGAGGTTGAAGTGATTACCTATTGTGATCAGGTGACGGGTGAAACTGGTGAATTAACAATTAATGCCAGAAAGCTTTATGACATCACCCGTTCATTACCGGATGATGCTGAAATATCGATTACATCTGGAGATAACGGAAAATCAATAATAAGATCCGGTAAAAGCCGATTTACTGTACAAACATTGCCGGTCGACGATTTTCCAAAAATTGAAACCGAACAGTGGAATCAAACCTGGAAACTACCTGCCAGTACATTCAAGCAGGCTTTAACGAGAACATCGTTTGCAATGGCACAACAAGATGTGCGCTTCTACCTGAATGGGCTGTTACTCGTCTCTGATAGTGAAAACATGACAACAGTAGCTACTGATGGACATCGACTGGCAAAAACTGAAATTCAACTATCTTCAAAATCAACTGATTCAGATATCCAGGCTATTGTTCCGAGAAAAGCAATAACCGAACTTAATCGCATGATGGATGACATAGAGGATGAAATCAGTGTCAGTTTCAATGCAAATCATATGCGTGTTGAATTGGACTCTGTTATTTTTACATCAAAATTAATTGATGGTCGATTCCCTGACTATGAAAAAGTCATACCAAAAAATCAGGACAAATCTGTCTTGATAGACAGGCATGAATTACAAAATACACTTAATAGGGCAGCAATACTCACTAATGAAAAATTCCGCGGTGTAAGGCTTATTATCTCTAAAGATAAAATGAGCGTTTCTGCTAATAACCCTGACCAGGAAGAAGCCTTTGATGAAATCAAGATAGAATACACTGGTGAGGATATAGAAATCGGTTTTAACGTCGGCTACATGCTTGAAGCTCTGAATGTAATACATTCAGAAAAAGTAGAGATACTTTTAAGCGACGCTAACAGCAGCGGAACGCTACGTGCACCAGGTGATGCGGAAACTGTGTATATTGTAATGCCGATGCGGCTGTAAATAATATGTTTCACGTGAAACATAGAATAATAATTATCCCTGTAAAATCTGCTCTGCTTTTTTAAACATCATTATGTTGGTTTACCCTGAATCAACATAATGATGTAGTTCCCCAAATACGACCTCGCAGAAACACAATAGCAGCATAAACCAGACTCCATAAAATATTTTCCAGTTTGGCTTTGTGGAAATTAAAATCAATAGATATCGTTATTAACGACATATCGTAGTTATATTCCTGATATTACTGGCTGATAATGTTAGAATTTTATGATTAGTCATCTACGGGTTTTAGAGGAATATGACAGACAATCAAGAATATAATTCAGACAGTATCAAAGTACTAAAAGGCCTCGATGCAGTCAGAAAAAGGCCGGGTATGTATATTGGTGACACTGATGATGGTACCGGGCTTCATCACATGGTATTTGAGGTTGTTGATAATTCAATAGATGAAATTCTTGCTGGTCATTGTAAAGACGTCACCGTTACTATCCATTCAGATGATTCTGTAACAGTTGAGGATAACGGGCGCGGGATACCGACAGGCATTCTAAAAGATGAAGGTAAGTCAGCAGCAGAAGTAATCATGACTGTGCTGCATGCCGGCGGTAAATTTGATCAAAATTCATATAAGGTGTCAGGTGGTTTACACGGCGTGGGTGTCTCTGTCGTTAATGCCTTATCTGAAACACTGGATCTGACTATCTACCGTGGAGGAAAAATATATCAGCAAAGTTACACATTAGGTGTAGCAGATGCGCCACTTAAAGAAACAGGTAAGACTGAAAAGACCGGTACAACGATTAGATTCAAGCCCAGCAGCAAGATATTTACCGATACCAATATGCATTTTAAAATGCTTGCAAAACGCCTGCGAGAACTTTCTTTCCTTAATTCTGGTGCCTGCATTATTCTACGAGATGAAAGAACGAATGATGAAGAGGTGTTTGAGTATAAAGGTGGAATTACTTCTTTTGTCGAGCATCTGAACCAAAACAAAACAACATTACATAATAAAGTAATAGAAATAACCGGTGAAAAAGATGGTGTAACAATAGAGCTTTCGATGCAGTGGAATGACTCATACCAGGAAAATGTTTTTTGTTATACCAATAATATTCCGCAAAGAGATGGCGGCACACATTTATCTGGATTCAGGACTGCTTTGACAAGAAGTCTTAACCAGTATATTGATTCGAAAGGAATAGCGAAGAAAGCAAAAGTCAATGTATCAGGAGATGATGCCCGCGAAGGATTGGTTGCAGTTCTGTCGGTAAAGGTTCCGGATCCAAAATTTTCTTCTCAGACTAAAGACAAGCTCGTTTCATCAGAAGTGAAAGGTATTGTAGATTCTCTGGTGAGTGAAAAACTCAGCGAATTTCTATTGGAAAACCCAACAGACAGCAGGTTGATTTCACAAAAGATTGTAGATTCTGCCAGGGCACGGGACGCCGCCAGGAAAGCGCGAGATATGACACGGCGCAAAGGTGCGCTGGAAATATCCGGTTTACCCGGCAAGCTTGCTGACTGCCAGGAAAGAGACCCGTCGCTATGTGAGATATACCTGGTGGAGGGTGACTCTGCCGGAGGTTCAGCGAAACAGGCAAGAGACAGAAAGTTCCAGGCAATCCTGCCATTGAAAGGTAAGATATTAAATGTTGAGAAAGCCCGTTTCGATAAAATGCTTTCATCTGATGAAGTAGGAACATTAATTAAAGCGCTTGGTACTGGAATAGGTAAAGATGACTTTGATGAAACGAAATTACGTTACCATCGAATCATTATCATGACTGATGCGGATGTTGATGGTTCACATATTCGAACTTTATTACTTACCTTTTTCTATCGGCAGATGAAGGAACTTGTAGAAACCGGGCATATTTATATTGCGCAGCCGCCACTGTATAAATTAACGAAAGGAAAAAAAGAAAAATATATTAAAGATGACCTGGAATTGCAGGAGCATCTATTAGGCCAGGCGCTGGAAGAGGCAGTACTATCAACAGGAGAAGGAAAAGAAGAGTTAAGCGGAAAGCCGCTGGAAAAACTCTGTAGAGACTATATTGCAGCCAAAGCTATAATTTCTCGGCTTGCGCAGCGCTATGATCCTTACTTGCTGCAGCTAATGATTAAAATTCCGGAAATAGCCGGTGATGATTTTAAAAATAAGGCACGGATGCAGGAATATCTGGATGCCATGGTCATAGGAAGTGAGAATAGCAAAGAAGGTGAAATCACATATTCAGGTCAACTGGTCGCAAGCGATAATGATGAATACGAAATAATGATAACCCGGTCTAAGCATGGTACCAGTTCAAGCACCCGCTTTGATATTGCACTTTTCAAATCAGCAGAGTACCGCACACTGGTTTTATTAGGAAAGACATTGCATGGATTGCTGGCGGAGGATGCTTCAATTCGTGTTCGTGAAAAGGTTCAGTCTGTCAGTGAGTTTTCAGAAGCACTTAACTGGATGATGTCACAGGCAAGAAAAGGGGTCGCTATCCAACGCTATAAAGGTCTCGGTGAAATGAATCCGGACCAGCTCTGGGAAACCACGATGGACCCTGAAGTCAGAAGACTGCTTCAGGTTACCGTTGAGGATGGTGTAGCGGCAGATGAAACATTTTCAATGCTAATGGGTGAAATAGTAGAACCCAGGAGAAAATTTATAGAAGATAATGCATTTTCTGCAAACCTGGATGTCTAACTTTTGTTTGTTTAAGATACAGTTTTTTCTTACTGAGAGCTCTCTAAAAGAAAGCCTGGCGGTACTATTAAAAGGCCGATCAGTGTACACGACATATCGTTAAATTATTCAATATTATCAATAGGTTACGTGTATTTTGGGCAGGAATTTGAAATAAACTGCAGTTTTTCAGTATCAATACGAGCTGCGGTCAGTTTTCCTCCCCAGAGACAGCCAGAATCGAGACATATCGCATTATTTTGCCAATGTAGTCCAAGGGTCGACCAGTGGCCGTAGAAAACCCTCCAGGATGCCTTACGCTTTCCATCAACCGCATACCATGGTTGAAAGCCGGGCGGCTGTTTCCCGGGGGAACATTTTATATTCAGATCGAGAGCACCGGATGAATCAAGGTAGCGTATACGGGTCAGAACATTGGTTATAAAGCGGAGCCTGTCCCATCCCTGCAGAGTTTTTTCCCAGTAAACAGGATAGTTGCCATACATTTTTTCAAGGAAAACCTTATAGTCACTACTGCGTAATACCTGTTGTACTTCTGCTGCCAGTTTTTTTGTCTTGCCAATAGACCATGCGGGATAAATTCCCGCATGCACTATACATGTTCGATATTCTTTCGATCGGTAGAACAGTGGCCTATGGCGCAGCCAGTTAAGCATTTCGAGACTATCTGGAGCTTCAAGGATATTATCAAGCGTGTCCAGGTTTTTGCTTTGCCGTGTACCATTTGCTACAGCCAGTAGATTGAGGTCATGGTTGCCAAGCACACATTTTGCAGAATCACCTAGATCCATAACGAAGCGCAAAACATCAGCTGAATGTGGACCTCGATTTACAAGGTCACCGCAAAACCACAACTGATCACTAGTAACTTTAAACCCGATATTTTTAATTAATTTTTGAAGAGATTTATAACAACCCTGTACATCACCAATAACATAAATTGCCATTTTATGTTTTTCCTTTTAGCAATAATGAAAAATGGTCAGTCGCTTTAATAAGAGCATCGATGTTTCCGGGTTCAAAAGCAGAGTGGCCTGTAGCAGGGATAATGTTTAATTGCGACTCGTGCCATGACTGGTGTAATTCCCAGGCATTTTGCAGTGGACAGATTGTGTCATATCGTCCATGAACAATTATAGAGGGTATGTCAGAAATATTTTTAATGTTATCAATTAGTTCGTTAGGGGATAAAAAGGAATTATTGACAAAATAGTGGTTTTCAATTGAAGCCATCGCAAGGGCTGCAGAGTTGCGTGTGTCGTTGTGAGATGATGCTTCATGGTAAGTCAGTTCAGAACAGCGGTTTTCCCATCGTACCCATGCTTTTGCCGCCGCCATCCTGGTTAACTCATTATCGGATGTCAGTAATTTATGATAGGCACCAACGATATCACTCCGTTCAGATTCGTCAACCGGAGAAATAAAGTTCTCCCAGTAATCAGGATATAACTTGCTTGTCCCGGATTGGTAAAACCATTGAATTTCATCCTCTCGGCAGAGGAAGATCCCCCTGAGTATTAGAGCCATAACAACATCGGGATAGCTTTGTGCATAGGCAAGGGCAAGCGTTGAGCCCCACGAGCCACCGAATAGAACCAACTTGTTAATATTCAGGTATAGGCGAATTGCTTCTATGTCATCAATCAGGTGTTTAGTGGTGTTTTCTTCAAGGCAACAGTGCGGTGTTGAGCGTCCGCAACCGCGTTGATCAAAAAGAATAATTCGATATTCTTCAGGATTAAAAAAACGACGATGTGCCGGAGAACAACCGGTACCTGGGCCACCATGGAGAAAAACCACGGGGATACCTGCAGGATTGCCGCATTCTTCAATATAGAGGCTATGTATGCCCCGTTGCAGCTGCCATGTCTGGTTAGGTTTGATGTCAGGATATAGTTGGCGCATATCGCAAAGTAAGAACGACTGAGTGTTTTAATAATCTACTGGTGGTGCTCCATCATAAATCATATCTAGACGCTGTTGAAAGTAACTTTCACGGGCAAACAGGTAAGGATCAACTGAGGCGAAACCAAATACTGAAGATGCACGCAGATAGCGTGAGCGTGTGTCGACCATATCAAGCACGAGCATTGCGAACCTGGACGTAGAATCATCAATGTAGCCAAGTGGATCTGTGTAGAAAAAATAACTATATAGACCAAAAATGTCCCTGCCGCTGGAAGGCCCGAGGATGGGTAAAACGATATAGGGTCCAAAGCCCGCTCCCCAGACGGCTAGAGTTTGGCCAATATCCTCAACACGTCTTTCAAGTCCGGTTTGTGTAGCAATATCAACAAAACCAAACATACCAAAAAATGTGTTAACAAACATTCGAGAAAATGAATCGACAGCATGGTTCAATTTACCCTGTAACAGGCTGTTGACCAGATTCCTTCCTTCCGCTGCATTAGAAAAGAAGTTATAGATTGCCAGTCGTGCAGGTCTTGGAAGGTTTTTGCGATATCCCTTTGCAAATGGAACGAGGATTGCCTCATCGAAGTCCTGATTAAATTTAAATATCCCTCTATTTACCTTTTCAAAGGGATCAGTGTTAACAATATCAGTAGTCGGGGTTTGAACTTCAGTATCAATATCTTTTTGTTGTGTCGTGGCACAGGCTGTCATAGTGAGTATTATCACAGCCATAATTAGGTACCTGGTAGATATCCTGTTCATTTTATTTAATTTTAATTATTTTGTTTCAATGATGTTCATAAAAAAGACACGAAATTGTCTCATGCAGATAGACATCTTATTATATGACAACGATACTGTGCCTTATGAATAATTTCAATTGAAGAGTTTCCTTTTGGAGCTTATGAAGATTCCAGGTAAATAATGAAAACGCGATTTTATGAAGTTAGAAGGTTTCTAAACGAAATAGTTCTTGGAAAGGAAAAACAAATAGATTTGTGCCTTTGCTGTATTCTGGCAAAAGGCCATCTATTGATTGAAGACCTGCCGGGAATGGGTAAGACACTGTTAGCACATGCACTGGCAAAGGCGCTGGGCCTTGGCTTTAGCAGGATCCAGTTTACCAGTGACCTGCTGCCAGCTGATATTACAGGAGTGTCTGTTTTTGAAACAGGGGATAGTAGTTTCCGTTTTCATAAGGGACCGATTTTTTCAAGTGTGGTGTTGGCAGATGAAATCAATAGAGCATCGCCGAAGGCACAGAGTGCATTGCTAGAAGCTATGGAGGAGCGCCAGGTAAGCATCGATGGTGAAACATACCCACTACCTGATCCATTTTTTGTAATAGCGACACAAAATCCACTAGAACAAACAGGCACATTTGCTTTACCAGAATCACAGCTAGATCGTTTTTATATGCGGATTAGCCTCGGTTATCCGGACAGAAAATCTGAACGGCTTCTAATGGAAAAAGAAGACCGCAGGGATTATTTGAATAAGCTGCAACCAATAATTTCAACCAACGAGTTGATTAGCTGGCAGGCAGAAGTGAATTCGATAAAAACTACTCCCGCCCTGCTGGACTATGTCCAGGATCTGGTTGATCAATCGAGAAATTCTCCAGAGTTCATTAATGGAGCATCTCCGAGAGCGGCACTGGATCTGGTAAGCGGTGGACGGGCATGGGCAATGCTGGCAGGAAGAGATTATGTGCTGCCAGAAGACATCCAGGAAGTGCTGCCCGCAATTATCGGACACCGACTGACCCTGGTGATGGAACAGGAAGGACAGACAAATATTGGTATCAATCCGGCATATCGTTTGCTGGAATTAACACCAGTATAAAAAGACCATAGTTCAATACTGAAATTGCAAGGTCGTTAACAAGCTCATGCAAATAACAAAGGGTGCTTAATGGAAGGATATTGCCTTTCACGGAAAAACCTTTACATGTTACCTACCCGGCATGGCATTCTGTTTTCGTTTGTTCTTCTGGCGATGTTACTTGTTGCAGTGAATTACAATAATTCTCTGGCATACATAATGTGTTTTACATTGTTTTCAACAGTATCGGTATCGATGTTATATACCCATCGAAATCTTGAAGGCATATGTTTATCTTATGGTGAATGTAGACCCGTATTCGCCGGTAAAAAACTGAGTTATACGCTTATTCTTTCCAACCACACAGCGCGTGACCGCTATGATATTGGTATCGATATCAAGGACAATCAAAGCCGGCGAAGAGATTTCACTGCAAATGAAAGTTTAAATATTGAGTGCAACACACTGGTTAAATTACGGGGATGGTATACGCTGCCAGCAGTACAAGTGAATACACGCTTTCCTCTAGGGCTATTTTTTTCGTGGTGTAGACCAGCTGAATTAGGTAGAAAGGGCCTGGTTTATCCCAGGCCAGCTGAATGGCAGGAGTTTCCGACCAGATACACAGAAAATAGTTATAAACCGATGCAGAGCAGAAACAGTAATGATGATTATTCGGGGTTGCGACAATATCGAAAGGGCGATTCGCCGCAACACATAGACTGGAAAACCTATGCGAGAGGGAAGGGGCTTTACAGCAAGGAATTCCTGGGTGGCGATATGCCGCAAATGGTATTTAACTGGGATGATACACGCGGTGACAGGGAACAGCGAATTAGTTTGTTAACACGCTGGGTAATAGAAGCTGGTGCACTGGGAATACGGTTTGGAATTGATCTTCCTGGCGTTCAAGTCCAGCCGTCTAGTGATGAAAGGCAAGTAGCAAAATGCCTGAAGATTCTAGCTTTGTATTGAATTAATTTTGAGCATATTAAGCAAAAAATTCCATATTAGTGCGGGTCAGGAGATTCAACCAGACAAACAGGCATTGATTGCTCTGATGTGTGCATTTCTACTCGCAGTCAGTCCGCATGTGACAAGGTTGCCGGTATGGCTGGCCGGGCTTGCCATCATTGTGTTCAGCTGGAGTTATAAAATAGTGACTGCGAAAGGGCGTCAGCCTGGCAGCATTCTCCGCATAATTTTTCTATTCACAGTAATCTTCTTTCTGTTTAAACACTATCATACGCTGCTTGGCCGCGATGCCGGTGTCGCAATGCTGATAGCGCTGACCTTATTAAAGTTCTTCGAGTTAAAAAGCCAGCGAGATTTCATGCTTGTAGTTTTTCTGTGCATGTTTATTGTTTTGACTAGTTTTCTCTATTCGCAAAGTATCTGGCTTGGTATTTATTTGCTGGCAGTTGTAATCATTCTGTTCGCGGTAATGATGTATTTAAACCATAGAGTCAGGCATGATTTACTCGGCATGCTTAAGCGGGCAGCATCACTGGTAATGATGGGGTTGCCGATAGCCGTATTATTGTTTGTTCTATTTCCTCGCTTGCCGGGGGGGCTGTTTGGTTTACCCGGCGATAGCCACTCCGGTCTTACAGGCATGTCAGACACGATGAAACCGGGCAGCATCAATGAATTGAATATGAGTGAAAATGTAGCATTCAGGGTAGAGTTTTCAGCCTCGGTACCAGCAGCAAAACAGCGATACTGGCGAGGGCTGGTACTTGAACAGTATCAGATGGGAACATGGAAAGAGCATGGAGAAGATGAAGTTATAGAAAATCAAATACGTTATTCCCCGGATGACGTTGTTGAGTATTCGATACTCCAGGAGGCATCAAATAAAAAATGGGTTTTTGCACTCGACATACCGCTGGCCAGGCCCGCTGACCTCGTTTGGGGTCGCGGCCAAACTTTACGCAGTATCGGCACGCTGAGAGAAAGAAAGGAGCAAAAATTACAATCAGCTACCGACTATGAATTTGTTGGTGTTACCGAGAAAGAACGGCAAAGAAACATGGATACGAGCTCGGTAACCGGAGAGCGGGTCAAGCAGCTGGCTCGTGAGCTTTATAGCAATTCAAGCAGCAATAATGAGTATATCAACAGTGTATTATCCTTTTATCGTAATAATAATTTTATCTATAGCCTGCAGCCTCCTTTACTTGGTGAGCATCCGCTAGAAACCTTTATGCTAGATACGAGAAAGGGATATTGTGAACACTACGCATCATCATTCACAATGATGATGCGTCTGGCAGGTATCCCTGCGCGTGTTGTTATCGGTTACCAGGGCGGAGAATGGAATGAACAGGGCGGCTATATGATAGTCCGTCAGAGTGATGCACATGCCTGGTCTGAAGTATGGAATGAAAAAAGAGGCTGGATAAGGGTGGATCCTACCTCAGCAGTAGCGCCGGAGAGAATTGAGTATGGACTGTCAGCAATACGCCAACTTGTTGAGCAAGGCCAGCAGCTTGGTAATCTAACCGGTGATCAGCTGCAGTCGGTTTTGTCCGGTTCTTTGTTAAATAAGACAATAAAAGATCTAAGATTGTTTTGGGATGGTGTGAATACGCGTTGGTATAAGTGGGTAATTGACTACGGAGCTGAAAACCAGACTGGTTTGTTAAAGTGGATAGGGTTTGCTCAAACAAACTGGAGTAAACTTGTATACCTTTTAGTTGCCCTGGTATCTGTGGTGGTAAGTCTTCAGGCATGGTTTTTATTTCACAGAAAAAAGATTGTCGACCCGACAGAAATACTGTATCAGAAATTTTGTCATCGTCTGTCACGTATTGGAATTGTTCGATCTCCATCAGAAGGGCCTGCTGAGCTTGCCAGAAGGGTGATTAAGTTAAGACCGGATTTGCAGCAGATGGTAAGACCTGTTACGGAAGCTTACATTGCTATTCAGTATGCAGGAAAAACAGGACTGGACCGGCAGCAACAACTCAGGCAGGCAGTGGATAATTTTAGACCGAAACGAATTAATTAACTCCTAAGAATAATGAATAAGCAAGAAATCTCTCCACCCGTTGTAATGGTTGTCGGCGGTATGGACCCATCAGGTGGTGCCGGCTTGTGTGCAGATATACAGACACTAGCTGCTATGGGCTGCCATGCTGCACCAGTGGTAACGGCTTTAACTATTCAGGACACGACGGCGGTTGAGAAATTTCAACTGCTAGAAGCCGATTTGATCCAGGCACAGATGCAGGCGGTGCTTAACGACATGTCTATCTCAGCAGTCAAAACAGGTATGCTGGGAAATAGTGCAATTGTTTCTGTGATTGCGTCAGTGTTGAAGGGGCGGCCTGACATTCCACTGATTGTTGACCCGGTAATCAGCAGCAATAAGAATGACAGATTAAGTGAAGACTCACTAACATATTCAATTAATCAGCTGTTGTTGCCGATTGCATCGCTAATTAGCCCGAACATCCCGGAAGCAGCGCTACTCGCAGGGAAAGAAGCATCAGCCCCTGTTGATGCTGATGAATGTGCTGCACTATTATATTCTCCAGACAGCCGCTGTGAATGTATGATCACAGGCACGCATGCTGAAACCAGCGCGGTGATAAACCGCTATTACAGACAGGGTAGCATGCTAAGGCAATGGGTCTGGCCGCGTCTGCAGTTCGAGTATCATGGATCAGGTTGTACCCTCGCTTCCGCTATTGCTGCGGGAATTGCCCAAGGGCTCGATATGGAACAGGCATTAGATCATGCGCAACGATTCGTCATCAATTCACTTCAGTCAGGTTTCAAACCTGGACACGGTCAGCATCTCCCGAACAGAATGTACGCTTTGCCAGAATTAAGCAGCGAAGACTGATGGTGCATCCACAGGCAGCAAACATCCGTGGCCTCTATGCAATAGCGGATACGGCAACAATCGATGATGATATATTGTGCGATAAAGTGCGTTTAGTCCTCAGCGGAGGCTGCAGCGTACTGCAGTACAGAGATAAAAGCTCTGATAAGGAAAAACGCTTGAGACAGGCCAGGGAATTACGAAAATTATGTAGTGATTCCGGAGCTGTCTTTATTGTCAACGATGACGTCGAACTTGCCATGCAGGTGAATGCTGATGGTGTGCATTGTGGTAAAAACGATGCTAGCGTCAGCGAAACCAGGCGTCTGTACCCGGGTTTACTTATTGGCGCCACATGCTACAACAGTCTCGAACGTGCTGAACTTGCGGTTCATGATGGCGCTGATTACCTTGCCTTCGGAAGTTTTTATCCTTCACCAACAAAACCGAGTGCAACACCGGCAGCTATTGAAACTTTGCAGAAGGCCAGCAAACGGTTCGATCGTCCGCTGGTCGCAATAGGGGGGATTATGGTAGAAAATGTTCCGCTTCTGATATCATCCGGTGCCAGCGCTGTTGCTGTCATAAACAGTGTATTTTCTACTGCTGACCCTTATCGTAGCAGTCAGGAGTTCTGTGCAATGTTCAGCTGGCAAAATCGAGAATAGTCATTAAGCAAACAATACCAGTTACATTCATAATGCGATTCCCGCTGAATAGAGAATAGAAAATCGACTATAACGCCACACCAGAGTGAGCATTAAACAATATATACAGGATGATACAAAGATGAACAATGAAGAACTTTTCCTGCAGGCCTCAAAGCATATACCTGGTGGCGTGAATTCTCCGGTACGGGCCTTCAAGTCAGTAGGTGGATCACCAATATTTTTTAATCGCGGCGCAGGCGCAAGACTATGGGATGAGCAAGGACGTGAATATATTGACTATGTAGGATCATGGGGTCCGATGATACTTGGCCATTCCCATCCAGCAGTAATTAGTGCTGTTAAGCGACAGCTGGAAGCAGGATTGGGTTACGGCGCACCGACAGTATTGGAAACAAAAATGGCGGATCTTGTTTGTGAGCTGGTGCCGTCTATCGAAAAAGTAAGAATGGTCAGCTCGGGCACCGAGGCAACAATGAGTGCAATTCGCCTGGCACGCGGTGCCACAGGCAGGGACAAGCTGATCAAGTTTGAAGGCTGTTATCACGGACACTCGGACTCATTACTGGTGAAAGCTGGATCTGGTGCACTGACGATTGGTGTACCTACTTCACCAGGCGTACCTGCGGACCTGGCAAGACTCACATTAACTCTGGAATACAACAACCTGCAACAGGTTGCCGAGGTAATGGCAGCAGAGGGCAATGAGATTGCCTGTATTATTGTTGAACCCGTGGCAGGCAATATGAATTGCGTGCCTCCTGTTCCGGGTTTTCTCCAGGGGCTGCGAGATCTGTGTGACCAGTACGGTACTGTGCTTATCTTTGATGAAGTAATGACAGGTTTTCGTGTTGCACTAGGTGGAGCCCAGGCACATTACTCTGTATCCCCCGACCTGACGACTCTGGGTAAAGTAATAGGTGGTGGTCTGCCGGTAGGGGCATTCGGTGGCAGAGCTGAGCTGATGGATCAAGTTGCCCCGGATGGACCGGTATATCAGGCAGGAACACTATCGGGTAATCCCGTCGCCATGTCTGCTGGCCTGGCCATGCTTGAGAATATTCAGCAAGATGGATTTTACGATCAACTTTCAGCTACGGCGCTACAGCTGGTTTCTGGTATTCAGGAACGTGCAGCGGCTGCCGGAATAGATCTGACTTATAACCAGGTTGGGGGAATGTTTGGCCTGTTTTTCACCGATAGTGGAAATGTTACCTGCTTTGCCGATGTAATGGCCTGTGATGTCGAGCGTTTCAACAGGTTCTTCCATGGCATGCTGGATCCGGGGAGAAACCTGGCACCATCATCATTCGAAGCAGGTTTTGTATCAGCAGCGCATGGTCCGGAAGAAATTAGTATTACTCTTGATGCAGCAGAAAAAGTATTTTCATCGCTATAGATAAGCTGAGCTGTGTGTTCAGTTTCAGTAATGCAAATATTATTTGTACAATGAATCTAGCTAATAGGCACTAGCAGCTGTAATAACAGATTATGAAAATAATAGGGTACCGATGCACCGCCTATAAAAAGCAATAAGCCTGTAGCAGTCAGCAGATAGGCAATATATTTAGCACGCCCGCCTGTGACCAGCCATGTATCCCTGATAACCCGCATATCAGGCGCGGGGAATCGTCGACTCTGATGAATTTTTCGTGCGGTCTGGATTAAAGTTGTCCCGGTTGTTATGAGCATGATGGCGAGGATAGAGAAAAGTGAGTAAAAAAGAATTAGCAGGCTGAATACTGTTCTTGAGTTATTTTCAGAAAATAGTTTTAGCAGATACTCTTGTGACGAGGGTAAGGCCCATATTAAAAAAGCTGGAGCTACAATTAGAATTGACGCAGCCGCAACCGATTTGTTGCGCAGTTGACTGTCAGCAGGTATCAATATTGGACGATGTACTTTCTCGATATTCATTTATCAGCTGTCTGATGATATTTATATATAGCATATCTAATTTAGCTTTCTTTTATGGTAAATACTGCTGTTTTCCGATAATCAGTGTCTTTTAATGGGTCAACAGGCATTAAACAGGTAACTTATGAATGATTGTTTGAAGCACGTAATCTTCTACTAATCCACAAAACAACCTGCCAGGGGTGTCGAGCCCAGCGGGTTAAAAACAAGCTGTCATCGGGAGATATGCCGTAGTATAAATGCAACCACCAGTTTGATGGATAGAGGAGATCGCTAATACGCTTTTTAACCGGTTTACGTAGTATTGAACTCAGAGGCAGGATGCTGATTCCAGTTTCAGCAGGCATTCCACCTTTGTTTTCTCTTACGTGAGGACGTACATTCGCAGGTAGCGGTATAATGAAGTCAACCAGCCTGAGAGCGTTTATCACCTTTGGGTAATTTTTTTCGAGTCCTTGCCAGTCAATTTCATTGGCAAAATGACTAGCATAGTAGACGATATCCACACACCATATTAACTTTAATTTTGTAGCAGGCTCAGCCATGTGGTGATAAAGGTGACGCAACTGGTCCTGATGACCGAGGGCAAGGTTGCTGGTGCCATTTATGGTAAATTGCTGTAAAGGGGCGGTCAGGTTCAGCGTTGTTATTGATGCATCAACGTCACCACTTAGTGCATCATGATGTACCTCGACAAGAATACCCTGGCCATCCCGGGTAGTGTGGGCTCCGGGCAAGTGATGATGCTCGCTCAAATACTGGCTACTAGCCTGTTCGGGGGCGCTATAACCAAGTTCCCGTAGTATTTTTATAACTTCTGCTGCCTTATCTGCTGGAGCAAGCAGGTCTATATCACTCATTGGGCGCAACGAAGGGTGTGGATAGATGGTGTGAGCAAGAAATGCGCCCTTTAAAACGATTAATTGTATAGAACGTGCTTGGCAGGCTTCGGTAATTTCAATGAGTGCCTTGGCACGGGCATCATTTGCCCAACGATGGCGTTGAACCAGCGCGTAGAGCTGCCGCTTTGATGTCGACGGTATCTCTATATTACTTTCACGCAGGTTGGTAAAAAGCAGGGGTGCGACGGAATAGTTTTCTGCTTCGGTGACCAGTGTGTCCCAGTCATCGAAAGACTTTATTGCCTGTCGCAGATTTTCTTTATCCTGCTCGTCAGGCTTGATGCGCGCAGCGAGAGTGAGTATATGATAACGGGGATCACTTTGAGCTATTGACGTGTTCAATGCAGTCACCATTCTCTGCAAGGGGTATCTGTATAAAGATTATCACCGGGCTGACTAAACAGAATCAGTGCTGCAGCTGCTATTCCGGAGTATGTCTGGCGAATTTTCATGTCCTTTGCCATAAGAGATGGATTATCAGGAATAATGACATGTCTTAGAAAAGTGATTTATCGATTGCATACTTTATTAAATAGATACTGGCAATAATCAGCGCAATAGAAGATAAGCCGAGAGTGATAAAAATTGTTTTCAGGCGGGAAATGGAGTGCATAAAGGCATGTTCATCATTTTCCTTATAGGCAGTGGCTATCGATTTGCTGGCTAGCAACAGGATTACACCGATCCACATAGGTAGCCACGCAACAAGTACACCAACGCCAGTTACAGTAATCAATGCCCCGTAAAAGATCAGGCAGGCAGCAAACAGTCGTATCCATAGCAGGCTTTGATAAAGAGGGTAAACAAGCCTTCTGATATCGAGTGATTGAGTTTGAGTACTTAGTGGCTGTGACTCTTGAGCATCTGCTGATTCGTTTTGCAATTTTATCTGTACCGCGGTTGTGGGGGTTGAACTTAGCCGAGAAAAACATCCGGCGCAAGCTTAACAAAATATTCGGTATTTCCTGGCATGTCATATTGAAATTAACTTCTTTACCAGGAGACCCCTGCAGCTAAGGTAGCTTTAACTTGGATGAATACGCCCTGCAACATTGCCTGCCATTAATCAATGAAGCAGCAAAAACAATATCGGTATCCATGACTAAGGATTATTGAGGATCGCAGTTTAATTCAGGGCTTGCTACCTGTGTAGTAAGAGATCACAATATTTCCTGTAATTAACAATGTACGGGATAAAAAAAATGAATCTGGAAAAAGTCGTTTTTGCTTTCTTTATTGTACTTGCCCTGACAATGAATTTTGGTTTTTTTGTCGGCGATATGAATGATCCTTTACATCATAATGTCTATGAATTGTATGCGGCAATCGTGGTTAATCTGATTGCAACCGTTCTAAAATTCGGTGACCGGACCCATATAGGGGCTGTCTTGCTGGCGACATCGCTGGTAGCTGATTTACACTTAATTGCAGCGGCAGTAGCCTGGGGCGTAGGTTTATATGTTCTGGATATGGGAAATGATGTACTAGGTATCGTAGTGTCACTCTCCGCCGGTGCATTATTGGCCAATATTACGTCAGTAGTCCTGCTGGTTGTAGAAACCATGTCACTAAGAAAATAAGCAGGTTTGTTTAAATAAGATATGGATAAGCCAGTATGACAAAGGTCACCTCGCTGATCTTGCGCCGCATGCGTATACCTTTGCTGGTGCTGATAGCTAGTTACTCCATTTCTATCCTGGGTTTTGTTGTGATACCAGGCATCGATGAGAATGGCCAGCGCTGGCATATGACCTTCTTCGATTCGATTTACTTTGTCAGTTATATGGCAACTACAATAGGATTTGGTGAACTGCCTCAACCTTTTTCTGTTGCTCAGCGGATGTGGGCGACCATCACTATCTATCTGTCTGTAGTCAGCTGGGTCTATGCCATTGGCTCAATTCTTTCGCTGGTGCAGAATAATCTGCTTAAACGTGCAATAGAAGAGGGAAGGTTTACCCGCAGCGTAAAGAAACTGGGTGAAAATTTTTTCATCATCTGTGGATATGGAGAAACCGCGAGCCTGCTTGTGTACTCGTTAAACAACCGTGGGTTTCGTACCGTTGTGATTGATAGCGACAGTGAAAGAATTGATGAGCTGTCAATGACTGATATCCCACAATTTGTCCCTGCTCTGGAGGCAGATGCATCAAATAGCAGAATACTTATTGAAGCAGGCTTGTTCAATGATAACTGTCAGGGCGTGGTCGCACTCACAGATTCAGACGAAGTAAATCTAAAAATTGCGATAACCTGCCGGCTGTTAAAGAAAACAGTGAAAGTCATTTGTCGTGCGGAGTCGCTTGATACAGAAGCGAATATGCGCTCATTCAGTACTGACTATATTGTTAATCCGTTTGAAAGCTTTGCCTCACGTCTGGCAATGGCGCTGCATTCACCCAGTAGCTATCTGATTAATCAGTGGCTGACCGGCGTCCCCGGCACGCGGCTGTTAGAGCCCGTGATACCTCCACGCGGGCTGTGGCTGTTGTGCGGCTTTGGCCGATTTGGTAAAGCCGTACACCGGTTTTTAACTTTTGAAGGCATTACCACACGTATCATTGAATCAGACCATGAACTTACTGAACCACCTGAAGGAAGTATAAAAGGCCGTGGAACAGAAGCAGTAACATTGAGAAATGCGGGGATCTCTGAAGCTGTAGGAATTGTTGCAGGCACTAATAACGATACCAATAATCTCTCAATAATTTATACGGCCAAGGAGCAAAAACAGGATCTGTTTACCGTAGCCCGTCAGAACCTTGGTGATAATAAGAAACTGTTTCAAAATGCGGAACTTGATATCGTTATGGAACGGAGTGACATTATTGCTCATGAAATCCTGTCGGTAATCCTGGCTCCACTACTGGCAAGCTTTCTTCAGCAGGTACAGTCACATGGCAATCAGTGGTCCTGTGAACTGGTTAGCCGCCTCATCGCAGTAGTAGGTGAAACAACCCCTGATACCTGGGGAATAAACATCAATGATAGGGAGGCTCCAGCAGTCGTTCGAGTTCTTCAACAGGGCGACCAGGTAGTGGTGGGAGATTTAAACAGAAACCACCTGAACCGGGAAGAAAAACTGCATCTAATGGTTTTGATGATCTCGCGGGCTGACGAAGATAAGGGTGCTGGCTACAAACTGATCACTTTGCCTGAAGATGATCGCCCACTAGAGGAGGGAGACGAGATTTTGTTTTGTTCACGCGAAGGCGTCAGGGATGAGGTAGCATGGGTACTCAATAACTGCAATGCCCTCCATTATGTTCAGACAGGGGAACAGGCATCAGACAGCTGGATATGGCGTTTCTTCTCTGGTCGGCAATCAATCGTTGATTCAGATGAAGCTTAGGTTGCTGCCTCAATCTGAGTAGTTTTTTTTCCGTAAAGGGTGAAAACTGGTTAAAAATACCTTTCCAATTCCGATTTATCCATTATAAATAGTCCGGAATCCTCAACACCGGTTTCTAACCAGTTAAATGGAATCTTCGGGTAAGCCTGTTCAAGTGTGGTCCAGCTTTCACCAACTTCGACCACAATATGACCGCCGTCTGAGAGGAAGCCGGCTGCATCCTTAAGGATTATATGGACAAGGTCGAGTCCGTCAGCCCCGCCATCGAAGGCAGCTGCAGGTTCATGTTGATATTCAGCAGGGAAATGGTCTATTTCAGCCTGTGGGACATAGGGTGGATTTGACAGGATCAGGTCGTACGTAGCAGACAGGTTCTGGTAAAGATTTGATTTAATCAAGTTAATCCTACCATCAAGGTCGTACTCAGCGATATTTTTTTCAGCGAGAGTCAGGGCAAGATGATCAATGTCTGATGCGTCAACTTTGGCGTCAGGAAATGTCATGGCTGCAGCGACAGCTATGCAGCCACTGCCAGTGCAAAGGTCTAGAATCCGTTTAACAGAATTCGGATTTATCCAGGGTTGTCCTGCATCAAGAAGAAAACCACCGATATGGGAACGCGGGACAATAACGCCTTCCATGGTATGAAAGGGCAGTCCGCAAAACCATGCGGTGCCAGTCAGGTAGGCAGCAGGTTTCCGGGTTTCAATTCGCTGCTTAATTATTTGGTTGATCACGGTTAATTGTGAAGGTTCGATGGTGAGCTCAAGGTCGGCTTCTTCAGTCACCGGCATACCAAGGGCGTGCAGCACCAGCCATGCAGCCTCGTCCCATGAATTATCAGTACCATGACCGTAAACAAGCTCTGCTGCATCCATTTGTTTAGCGGCATTATCTATACAGTCTGAGAGTTTCATCGTTGTTTCTGCTGGTTGGTTTTTCATATTATACACTTGGGGGGATTTGGGTTTTTTTATTTTATTTGTTGACGCACGGCTGATTAGGTTTCTTTAGTTTTCTTGTGCTAACGCACCGCTTAGTTTTTCGCCCTTTCTGGGCGAGTATCTTTTCTTTGAGTGACCAAAGAAAAGGGTCCAAAAGAAATGCCATCCTGCCGTGTTGGCCTACGGCGTCTCTGTGCGCTTCAGCGTAGAGCGGCGCTGCGGAACTCGCTATCGCTCAGACAGTCCTCGCTGTATTCCGCTCTAAACTTCCAGTGCTCGACAACACAAAAGGGGTAGTAAGATCAAAATCCAGGTCAACACCTGCTAACTAGCACCTGACATAAAAGTACATCATTTCAATCATGCAACCGTCATACCGGCGAAGGCCGGTATCCAGAGTCTTTAAAAGAATGGATTCCGGCTAAAGACATGCCGGAATGACGATGAAGGGCGAATCTTTAGTCTTTGGTCCTTGGTCTTTCGTCTTTAATCTTGACCTTAACC